>NZ_CP108086.1:910516-1214022 GCF_036186745.1 Microbispora hainanensis | reverse complement strand
TGTAGTCGTAGTGCGTGTAAGCGGTCTTACCGACGTAGATGCCCCAGGGGGTCTTGCCCTCGTAGTAGCCGGGGATGAAGACCCACTTGTCCAGAGTCGTGGCGTTGGACTTGGTGTCGTACACGCAGTGACCCGCGGTCGCCACCAGGTTCTTGTACTGCGACTGCACGGCGGTCGCCGAGCACCAGTGCGGCCTGCCGTCGGCGCCGATGAAGAACACCTTGCCGGTGGTCTTCGGCAGGTTCACGTTCTTGAGGCTGCCGCTGGCGGCCTTCTGGTCGCCGCTCGACCCGACAACGCCGGCCTTGGTGTCGGCGGAGGCTCCGCCGGTCGACACGTGCTTGGCCGAGATCTTGGTCTCCACGCCGTACGGCGTGGCGTTGATCAGGTTGGCCCGCGCCTGACCGAACCAGAACGCCGCGACTTCCTTCGCGGCGAGGTTGGTCTTGGCGAGGTTGACGGACGGGATGGAGTCGGCGTGAGCCGGGGCGGCTATCGCCGCGGAGGCCAGCAGGCCGGCCGCGACCCCGCCCAGAGCGAGAGTGCGTTTCAAGAGGATCTCCCTGGTCTGTCGTGAGGCGTCACTCGCGCCCCATACGTCAGTGAAGGAACGGTCGGAAGTTATAACGAGAAACCCTCTGAAACCAGGAATTTCGGGTTTCCTCTCCGCGCCCGCAGAGTCTCCGCTCCGGCGTGGTGGCCGCGTCGTCATGGCGGCGCGGACCCCGTCTCCGCTGATCACAGACCTTTCGGTCGCCTCGGGCCTCGCCCGGTGCTGGACCGATCCAAGGAAGGTGTGTGACGTAAATCACATGGATATGCTCATATCGATGCCGGTTGGACATGAGTCAATAGCGGGCTGGCGTGCGTTCGAGGTGCCGCCAAAAGCGCCAAAAGCGACAAACGTCAAAGAAGGCATGTTCTAGCTCGGACGGGAACGTTTGTCGGTGTCAACCCCCCGGGGTCCGGCCGGCTTCCGCCTCCATCGGACGGCCGGGCCGGGGGTGGCGACGGCTCCGCCGGATCAGTGGGCGGACGCGTCGGAGGTGTCGAAGGGGATCAGAAGCGTGCGCAGCAGGGCGGCGAGTGCCTTCTGTTCGTGCTGGTCGAGACCTGCGAGGAGTTCGCGTTCGCGGCGCAGCAGGTCGGCGAAGGCCGCGTCCACACGGTGCATCCCGGCGGGGGTCAGCCGCACCAGCACGCCGCGCCGGTCCTCCGGGTCCGGGCGCCGGGTGACGAGCCCTCCGGCGGCCAGCCTGTCGATGCGGTTGGTCATCGTGCCGGAGGTCACCAGGGTGGCGCGAAGCAGTGCGCCCGGGCTCAGCTCGTACGGTTCCCCCGCACGGCGCAGGGCCGTCAGCACGTCGAACTCCCACGACTCCATGTCGTGCGACGCGAAGGCCGCGCGGCGCTCGCGTTCCAGGTGCCGGCTCAGCCGGGAGACCCGGCTCAGCACTTCGAGAGGCGTCACGTCCAGGTCCGGGCGCTCCTGTCTCCAGGCCGCGACCAGCCGGTCCACTTCGTCCTCGACGGGCCTCGAGAAGGTCATGGGCCGAGTCTAGCTTCTCTTGACATCGAGATATCTCCCGCGATATCGATTTATCTCGACGTCAAGATAATGGAGGTGCGTGGCATGGGTGCGGACATCTGGGATCCGGTGGTCTACGAGCGGTACGCGGCCGAGCGCGGCCGCCCCTTCCACGAGCTCGTGGCCCGGGTGGGCGCCAAGTCGCCCGAGTATGTGGTCGATCTCGGCTGCGGCACCGGGGAGCTCACCGCGACCCTGTGCGACCGATGGCCCGGCGCTCGGGTGCACGGCGTCGACTCCTCGCCCGCGATGATCGCCAAGGCGCCGCCCGGGCCGACGTTCGAGGTTGTCGACGTCCGGGAGTGGCAGCCGCCCCGCCCGGTCGACGTGATCGTCTCGAACGCGCTCCTGCAGTGGGTGCCGGAACACCCCGACCTGCTGCGCCGGTGGAGGAGTCACCTGACCGAGGACGGCTGGCTCGCCTTCCAGGTGCCCGGCAACTTCGACGCGCCGAGTCACGCCGTCGTGCGCGAGCTGTGCCGTACGACCTGGCGGGAGGAGCTGGGCGACGTGCCGCGGGACGCGCCGGTCCGGGAGCCGGCCGACTACGTGGACCTGCTCGCCGATCTCGGCTTCACGGTGGACGCGTGGGAGACGACCTACATCCACGTGCTGCCGGGGGAGGACGCCGTGCTGAACTGGATCAAGGGCACCGCCCTGCGGCCCATGCTCGACCGGCTGCCGCCCGAGCGCCACGCCGACTTCCTCGCCGACTGCGCCCGCGGCCTGCGCGCCGTCTATCCCCCCAGGCCGTACGGCACGCTGTTCCCGTTCCGGCGGATCTTCGTCGTCGCGCATCTGTGAGTGGGCGCGCGCCCGAACGGGCCGGTTGACCGCGCCGCGGCCATGAATGCGTGGAGCCGGCGCGCCCGTGGTGAGCGGAACGTACTGTTCACCTTGGGGGGCATATGACCGTAAACCGGGGCATTCGGGGGGAACGGTGGCGTTGGAGATCGAGGACAAGTTCGACGTTCCGGAGGGTTTCGCCCTGCCCGACCTCAGCGGCGTGCCGGGGTGCGAGGGGGTGTCCGAGCCGCTCTCCCACCGCCTGACCGCGGTCTATTTCGACACCCCCGATCTGCGGCTGGCGGCTCGCGGCGTCACTCTGCGCAGGCGGCGCGGCGGGGACGACGAGGGCTGGCACCTCAAGCTGCCCAAGGCCAAGGGAGCCCGCCAGGAGATCACCCGGCCGCTCACCCGCAGCGCCAAGGTGGTGCCCGCCGAGCTGGCGAGCCTCGTCCTCGCGTACACGCGGGGCGCCCCGCTCGCGCCGGTGGCCCGGCTGGAGACCCGCCGCAGCATCACCCGGCTGCTCGGCCCCGGTGGCGCAGGCGGCTCGGGCAGCATGGGCGGCGAGGGCAGCGCGGACGGCACAGGCGGCGCGGGTGGCACCGGGGGCACGGGTGGCACGGGTGGCACGGAGAGCACGGTCCTTGTGGAGATCGCCGACGACCGCGTGAAGGGCACCGTGCTCGGGGACGAGCCGGTGGTGCGGCGCTGGCGCGAGGTCGAGGCCGAGCTCAAGGAGGGCGATCGCGGCCTCCTTGAGAAGGTCGCCAAGCGGCTGCGCAAGGCCGGCGCCACTCCCGCGGACAGCGCGAGCAAACTCGCCCGCGTCCTGGGAGACCGCATCCCCGCGCCGCCGCCGAGGATCCGGCCCGAGCCCGGTTCGGTCGGCGAGGTCGTCGTCGCCTACCTCCGCGCCCACGCCGACGCGCTGATCGCGCAGGACCCGCACGTGCGGCTGGCCGAGGAGGACGCCGTCCACAAGGCCAGGGTCGCCGGCCGCCGCCTGCGCAGCGCGCTCAAGGCGTTCAAACGGATCGTCGCCGGCACCGAGGATCTCCAGGAGGAGCTCAGGTGGCTCGGCGAGGTGCTCGGCGAGGCGCGTGACCTGGAGGTCATCAGGGCGCGCTTCGCCGGCCGGCTCGACGGCCTCGATCCCCGCTTCGTCACCGCCGACGCGCGCCGCAGGCTGGGCGACGACCTGCAGGCCAGGGAACACGAGGCGTACGAGCGGATCCGGGGCGTGCTCAGCGAGAGCCGTTATTTCGCGCTGCTCGACGCCCTCGACGCGCTGGCCGCCGACCCGCCGCTGACGGCCGCGGCGGCCAAGAACGCGGACAAGGCGCTGCCGAAGATCGTGGACAGGAACTGGCGGCGGGTGACCGACGCCTACGAAGCGGCGCGGCGCATGGAGGAGGGCGCGGAGCGGGAGGCGGCCATGCACGACGTGCGCAAGGCCGCCAAGCGCGCCAGATATACGGCGGAGGCCGCCGGCATGTCCGGCGCGGCCGAGCGCGCCAAGGAGGTGCAGGAGGTGCTCGGACGGCACCAGGACGGTGTCGTCGCCCAGGGCGTGCTGCTGGAGGAGGCGGAAAGGGCCCGCCGGGCCGGGGAGGACACTTTCACCTACGGCGTGCTCGTGGGCATCGAGAGCGCCGAGGCGGCCCGGGCCCACGATGAGTTCCCCGTCGTCTGGTCCCGCCTCGCCTGAGGGTTCAGGTCGTATAACGCTCCAGGCTGACAACGCGGGCGGGGCCGGGGTCGGTGGCGCCCGGGTGCATGGCGCGGTGGAGGACGGCGAAGCCGCCCTTGGGGAGAGTGTGATCGGCGGTCCGCACGCCGCGCAGCGCCTGGCCCGCCATGCCCAGCAGCTCGGGCAGGACCTTGCCGTGGCTGCACACCACCGCCGCCTCGGGCGCGGCCAGCAGCTCGCGCATCAGCCGTTCCGCCTTGCGGGGGTCGTATCCGCTCTCCGACAGCGCCGTCTCCTCCCGCACCTCCAGCCCGTGCCGCTCGGCGTACGGCATGAGCGTCTGCGTGCAGCGCCTGCTGTGCGAGCTGACCAGCACGGCCGGACGGTAGCCCCCCAGCACCGTGGCCAGCACCTCGGCCTGAGCGCGCCCGCGCTCGTCCAGTGGCCGCAGGTCGTCGTCGCCCTTCCACTCCTGCCGGGAGCCCGCCAGCGCGTGCCGCACGAGGATCAGCGGCGTGGTCGGCAGGGGAGCGGCACCGGCGGCGCGCAGCAGGCCGCGGTCCCACCTGTGGGTCAGGCGCCGCTGCGCCTCCTCGATCGGCAGCCACACCACCTCATCGACCTCGTCGCCGTCGGCCGCGACCCGGTCGTCGAGAGCATGGGCGAGCCAGTAGTCCACCCGCTTGAGCCGGTCGCCGTGCATGTAGTGCACGGGCGGCAGCGCACGGCCGAGCACGACCTCCAGGCCGGTCTCCTCCCGCACCTCGCGCAGGGCCCCGGCGATCACGTGCTCGCCGCGCTTGAGCTTCCCCTTGGGGAGGCTCCAGTCGCCGTACGCCGGGCGGTGCACGAGAGCGACCTCCGGGTCGTCCTCGTCACCCCGCCAGACGACGGCCCCGGCCGCCCTGATCATGCCCATGGCCATGTCACCGACCCCGCCCCCGGCCGTCGATCCGTCAGTCCGCCACGTCGTCCACGGTCCGCCAGCGCCGTCCGGCGATCAGATGGTGCTGGAGATCGACCTCGCCCCGGTGACGCAGCCACTTGCCGTCGGAGTGCAGCGTCCAGGCCGTGGTGGTGTCGCGGAACGCCAGGTCGAGCAGATCGGACAGATACCGGCGCTGCTGCGGGCTGGCGACCTTGACCAGCGCCTCGACCCGCCGGTCGAGGTTGCGGCGCATCAGGTCGGCGCTGCCGATCCAGATCTCCGGCCGCCGCCCCCCGCCGAACTCGTAGATCCGTGAGTGTTCGAGGAAACGGCCGAGCACGCTGCGTACGCGGATGTTCTCCGACAGGCCGGGCACACCGGGACGCAGGGTGCAGATGCCACGGACCCACAGGTCCACCGGCACCCCCGCCTGCGAGGCGCGATACAACGCGTCGATGATCGGCTCGTCCACGATCGAGTTCGTCTTGATCCGGATCCGGGCCGGGCGGCCCGCGGTGCGATGGGCGATCTCCTGCTCGATCCGGGCGAGCAGGCCCTGGCGCAGCGAGTTGGGCGCGACCAGCAGCCGGCGATACTCCGACTGGCGGGAGTATCCGGTCAGGTGGATGAACAGGTCGGTGACGTCCTCGCCCACCTGCGGATCCGCCGTCAGCAGGCCGAAGTCCTCATACTGCCGGGCCGTCTTGGGGTTGTAGTTGCCGGTGCCGATGTGGCAGTAGCGCCGCAGCTCGCCGCCCGCCTCCTGGCGGACGACCATGGCCAGCTTGCAGTGCGTCTTGAGGCCGAGCACGCCGTAGACCACGTGGCACCCGGCCGTCTCCAGCTTGCGCGCCCAGGAGATGTTCGCGTGCTCGTCGAACCTCGCCTTGATCTCCACCACGACCACGACCTGCTTGCCCGCCTCGGCCGCGTCGATCAGCGCGTCCACGATGGGCGAGTCGCCGCTGGTGCGATAGAGGGTCTGCTTGATCGCCAGCACGTCCGGATCTGCCGCCGCCTCCTCCACGAACCGCTGCACGCTGGTCGCGAACGAGTCGTACGGGTGATGGACGAGGATGTCGCGCTCGCGCAGCACGGTGAACAGGTCGTCCTCGGCGCTGATCGCCTCCGCCGGGACGAACGGCCGGTAGTGCAGCTCCGGGCGGTCGAGGTCGGCGATGGCGTGCAGCCCGGTCAAGTCGAGCGGCCCGGGCAGCCGGTAGATCTCGTTGTCGGACACGCCGAGCTCGTCCACGAGCAGTTCCAGCACCTGCGGGGTGATGGTGTCCTCGACCTCCAGCCGTACGGGCGGCCCGAACCGGCGGCGCAGCAGCTCCCGCTCCAGCGCCTTCATGAGGTTCTCGGTGACGTCCTCGTCGACCTCCAGGTCCTCGTTCCTGGTCACCCGGAAGACATGGTGCTGCACGATCTGCATGCCCTTGAACAGCTCGCCCAGGTGGGCAGCGATCACGTCCTCAAGCGGGACGAACCGGTTCGGCGAGGCGGTCACGAACCGGGGGAGCTGCGAGGGGACCTTCACCCGCGCGAACACCGTGTGGCCGTTCTCCGGGTTCCGCACGGTCACGGCCAGATTCAGCGAAAGACCCGAGATGTACGGGAACGGGTGGGCGGGATCGACGGCCAGCGGCGTCAGGACCGGCCGGATCCGCTCACGGAAGAGCTTGCGCAGCGCCGTCCGCTCGTCCCGTGCGAGGTCTTCCCAGCGGACGATCGCGATGCCCTGCTCGGCGAGCTCCGGGCAGATGAGCTCGTGGAAGACCGCCGCGTGCCTGCGCGCCAGGTCGTCGGCGACCGTCGCTATCCGCGACAGCGCCTCGCTCGGCTTCAGCCCGCCCGTCGTCCGCAGCAGCAGGCCGGTGGCCATCCGCCGTCTGAGCCCGGCCACCCGTACGCGGAAGAACTCGTCCAGGTTGCTCGCGAAGATGGCGAGGAACCTGACGCGTTCGAGCAGCGGCACCGAGGAGTCCTCCGCCAGCTCCAGGACGCGTTCGTTGAACTGGAGCCAGCTCTCTTCACGGTTGAGGAACCGATCGTTGGGCAGCGGCGTCTGCGCGGGGAGGTCGGCCTCCTCCGGCTCGCGGGCGGGGGAGCTTTGGGCGGACATATAACGAAATATGCCCCAACTCGTTGAACAGAACGTTAACTGAACCGCAACGAAAGCGTCAGACCGCTCTGTCAGGCCACTCTGTCAGACCGCGCTCTTCCCGATCTCCACGCTTCACCCGTCACCGGCGACCGCCGCGCGCTCCCCGCGTGCGCTGTCTGTGCGTCCCACGCGCTTCCTGTGCGTCCCGCGCGCTCTCGCGCTTCCAGGGCAGGGCCTCCCGCGCGCTCTCGCGCTTCCAGGGCAGGGCCTCCCGCGCGCTGCCTGTGCGTCGCACGCGCTTCCCCGCGCGCGCCCTCCGCCTCCCGCGTGATGCCGGCGTGCCTCTCTCGTCGGCGGGGACCGCCCGCGAGCCGCGCTCCCACGGCATCGCAGATCACCCTGAGCGGGTCGCCGGACCTCCCCCGAGCGGGTTGCGGGATCACCCTGAGCGGGTCGCCGGACCTCCCCCGAGCGGGTTGCGGGATCACCCTGAGCGGGTCGCCGGACCGTGCTGAGCGGCTTTTCGCGCTGTAGCGGCGCCCGCCGGCGAGCCGCCGGCGGGCGGTCAGCTCTCGCCGTGCTGCTGCCGTTCGAGTTCCTTGGCCCGTTCGCGCTGTTCGCGTTCCTTGGCCTTCTCCAGCTCGCGCTGGCGGCGTTCGAGTTGCTTGGCGCGTTCGCGCTGTTCGCGTTCGCGCGCTTTCTCCTGCTCGCGGCGGAGCTTTTCCTGCTCCTTCAATTGCCGTTCGAGTTCCTTGGCCCGTTCGCGCTGTTCGCGTTCCTTGGCCTTCTCCAGCTCGCGCTGCTGGCGTTCGAGTTGCTTGGCGCGTTCGCGCTGTTCGCGTTCGCGTGCCTTCTCCTGCTCGCGGCGGAGCTTTTCCTGCTCCTTCGACTCGCGCTCGGCGGGTCTCGCCGTACGGGTCTCCGCGGAGGGGGACAGGACCAGGCCGCGCGTCGCGGCGGTGAGCATGGGATTGGCGTCGAGGCCGGTCAGGCCGTTCCAGGACAGGTTCACCAGGTGAGCGGCGACCTCCTCGCGGCGCGGCTTGCGCACTTCGAGCCACCACTGCCCGGTGAGGGCGGTCATCCCCACGAGCATCTGGGCGTACATCGGCGCGAGCTTGGGGTCGTAGCCGCGCTCCTTGAACTCGTCCGCCAGCACGTCCTCCACCTGGCTGGCGATGTCGCTGATCAGGCTGGCGAAGGTGCCCGTGCCCGAGGCGGCGTGGGAGTCGCGGACCAGGATGCGGAATCCCTCGCTGCTCTCCTCGATGTACTGGAGGAGGGCGAGTGCGGCGCGCTCCAGCTTGATGCGGGCATGCGAGGCCGACAGGGCCTGGGTGACCAGGCTGAGCAGGCGCTGCATCTCCCGGTCGATGACGACGGCGTAGATGCCCTCCTTGCCGCCGAAGTGCTCGTACACCACGGGCTTGGACACCTTGGCGCTGGCCGCGATCTCCTCGACCGAGGTGCCGTCGAAGCCCTTGTCCGCGAACAGGGCACGGCCGACCTGGATCAGCTGCTCGCGCCGTTCCGCGCCGGTCATGCGTCTTCGGGATCGGGAGGACTCGCTCACGGGTTCCATCATGGCGGGTGCGGCGGCTCGAACTCGGTTCGGACCGGTTCGCGATTGTTTGGTGGAAGTGGCCGGACGCGCCGGTACGACCACCGCGGAGGCGGAGGCCGTACGAGTGCCGGCGGCGGCCGATGCCGAACGGGCCGGTGCCTGACGGGCAGATGCCGAACGGGCCGACGTTGAACGGGCCGACGTTGAACGGGCCGACGTCGAACGGGCAGGGGCCTGCCGGGCGGGTGCCGGGAGGGCGGGTGTGGCCTGCGCCGCCGGAGAAGAGGGTGCGGATGCGGGGGACGTCGGTGTGAGGGACAGGGCCGCCGCGTTACGCGGAGCGGCCCTGCCGTCACCGCTGACTGAGTCGTCAGGCAATGCGCTTCGCCGCCAGCCGCTCGGGGGTCGGCCAGCGCACGTCGTAGGCCCATCCGGCCTTCTCGAACCAGCGGATCAGGCCCGCGCTGAGGTCGATCTGGCCCTTCAGCGCGCCGTGCCGGGCGCAGGTGGGGTCGGAGTGGTGCAGGTTGTGCCACGACTCGCCGAACGACGGGATGGCCAGCCACCACACGTTGCGGGACTTGTCGCGCGACTCGAACACCTCCTCGCCGAACACGTGGCAGATGGAGTTGATCGACCAGGTCACGTGGTGCAGCAGCCCGATCCGGATCAGCGTGCCCCAGAAGAACGCGGTGAGCGCGCCCTGCCACGACCAGGTGATGAGGCCGCCAAGGACCGGCGGGAGCAGCAGGGAGGTGATCGCCAACGTCGGGAACCACCGGTGCAGCTTCATGATGTCCGGGTCCTTGAGCAGGTCCGGGGCGTACTTGGCGCGGTTGACGCGCTCGACCTCGAAGAGCCAGCCCACGTGCGCGTACAGCAGGCCCTTGCACATCGACTTGAAGCCGGGCCCGAACCGCCACGGCGAGTGCGGGTCGCCCTCCTTGTCGGAGAACTTGTGGTGCTTACGGTGGGCGGCTACCCAGTCCACCACCGACATCTCAAGCGACAGGCTGCCGGCGATCCCGAGCGCGATCTTCAAAGGCCGGTTGGCCTTGAACGAGCCGTGGGTGAAATAGCGGTGGAACCCGACCGTGACCCCCAAGCCGGACACGATGTAGAAGGCGGCGGCGATCGCGACATCGGTCCAGCCCAGGCCCCATCCCCAGGCGAACGGCACGGCGGCGATGACCGCGAGGATCGGAAGGCCGACGACGAGTCCGAAGACGACCAGATCGGCTTTGCTCTTGCCTTCCGGCTCGAACTCCGGCTTCGGCTGTGGTGAGGGACGTTCGGTCAGGACGGTCATGGGCTACCTCACGAGATGGGGAAGAATGTCTGGCTACGGAACCGTAACCTACGCCATCGTAAGTTAGGAATCCCTAAGAGCGAATGTGTGGAAGGTGACGCTCCGGGCCGCAACTGGTGGCGAATCCACGTCTTGCGTCAACGGTCGGCCATCTGGTAGTGCCTCGTGCTCACATCCGGCCGCGTCGCCGATGCCGCGGCGTCCACGGCGATCTGCCCGCTATGCCCTCTCGATAACATCCCCGGCCGTCGTGCTCGGCATCATGCGCGGTCCTGCCGGACGGGGCGACGCGGTGCCGCTGCCGGGCCGCGGCGGCGAGGCGGACCGTCGAGGAGCAGGTCGCCAAGCCGATCGAGAGCGCGTTCTAGGTATGCGGCCGGTCCGATCGAGGGGCGTGGCATGGCCCGCGCCCGGACCTGGCGGGGCGGGAGGCGTGACCCCCGATCGGCCTGGCCGCACCTGAGTGCGGCCTGCTTGTCGCTGGATGCCCGGGGGTTCCGCGGCCTCGGCCGGGGTTTTCCTCGCGCTGGATTTTGGGGGAGCGCGCCGGGGGGACTGCTCTGTATCCTGAGTGTCGGATTCCGGCGGGCGCCGGGATCCGACAAAACGGCACTTCGCGCCCATCCCGGGTCGTCTAGGGGCAAGACTACAGATTTTGGTTCTGTCAACGGAGGTTCGAATCCTCCCCCGGGAGCCTGTTTCGTCCGGCTGTCGGAGCCCCAGGGGGGCTGGTTCCCTCCTGGGGTACGGCAGGTAAGCTCACCTTGTCGAGCGGGTGACCGTGCGGTTCCTGGGTATTGGACGCGTGGGAAGCCGCCCTCAATCCATACAGTCACGATCCGTAGTGAGCCGCGACGCCGAGGGAGCCTCAATCCGTGAGTGTGCCGCGCCCGGCAGCCGTGATCGTCCTCGCCGCCGGCGAGGGCACCCGGATGAAGTCGAAAACCCCAAAAGTCCTCCACGAGGTCTGTGGCCGAGCGCTGGTCGACCACATGCTGGCCGCTGCGCGCGGCCTGTCGCCCGAGCGGCTGATCGTGGTCATCGGGCATGCGCGTGAGCAGGTCGGCGCCCATCTCGCGACGACCGCCGCCGACGCCCGCACGGTCGTCCAGGAGAAGCAGAACGGCACCGGCCACGCCGTGCGCACCGCGCTCGAAGCCGAGGGCCCGTTCGACGGCACCGTCCTGGTGACGTACGGTGACACGCCCCTGCTGCGCACCGAGACCCTGACTGCCCTGCTGGAACGGCACGCCGCCGACGGCAACGCCGTCACGGTGCTGACCGCCGTCGTCCCCGACCCGACCGGCTACGGCCGGATCGTGCGCGACGAGAGCGGCGCGGTGCTGGAGATCGTCGAGGAGAAGGACGCGACCCCCGAGCAGCGCGCGATCGCCGAGATGAACTCCGGCGTGTACGCCTTCGACGGCGCGTTGCTGGCCGACGGCCTGAGGCGGATCGGCGCCGCCAACGCCCAGGGCGAGGAATATCTGACCGACGTGCTGGCCATCCTCCGCGAGGACGGCCACCGGGTGGGCGCGCACGTGGCCGCCGACCACGCCGAGGTCGAGGGTGTCAACGACCGCGTCCAGCTCGCCTTCGTCCGGCGCGTGCTCAACGACCGCATCCTCCAGGCGCACATGCGCGCCGGCGTGACCGTCGTCGATCCGGCGAGCACGTGGATCGACGCGGGGGTCGAGATGGAGCCCGACGCCGTGATCCACCCCGGCACCCAGCTCAAGGGCGCCACGAGGATCGGGGCGGGAGCCGAGGTCGGGCCGGGCACCACACTGACCGACACGGTCGTCGGCGAGGAGGCCGTCGTACGCAACACCGTCTCCGACGGTGCGGAGATCGGCCCCGGCGCCGTCGTGGGCCCCTTCTCCTACCTGCGCCCCGGCACCGTGCTCGGCGCCAAGGGCAAGATCGGCGCGTTCGTCGAGACCAAGAACGCGCGGATCGGCGAGGGCTCCAAGGTCCCCCACCTCACGTACGTCGGCGACGCGACGATCGGGGTCGGCTCGAACATCGGCGCCGCCTGCGTCTTCGTCAACTACGACGGCGTCGCCAAGCACCACACGGTCGTGGGCGATCACGTGCGTGTGGGCAGCGACAACATGCTCGTCGCCCCGGTCACGATCGGGGACGGCGCCTACACGGCCGCCGGATCGGTGATCACGTCGGACGTGCCGCCGGGGGCGATGGCGGTCGCCCGGGGCAAGCAGCGCAACATCGAGGGCTGGGTGGAGCGCCGCCGCGCCGGCACCCGGTCCGCGGAGGCGGCCCGGCGGGCGACCGAAGCCGGCGACGTGGCCGCGGCGAACGGCAGAGACCCCGCCGGTGACTAGAGCCGGTGAACTGCGCCGTCGATAAAGGACCACCTGCGGCCCGCCACTCCGCGGGCCGTACGGGGACAGGAAAAGGGTACGAGGCGCGGTTTCGGCCGCGTAGCGCCGAAGGGCCAGGCCAGGAGGACACCGTGACCGACCACATCGACCGGGCGAAGGGGTTCGCGGCCCCCGGGCGAGACGGGGGGACGGCGTTACGCGCGGCCCGGCCCCAGCACCATGCCCGGTACGGCGAACAGGCTCGACACGCGAGGAGCGCGGCATGAGCGGCAAGAAGACGACCGGCGAGCGGAACCTGATGTTCTTCTCCGGCCGGTCCCACCCCGAGCTGGCCGAGGAGGTGGCGCAGGCCCTCGGCGTCGAGGTCACGCCGACGGCGCTGCGTGACTTCGCCAACGGCGAGATCTACGTGCGCTACCTGGAGTCCGTGCGCGGCTGCGACGCCTTCGTCATGCAGAGCCACACGGCGCCGATCAACCAGTGGATCATGGAGCAGCTGATCATGGTGGACGCCCTCAAGCGGGCCTCCGCCAAGCGGATCACCGTGATCATGCCGTTCTACGGCTACAGCCGCCAGGACAAGAAGGGCCGCGGGCGCGAGCCGATCACCGCCAGGCTGATGGCCGACCTGTTCAAGCAGGCCGGCGCCGACCGCATGATGTCCATCGACCTGCACACCTCCCAGATCCAGGGCTTCTTCGACGGCCCGGTGGACCACCTGTTCGCCCTGCCGGTCCTGATCAACTACCTGCGCGGCAAGGTCGACCCGGCGACGACCACGATCGTCTCGCCCGACACCGGCCGCGTACGGCTGGCGGAGCGCTGGTCCGACACGCTGGGCACGCCGGTGGCGTTCATCCACAAGCGGCGCGACCTCGACGTGGCCAACCAGGTGAAGGTGCACGAGGTGGTCGGCAAGGTGCGCGGCCGGACCTGCGTGCTGATCGACGACATGATCGACACGGGCGGCTCGATCTGCAAGGCGGCCGACGCCCTGTATGAGCACGGCGCGACCGACGTCATCGTGGCCGCCACGCACGCGATCTTCTCCGACCCGGCAGTCGACCGGCTCAAGAACTCCCGCATCTCCGAGGTGGTCGTGACCAACACGCTGCCCATCCCGGAGGAGAAGAGGTTCGACAGCCTCACGGTCCTGTCGATCGCCCCGCTGCTCGCCCGGGCCATCACCGAGGTCTTCACCGACGGCTCCGTCACCAGCCTCTTCGAAGGCGACAGCTGAGCGGTGCGGGCTCCCGGACCGGCCGACCGGCCGTCCGGGAGCCCGCGCACGCCCCTTCACGCGACACGTGCCCTTGAGTAACGCGTGCCCGTGGGCGACGCGTCCCTCAGGCGGCGGGTTTTCCCTTCAGTAGAGAGCCTTCATCGCCTCCCGCACCTCCTTCAGGGTGTCGTCGGCGATGGCGTTCGCCCATTCGTTGCCGTCGCGCAGCACCCGGCGGACGTGGGCGCGGTCCCGGGCCAGCTCGGCGCGCCGCGCCCGGATCGGCGCGAAGTAGTCGTTGACCGCGTCGGTGACGACGGCCTTCAACGCGGCCGCTCCCCGGCCGCCGATCTCCCCGGCCACCTCGTGCGGGTCGCGCTCCAGGCACAGCGCGGCCAGGAGCACCAGGCTGGAGACCTCGGGCCGGGCCACCGGGTCGTACGTGATGCGGCGGTCCGCGTCGGTCTTGGCGCCGCGGATCATCCGGGCGGTCTCGTCGGCGGTCGCGGCCAGGGCGATGGCGTTGCCCCGGCTCTTGCTCATCTTGCCGCCGTCGGTGCCGAGCAGCAGCGGAGCGGCGGACAGCAGCGCCTCCGGCTCGGGGAACACCGGACCATAGCGGCTGTTGAAGCGGCGCGCGATCGTGCGGGCGACCTCCAGATGGGGAAGCTGGTCCTGGCCGACGGGCACGAGACCGGCCTTGCAGAACAGGATGTCGGCGGCCTGGTGCACCGGATAGGTGAACATCAGCCCGCTGACCGCCGACTGGCGCGAGTGCGCGATCTCGTCCTTGACCGTGGGGTTGCGGCCCAGCTCCGCGACCGACACCAGGCTGAGGAACGGCAGCAGAAGCTGGTTCAGGGCGGGGACCGCGCTGTGCGTGAAGATCGTGGCCCGGCCCGGGTCGATGCCCACGGCCAGGTAGTCGAGCACGAGGTCCTCCACGTGCTCGGCCAGCCGGTCGGCGACGTCGCGGTCGGTCAGGACCTGATAGTCGGCGACGAGCACCATCACGTCCACGCCCAGGTTCTGGAGGCGGACGCGGTTGTGCAGGGTGCCGAAGTAGTGCCCCAGGTGCAGCCGGCCGGTCGGGCGGTCACCGGTCAGCACGCGGAACCGTCCCGGCCGTTCGTGGATCTGTCTTTCCAGCTCGGCGCTGCGGCGCCGGGCGGCCGGCACGCCGAGCTCGTCGTCGTCCGGGGCGGCGTCGATGATCGTGGTCATGGTCTCTCCCTTGGCAGGTGGTCCGCCGTCCCGACGGCGACCCCTCGTCCAGGGAGCACGAAAAAGGGCCGTCCATCCGAACGGCCCGGTCGTACGCGTGTGAGATGGCCGCTCCTACGTGGAGCGCCACCAGCCCTGACACAGCGTGCGAATCACGCCGCCAAGTATAGATCCGCCGGAGCGCCGCCCACCATCGTGGCCAGGCGCGGCCGCCGCCCGGTGAGCGGACGGCGATCCGCGGACTCGGGAGGGTGGCGGGCGGGGCCCTCAGCGCGCGTGCGCCCCGCCGGCGGCGGCCGTGCCGGGGCGGAGCGCCGCCAGACGACGCCGCCCGAGCGTGCCGGCCGCGGCGCCGACGCCGGACGCGGCGAGCGCGATCAGGAAAGGCGCCGCCGGGCCGTACCGGTCGGCGAGGGAGCCCGACACCAGCGCGCCGATCGCATAGCCGACGACGACGGAGGAGGTGAGCAGGGTCATGACCCAGGAGATCCGCTCCACCGGCACCGCCATCTCGGCCAGCGTGTACGCGGTGACGAGGATCGGCGCGATGGTGACGCCGGGGAACGCGATCAGCAGGGCCAGCACCCACAGATCGCCGGCGTTCGAACCCCCGATGATCGCGAGGGGCAGGCTGAGGACGCCCAGGAGGACGAAACCGGCCCAGAGCCGGCGGACGAGCGACAGGGACGCGGGCAGCATCGGGACGAGCACCCCGGCGAGGGCGCTGCTCAGCCCGAGGACCGCGTAGATCAGCCCGGCCGCGCCGCCGGCGCCGGCGGCCTCCGCCCGCCAGGCGACCCCGGCCTGGGTCGAGCCGAAGTAGCAGCCGAGCCCGGTCAGCGCCACGGCGAGCAGGAGCACGGGGACCGGCGGCACCCGGGCCCCGGCGGCCGCGCTCCCTCCGCGGCCCCCGCCGACCAGGGTGGCCGTGCCGTGCAGGGCGAACGCCACGCACGTCGTGACCGTGAGCCCGGCCGCCACGAGCACGGCCGTCCGGGGCGAGGCCGCCGTCGCGATCACGCCCACCAGCGCCGGGCCGAGGACGAACGCGATCTCGTCGCCGGTCCCCTCGAAGCTCATCGCGGTGGGAAGGCGGTCGGCCGACAGCCGGCCGCGGTGGGCCAGCGCCGTCCAGCGGGCCCGGGACAGCGGGCCCACCTGCGGCACCGAGAACCCTGCGATCGCCGAGGACGTCAGCGACGCCCACGCGGGAGCGCCCGCCCCGACGCACACCACCAGCAGCACGAGGGCCGCCGTGTGCGACAGGGCCGCGGCCAGTCCGGCGGGCCGGTGCCCGTACCGGTCCGCGGCCCGCCCGACGACGGGACCGCCCGCCGCCTGCCCCACGGCGAAGGCCGCGGCCGTGGCGCCGCCGAGCGTGAGCGACTGCGTCGCCCCGCCGACCAGCAGCAGCGCGCCGAGCTGTCCCATGGTCGCGGGTATGCGGCCGACCAGCGTCACCACCAGGAACCGGCGACCGGTGGCGGCGGGCAGGGAGGTGTAGGCACGCAGGGCGCCCCAGCGGCTCACCGCTCGGCGTCCCGGCCGTCGTCCCGGCCGGGACGCGGGTCCACCCCGTACTCCATCAGCGCCTCGCGGGGGACCACCTCCAGGGCCCGGATGTTGGTCGCGGCGAGGTTCACCGGGCAGGCGCAGCCGGCCAGGTACGCCTCGTACCACTTGGAGGCGATGACACACCAGTGGTCGCCCGGCTTGAGCCCGGGGAAGGCTAGGTCCGGCCGCGGCGTCGCGATGTCGTTGTCGACCGTCGCCTGGAACGCGATGAAGCGCTCGTCCACGATCGCGCAGACCGTGTGCCCCTTGGGGTTGTCGGGTCCGGTGTAGCAGTAGCCGTCGCGCCGGTATCCGGTGATCGGGTCGAAGCCGCAGGGCTCCAGCGGCTCGCCGAAGACGTTCAGCGCCTGCTCGGTCATCATCGGCTCCTTGTGGTGGTGAGGTCGTCGCCCGCGGTCTCGTGCCGCGCCGGGGGCGGTGGGCAGCGGAAGACGTGCTCTTCGAACTCGGCGGCCACGCGGACCAGGCGCGCGTCCGCGCCGGGACGCCCGACGAGGAGCATGCCGACCGGCAGCCCGTCCACGAACCCGCAGGGGACGCTGAGCGCCGGGTGCCCGGTCAGGTTGAACACGCAGTTGTTGTCGTGCATCTCGAAGGGCATCTCGGTGTCGATCACGGCCGTGCGCGGGTCGGCCGGGAGGAGATGCGGCGGCATCGGGACGGTCGGCAGGACGAGGAGATCGACCTCGCGCAGCGCGTCGTCGATCTGCTCGCGCAGCCGCCGCCGCAGGCGCTGCGCGTAGGCCATGACCTTGCCGTGGGTGGCGTCCCGCAGCAGCGTGGCTCCGACGAGGGCCAGCACCCCGCCGACCGGGATGTCCTCGGGGCGCCGGGTCAGGGCCTCGCCGAACGCCTCCCCGAAGTTCGGGTGGTAAGGCCCGAAGTGGTTGTTGCCCTGGAGACGGGACTCGAAGACCGTGGTGAGACCGCCCTCGATGGAGATGGGCAGGTGGATGTCCCGCCCGAACCGGTGCAGCGGCACCGACACCTCGGACACGGTCAGTCCGAGCCGTTCCAGCGCCAGGCCGGACTCCCGCACCAGGCCGTCGACCCGGGGATCGGATCGGCCCGGCCACCCGAATCCCTCGGCGAGCAGCCCGGCGCGCAGCCCGGCAACCTCCCGGGCGTACCCAGCGGCGTACGGCTCGCCGTCCCCGTCCGGGCGCGGCGTCGCGGTCGCCTCGAGGAAGGGGATCAGGTCGGCGGCGGTCCGGGTGAGCACGCCGATGTGGTCCAGCGTGCGCTCGGTCGGCATGGCGCCGTCGTAGTCGATCACGCCGTAGGTGGGCTTGAGGCCGAACACGCCGGACCAGGCGGCGGGGTTGCGGACCGAGCCGCCGTGATCGGTGCCGATGCCGTAGTCGGCCTGCCCGGTCGCCACCAGGACGGCGGCGCCGCTGGAGGAGCCGCCGGCGGAGCGGCGCGGGTCCCAGGGGTTCCCGACGGGTCCGTGCGCGCTGGTGAAGCTCGACCCGGAGTAGCACAGGTCCTCGCAGACGGACGTGCCGAGGATCACCGCCCCGGCCGCCCGCGCCCTGCCGACCACCACCGAGTCGGACGCGGGCACGAAACCGGCCATGAGGCGGCTGCCCAGCGTCATCGGCACCCCGCGCACCGCGATCGACTCCTTGACGGTCACCGTCCGCCCGGCGAGCGGTCCGCTCCCCGGAGGTCCGGGTTCGTCCACGGTGTAGAGCCAGGCGCCGTACGGGTTGCCGGGCCCCCGGGAGACCCGGGTGACGGGGACGGGCGGCGGCTCGGGGGGCTGTCCCTCGGTCGCCAGATCGCGGACCCGCAGGTAGACCTCGCGCATGCGGTCGACGGCCGGGCCGAGCCGTGCCACCAGGCCGGGGTCGAGCCTCCATCTGGCGGCGACGGCGGCGAGGTCCGCGGGGCTGAAGGAGGGGATGCTCATGCCGCTCACGCGCGCGTCTCCGGTTCCCCGGCCACGCCGGACGGCGCGAAGCCGGCCTCCTCCAGCGCCCGGCTCGCCGCCGCGAAGGGCTCCACCGGGATGGGAGTGATCCCGGCTCCGACCCGGCCGCGTCCGGGCTCCCGGTGCGCGAGGCCGTTGTTGATGACGGGTTCGACGCCGGTCGCGCGCACCCGGTGCACGTCGATGCCGAGCGGCGTCCCCCGGAAGTCCTCACCGGGGATGAGGAAACGCCGGCTCGTGCCGGCGCAGACGGTCCGCATGCTCCGGGTGATCTCCATGGCGCGGGCCATGTCGCCGCCGACGAAGGACATGATCGCCGGCGCGGCGGTCATCGCGAACGCGCCGAAGCCGGCCGTCTCGGCGATCATCGAGTCGCCCATGGTCGGGTTGACGTCGTCGATGGTCGCCCCGTCCAGCAGAACCGGGTCGCCGATCGGCGCGGGCACGGTGAACCAGCGGTCGCCGAGCCCGCTGACGCGGATGCCGAACTCCCGCCCGTTGCTCGCCATGGCCGTCACGATCGGACTGCCCGGGATCCCCCCGGCGGCGACCGTCACCGCCTTGGCCGCCGAGATCGCGAAGGGCAGCGCGAAGTGCCCGTTGCCCGAGATGAACGCGACGACGTCCGCGGCGTCCGTACGGTCCAGGGGGGCGCGCAGCAGGCCGGGGGTGAGCGCCGCGAGCAGGGCCGCGCTGGTCGCGACCAGCCGGTTGTGGCAGTCGTCGCCGCGTCGCAGCCCCTCGGCCACCAGGGCGATCAGGTCGAGGGGGTCGCTGCGCCGCACGGCCTCGTCGAGGGCGGGGGCGAGCACGTCGCCGAGCCACCGCAGCCGCGAGAGCGTCCCCTCGTCGTACGACCCGTAGCGCATCGCGCCGCCGATCCCCTCGTTCAGGGGGGAGAACGTCGTGATGCCGCCCGTGGCCTCGGCGACCACGACGGGCGTGCTCGGCGTGACGACCCCGGCCATCGCCCCGACGGCGTTGGCGTCGTGACAGGGGCTGATGGTCACCTCGCCGGCGTCGATGATCGCCTCGGCCTCGGCGACGGTCGCGGCCTCCTTCTCCAGCAGCAGGCCCGCGATGATCGCGCCGCGCATGGGCCCGGTGACGTCGGCCAGGTCGATCGGCGGCCCGGCGTGCAGGAAACGCCGGGGCCCGACCCGGTCGGTGGCGTCCCGCGCCTTGCAGACGCGGCGCAGACGGACCTCGGTGCCGTTCAGGGCGTCGAGGGTCGCCTGCGTGGGGTCGGACGCCGGGGCGGCGCCGGACGGCGGGGTGGCGCCGGACGGCAGGGTGGCGCCGGACGGCAGGGTGGCGCCGGACGGCGGGGTGGCATTGGACATGGTGGTACTCCTGAGCGGGAGGGGGAGGAAGGCGCGGCGACGACGTGGCCGCGCGATGAACGGGGAGCGACCCGGATGGGGGGCGGTGTGCTCGCGCCGGGCGGTCGCGTCCGGGTCGTGGTGTTACGCCGAAGGCGTCTGGCGCTGCCGTTCGGCCAGGAGCTTGCGCACGATCTCCCGGTTCAGCCGGGCGTGCTCGCGGGCGCGTTCGGCGGCGAGGTCGGCCGAGCCCGAGGCGATCGCCTCGAACCACGCCGAATGCTCCTCGAACAGGTCGTATGGGTCGCCCGTCTGCCGCAGCAGCCAGTGCAGGCGCCCCTGCAGGGGCTCCAGCAGGGACTGCAGCAGGGTGTTGTGGGACAGCTTGAGTATCTCGTCGTGGAAGGCCTCGTTGGCCTTGCCGAGGGCGATGCGGTCTCCGGCGTCGAGCGCCTTGCGCGCCCGGGTCAGGATGCTCCGGACGCGGCGCAGCTCGGCCTTGGTGGCCCGCGTCGCGGCCTGCCGGCTGGCCAGGACCTCCAGCGACTCGCGCACGTCGAACAGCTCCTCGACGTCCTGCTCCGACAGCTCCACGACGACCGCGCCCCGCCGGGGGACCGTCTTGACGAAGCCCTCGCTCTCCAGGGCCCGGATCGCCTCCCGCACCGGCAGCCGGGAGACCCCGAGCTGGGCGGCGATCTCGGTCTCGACCAGTCGCGTTCCCGCGGGGTAGACGTCGTCGATGATGCGCTGGCGCAGCTCGTCGCGTACGCGGTCCCGGAGCGGCTTGTAGTCGGCGTCGATGTCGAACGCACCCGGCGCGTCCGCCTGCCTGCTCACAGGGCCGTCTCCCCGGTCTTCCGCCTCGGTCCCGGACCGGTGCCGACCGGCGCGGGCCGCTCGGCGCCGTCGAAAGGATAACGCCGCCGGAAGTCGTCGGCCGCCGCGTCGAACGTGGTGAACTCGACGCCGGGCAGGCCGAGCCAGCTGTCGAAGAGCCGCTCGAGCATCAGCAGGACCTGCGGCCGGCCGGACACGTCGGGGTGCAGGGTCATGGGGAAGACCGCGTAGTCGAACTCGCGGTAGACCCACTCGAACTGGTCGCGCCACAGCCGTTCCACATCGTGCGGGCTGACGAAGCCGTGGCTGTTGGGGGACTTCTTGACGAACATCATCGGCGGCAGGTCGTCGACGTACCAGTTGCCGCAGAACTCCACGAGGTCGACCTCGGCGCCGTGGGTGAGGGGCTTCATCCAGTCCTCGGCCCGGCGGCTGTAGTCGATCTTCGTCCACTCGTCGCCGACGCGGGCGTAGAAGGGATGGAAGTCGTTGTAGTTCTGCGAGTGGTCGTAGGAGAAGCCGAACTCCTTCAGCAGGGCCGCGGTGTGGCGGCTCATCTCCCACCACGGCGCCACGTAGCCGCGCGGCGGACGCCCCCACAGGCCCTGGATGAGCTCGACGCAGCGGCCGAGCACGTCCCGCTCCTGCTCCGGTGACATGTCGATGGGGTTCTCGTGCGAGTAGCCGTGCGCTCCGATCTCGTGCCCCGCCTCGGCGACGGCCGCCATCTGCTCGGGGAAGGTCTCGATGGAGTGGCCCGGGATGAACCAGGTCGTGCGCAGGCCGTACCGCTCGAAGAGCTGGAGCAGCCGGGGGGTGCCCACCTCGCCGGCGAACACCCCGCGCTGGATGTCGTTGGGCGAGTCCTCGCCGCCGTACGAGCCGAGCCAGCCGGCGACCGCGTCGACGTCGACTCCGATAAGGATCTTGATGTCCTTGGCCATGGTCTTCCTCATCTCTGCGTCTGGACTGCGGGCGGGTGGGCCAGTAAGCGCCCGTACCCGGTGATCGGTCTCGCGTCCCCGGCCAGGGCGAGGGCCTGCCACAGCGTCGCGGCGACGCTGTCGATGACCGGGACGCCACTGCGGTGTTCCCACCGGGCGGCCAGGTGTGCGGCGCGCAGGTTGGTGCATACCACGGCGACCGCGTCGCAGCCCGCCGTGACGAGCGCGTCGAAGGCCTCGTCCAGCTCGGCGTCCCCGAGCAGGGCGAAGTCGTAGTTGGTGGTGCGGCCGAAGTGGCGGGCCGCGTGCACGGGGAAGCCGTGATCGGCGTAGTGCGCGGCGATGGCGTCGCCGACGTCCCGCGTGTACGGCGTGAGCAGACCGGTGCGCCGGGCCGCCAAGGCGCGCAGGGCGGCGAGGACGGCCAGCGTCGAGGTCGTGGCGGGGGCGCCGGCGGCTTGTTCCATCTCGCGGCACAGCCGCTCGTCCCCGCCCGGGCCGAGCCAGGAGCCGGAGGTGCCGTTCCAGGCGACGACGTCGACACGCGCGTCGCCGAGGAGGCGGGCCGCGTCGACGAACGATTCGGGGGCGAACTGACGGGTGTCGGCGGCGTCGAGGCTGATGCTCGTGACCCGCAGTCGGGTGAAGTGGACCGAGACGTCGTCCCGGCCGGCGAGCAGCGCGCCGGTCATCGGTTCGACGACGGTGTTGGACGACGGGGTGATCATGCCTATTCGCCGGGCGGTCGGCCGCACGATGCCTCCGCTCAGAGGGGGTCATTGAGGATACTGTATACAGGATCCTAAGCACCCTCTGCGACTGAAAACAAGTGAAAACTGGTCATTGACACCCCTTTTGGGCCGCCTTACCCTCCTGGTACCGGCGCACCGGATACCCACCGTGACCGTTCCCGATGGGGGAAACCGGCTCCGTCGGATCTCAGACGACCCTGCTCGCCCAGGGGCGTCGCACGCCTGCCCATAGCTCCGAACCTTGGCTCGTCAACGCCGGCGGAGGGACCAGGGGGCGTTCACTCAGTGCCAGGAGACCGCCGTGTCACCTTCCACCCGTGCACCCAAATCAACGGCTTCCGACCGCCATCCGGTGGACGAAGTCCTTCCTGCGCCCCGACTCTTCTTCTTCGGCCTGCAGCACATGTTGATCATGTATGCGGGCTGCGTCGCGGTTCCGCTCGTGCTCGGCACGGTGCTCAAACTTGAGACGCACACCATCGCACTGATCGTCAATGCCGATCTGCTCGTGGCGGGCATCGCCACCGTCATCCAGAGCGTCGGCCTCACCCGCTTCTTCGGCATCCGCATGCCGGTGGTCGCGGGAGCCTCCTTCACCTTCCTCACCCCGATGATGCTCGTCGGCTCCGAGTACGGCATGCCGACCATGTACGGCTCGATGATCGCGGCAGGCGTCTTCGGAATACTGATCGCCCGGCCGTTCTCCAAGGTGCTGCGGTTCTTCCCGACGCTGGTCACGGGCTGCGTGATCACGATCATCGGGCTCTCGCTGGTCAAGGTCAGCGCCGACCTGATCACCGGGTCCGACCCGCAGTCGCCGGACTACGCGAGCGTGCGGTACATCCTCCTGGCCTTCGCCGTCGTCGTGATCATCGTGCTGGCCAACCGCCTGTTCACCGGGTTCCTCCGGAACATCTCGGTGCTGTTCGGCCTGGCGATCGGCACGGTGATCGCGGCGATCATGGGCATCACCGACTTCTCCTCCGTGGCCGGCGCCAAGTGGTTCGGCTTCTCGACGCCGCTGCACTTCGGCGCGCCGGAGTTCCGGCTCGTGCCGATCCTCGCGATGTGCGTCGCCATGGTGGTGGTCTTCTGCGAGATGACCGCGTGCGTGCTGGCCATCGGCGACGCGGTCGGCAAGCGCGTCACCGACAAGGACATGGCCCGGGGACTGGCCACCGACGGCCTGTCCGCCGTACTGGCCGGGTTCATGAACTCGGTGCCCGACTCCACGTTCGGCCAGAACGTGGGACTGATCAGCCTGACGAAGGTCAGCAGCCGGTACGTCATCACCGTCACCGGCGTGCTGCTGATGATCATGGGTGCCATCCCCAAGCTCGGCGAGGTCGTCGCCAGCCTGCCGGGACCCGTCATCGGCGGCGCCGGCCTGGTCATGTTCGCCATGACGGGGGCCGTCGGCATCCAGATGCTGCAGAGAGTCGACTTCACCGGGAACCAGAACCTGCTCATCGTCGCCGTCTCCCTCGGCCTGGGGATGCTGCCGGTGGCGGTGCCGGGTATCTACCAGAACTTCAACCAGGACACGCAGTTCATCCTCGGCAGCGCCGTCACGGTCACGGTGCTGGCGGCCTTCCTGCTCAACCTGCTCTTCAACCACCTGCTGGTCCGAGCGGGCACGCCCGTTCCACAGGCCCCCGAGGCCCCCGGGGCCGCCGAGGCGCCCGGGACCGCCGCCACGGCGGCGGACGGCACGGCCTGATTCGCGCCCGCCGCGACACATCACACGTAAGGAGCATCCGAACCATGGGTCTTGCACCCGTCTCCGAGAACATCCGGCGCATCCTCAAGGTCATCGAAGAGGGCTCCCGGGACATGGCCACCGGCTGGAACCTCCCTCGCGAGTGCTACGTCGATCCGGAGTTCTACGCCTTCGAGCAAGAGGCGATCTTCATGCGCCAGTGGCTGTGCCTCGGCCGCGTCGACGAGATCCCGAAGCCGGGTGACTTCGTGCGCATCGACATGGGCGACGAGCCCCTGATGATGGTCCGCGGCAAGGACATGGAGATTCGGGTCCTCACCCCGGTCTGCGCACACCGGGCCCACCTGGTGTGCGAGGGGTCGGGGAACACCGGCAGGCTCTTCCGCTGCCCCTTCCACGCCTGGACGTACGGGCTGGACGGCTCCCTCATCGCGGCGCCGTCCATGAACGACACCGTCGGCCTGAAGAACCTGAAGGCGGAGGCGTACCTGCCCTCGCACCGGGTCGAGATCTGGAACGGCTTCGTCTTCACCAATCTCGACCCGAACGCGAAGCCGCTCGCGCCCACGCTCACCAAGCTCACCAAGGAGCTGGAGAACTACCACATCGACGAGATGGTGAGCATGCCCGTCGCGGAGCTGCGCGGCAACAACTGGAACTGGAAGGCGCAGCTCGAAAACGGCATCGAGCCCTACCACAGCGCCTACCTCCACGGCATGCTGCACGACTTCGCGCACGTCAGGCTCACCAGCTTCGTGGACCTCGACCCCGACGAGGGCGCGGTCTACCACCCGACCGGCTTCTACCACCCGGACGCCGGCTTCAACGCGACCACCAAGGCCCTGCTCCCGATCATCCCGACGCTCGGCGAGAAGGAGCGCAACCAGGTCATCTTCGCCTCGGTCCCCCCGAACCTGGGATTCGGGGCGGTTCCCGAGGGTCTGTTCTACTACCTCGTCTTGCCCGCGGGGCCGGACCACATGAACCTGCGCATCGGTCACCTGTACCCCGAGGAGTCCACCCGGCACCCCCGCTTCGAGCAGCTCTACAAGATCGCCCAGGACGGCCTGGTCCTGTTCCACCAGCAGGACGCCAGCTCCGATCTGTCGCTCCAGAAGGGCATGCGCTCCCGCTTCCGCCGTCCCGGCCGCTACTCCTTCCAGGAGGAGTCGCTTCTCCAGTTCAACCGGTGGCTGCTCAAGCGCTACAAGGACTACGTGAACCTGGTCGACGGCGTGACCGAGCCCGCGGCGGCCAACTGAACGCGACATCTTCCCGCCCTCAAGGAGATCCACATGAAAGTCACTGTCGACCGCACCCTGTGCGACGGAAACGGCGTGTGCATGGGCATCGCCCCCGACGTCTTCGACGTCGACGACGACCTGAACCTCCACATCGTCGACGAGATCCCCGACGACCCGGTCATCCAGGCCCAGGTCCGGCAGTCGATCACCTCCTGCCCGGTCCTCGCGCTGAGCCTGGAGGAATAGCGGCCGTGGTCGCCACCACCTCGCAGACCGTCGTCGTGGCCGGCGGGTCCCTCGCCGGCCACAGGGTGGTCGCCGAACTCGCCCGGCATGGCTTCGCCGGCGACGTCGTCTGGGTACGCGGGCCCGAGGGCACCGCTCCCTACTCCCGGCCCGCCCTGTCCAAGGAACTCATCCAGGGCAAGGTCACCCGCGACGACATCCGGCTGCCCGGCCTCGACACGCACGGCCTGCGGCTGCGCGTCGTGGACCACGCGGTGTGCGCGCGGCTGGACCCCGACGACGACCGGGTGCTGGTCACGCCCACGCACGAGGCTCCGGCAGAACCCTCCGACGGCGAGTGGATCCCCTTCGACGCCCTGTTCGTCTGCACGGGGACGCGCGCCCGCCTGCCGGAGGCGTTCGCCGGGCTGCCCAACGTCCACTGCCTGCGCACGCTCGCCGACGCCGAACGGATCAAGGAGCGGCTGCCCGGCCGGCCCCGGACGGTGGTCGTCGGCGCCGGTCTCGTCGGCAACGAGATCGCCGCGTCGCTGCGGTCCTGCGGGCTGCCGGTCGAGCTGGTCGTGCAGGGGCGGCTGCCCATGGACACGGTGTTCGGCGAGGACCTGGGACGGTTCTGCCTGGACCGGCACCACGCCAACGGCGTGACGACCCGGCTGCTGACGACCGTCACCGGCCTGTCGGCGACCGAGCCGGACGGCCCGGTCGTCCTGACCTTCGACGACGGCGGGCAGACCTGCGCCGACCTGGTCGTGCTCGGGCTCGGCGCGGTCACGGCCTGCGAATGGCTGCACGGCTCCGGGCTCGACGTCTCCGACGGCCTCGGCTGCGACGAGGCCCTGCGGACCGCGCGGCCGAACGTCTTCGCGGCCGGGGACATCGCCAACTGGAGGCACCCCGTGTTCGGGCGGCGGATGCGGGTCGAGCACTGGAGCAACGCGTCGGCGCAGGCGCGGCACGCCGTCGAGAGCTGGTGGGCCGGGCTGGAGGGCCGCGAGCCCGCGCCGTTCGCGGAGGTGCCGTACTTCTGGTCGGACCAGTACGGCCTGAAGTACCAGATGGTCGGCCACGCGCGCGGGCACGACGAGGTCAGCGTCGAGCGGATCGGCGCGGACGGGTACCCGTTCGTGACCTACTTCCGCGAGGGCCGCGTCGTCGCCGCCGCCGGAGTGAACGCGCCGCGCGCGGTGATGCGCATGAAGGCGCGCATCCAGTCCGAAGCAACCACGATTCAGGGGGCGTACGCAGGGTGAACGGCGACCTGGCCGCAGACGGCACGACATACGCGCACGACGACGAGCGGGACCCGGCGCTGGCCAAGGTGATCCGGGACCACATGTGGTCGCTGCTGAGCGCCCGCTACCGCACCAACCGCCGCTCCCCGGGCGCGCCGACCGAGGACGAGTACCTCCACGACCGGCCGTTCTGGCCCGAGTTCACCTTCGAAGAGGTGACGTACGCGGTGGAGGACGACAGGGACCTGCTGCTGGTGGCCTTCCACGACACCGACGTGCCGGACGTCACCCTCGGCTTCCGGATCGACCTCGGCAAGGCCATGACCAAGTGGTCCCGTCGCGTCGGCGGACGCCACCCGCGGCAGCACCCGGAGATGTTCGCGGCGGAACTGATCTGGTTCATGGTCTGCTTCATCGGCGTCGCCGACTTCGACAAGGCGACGAGCACCCCCGGGCCTCCGCCGTACTGGATCAACGACGGATCCGAGATCTTCGGAAAGCTCAAGGACAACCCGAACATGGAGACCTTCGAGTCCCACCACTGACCTCCCCGCAGAAAGGCCGGCATCCGCCATGGCAGTTGTCGAGATCGAAAAGCCCCGCGACGGCGTCGCGGTCATCCGGCTCAACCGGCCGGAGGTGCGCAACGCGCTCAACACCGAGATACGCGTGCTGCTCGCCGAGGCCGTCGAGACCCTCAACCAGGACGACGACATCGGCGCGATCGTCCTGACCGGCGGCGACACCGTCTTCGCCGTCGGCGCCGACCTGAACGAGCAGGCCGGACGCGATGTGGTGGGCGCGATCCGCGCCTACACCCACCAGGCGTTCTGGTACAGCGGAAAGCCCGTGATCGCCGCCGTGAACGGGGACGCGTTCGGCGGCGGCAACGAGTTCATCCTCCAGTGCGACTTCGTCATCGCCTCGCAGAACGCCCGCTTCGCCCAGACCGAGGTCACCATCGGCCTGGTCCCCGGCGGCGGCGCGACGCAGCGGCTGCCCCGCGTCATCGGCCGGCAGAACGCGCTGTACGCCCTCCTCACCGGCACGCCCATGACCGCCGCCGACGCGTACCGGCTCGGCTACGTCTCCGAGGTGGTCGAGGGCAACGCCATCGACCGGGCCGTGGAGCTGGCCGCGCTGATCGCCTCCCGCCCCCGCCTGGCCGTGCGGCAGATCAAGGAGGTCGTCCGCCTCGGTCTCGACACGTCCTTCGAGGCCGGGATCGCGCTGGAGCGCCGCGGCTACCAGCTCATGTTCGGCACGCGAGACCTGCGCGAGGGCTTCGCCGCGGTACGGGAGGGGCGGGAGCCGAAGTTCACCGGCGAGTGACGGGCGGAGCGCCGATGGCGCGTGGCCGGCGCGGCGAACGGTAGGCTACTGGGGTTGCGCTCGTAACGCCTTCCGCTAGGGCGGGTGAGGGGGAGCGCGCCAATCCCGATTCGAGTCATCCCTAGGAGATGTGCCGTGTCCGAAGTACGCATCGCCGCCGAGCTCCGTAACGAGTTCGGCAAGGGCGCCGCCCGCAAGATCCGCCGGGCGAACAAGGTCCCCGCCGTCCTCTACGGCCACGGCACCGAGCCCAAGCACCTGACCCTTCCCGGCCACGAGCTGCTGCTCGCGCTGCGCACGCCGAACGTGCTCATCCGCCTGCAGGGCGAGGGCGTGGACGAGATCGCGCTGCCCAAGGGCGTCCAGCGCGACCCGATCAAGGGCTTCCTCGAGCACGTCGACCTGCTGCTGGTCAAGCGCGGCGAGAAGGTCACCGTCGAGATCCCGGTCACCGTCGTCGGCGAGCCGGTCGGCAGCGCGATCGTCGAGCAGCCGCTGAACACGATCTCGGTCGAGGCCGAGGCGACCCACATCCCGACCGGCGTCGAGGTGGACGTGAACGGCCAGGACGCCGGCTACACCGTGCACGCGGGCGACCTGAAGCTGCCGAGCGGCACGACGCTCGCCGGTGACCCCGAGGCGCTGGTGCTGCACGTGATCGCGGCCCCGACGGCCGCGCTGCCGGAGGAGGGCGAGGCCGCCGAGGGCGAGAGCGCCGAGGCCGCCGAGTAGGACCCGTTCGTGAGAGAGTCCTCCACAGAATGTCTGTGGAGGACTCTTCCATGTGAGTCGGCGGTGGAGCCGGCTGGTGGAGCCGGCTGGTGGAGCCGGCTGGCGGAGTCGGCTGGTGGAGCCGACAGCGGAGCCGGCGGCGAGGCAGACAGCAAGGCAGACAGCGGAGGAGACAGCGATGTCCGACACGTCCGCGCAGCGGTGGCTGGTGGTCGGCCTGGGCAACCCCGGGCCGGAGTACGCCGGAAACCGGCACAACGCGGGCTTCATGGTGCTCGACGAGCTGGCGGCCCGGATGGGCGGCCGGTTCAAGGCGCACCGGTCGCGGGCCGAGGTGGTCGAGGGCCGTCTGGCCGGGCTACCGGTCGTGCTGGCCAAGCCGCTGTCGTTCATGAACCTGTCGGGCGGCCCGGTGAAGGCGCTGGCCGACTTCTACAAGGTCACCCCCGACCGGGTGATCGTGATCCACGACGAGCTGGACATCCCGTACGGCGCGCTGCGCGCGAAGATCGGCGGCGGCGACAACGGCCACAACGGCCTGAAGTCGATCACGAAGGCGCTCGGCACGCGCGACTATCCCCGGATCAGGTTCGGCATCGGCCGCCCGCCGGGCCGCATGGACCCGGCGACGTTCGTGCTGCGCGACTTCGCCACGGCCGAGCGGAAGGACCTGCCGTTCCTCGTGGACCGGGCGGCCGACATGGTGGAGTCGCTGATGACCGCCGGTCTCGAGGCGACGCAGAACCGCTTCCACGCCGCCGATCTCAATCCGGCGAAGCCGCCCCGCTGAGACCCCGCGAAACGGCCCCGTCGCCGGCCTCGCGGTGCGCCGAGCCCGGCCACTCCATGAGGTTCTGCAGCAGCTCCGCCTGCTCGATCGCGTCATCCAGGGCGTTGTGCGTGTGCGGGCGCCGCGAACGCACCTCGCGCGGCATCTGACGCTTGGTCGCCCAGGCGACCGGCACCACGGCTTTGGCGGCGTACAGCGTCTTGATGTCGATGCACCGAGAGTGGCCGAAAGGCGACTGTCCGGTGAAGCGGAGGAAGTACCAGTACATCCACATCCAGTCGTACGACAGCGGGAAGGCCGCGAGCACCGGCAGGTCGTCGCCGCACACCTCGGCCACCCAGGCCGCCGCCTCGGTCATCGCCTCGGCCGGGTCGCGTCCCTCGCGCAGCAGCGTCTCCCGGTCGAGGCCGCTCACCGCCAGCGCCTCCGCCACGTGGTCGTCGCTGATCGGCCGTAACTCGGCGTAGAACGTCAGCGCCTCAGGGTCGGTCCGCTCGAACCGCCGCCCGGTCATCCGCCCGGCCACGGTCATGCCGAAGCTGACCATCGAGTACGGCCCCGGAATGGGGCCGTCCGCCTCGACATCGACCGATATGTACGTTTCGGCTTTCAACGAATCTCCCTGAGACGCCGGGGTGAGGCCGCTAGCATTCCATCACCGTCGGTAGTGGCAGGATTGCGGGGGGCGACAGTGCTGGACGGCGATACGACCGCGCTCGCCGTCGGCATGTCCCGGGACGCGCCCGCCCATCCGATGCCGCGGCCGCCCGCGTGGGCCGTGCGATATCGGCTCACCGCGGCCGTCTGCGACATCGTGGGGGCCCTTCTCGCTGGGGTCACCGCCGTGGTGATCCGGTTCGGCGAGGTTACTCCGTACGTGATGCCCTATGTGATGGTGAGTGCCGCGCTGCCCGCCGTCTGGGCGATGACTCTCGTGCTGAGCCGGGCGTACGAGCCGCGTCTGATCGGCGTGGGGGCCGAGGAGTTCCGCCGGGTCGCGCGGGCCGGGTTCACGCTGATCGCGGGGGTCGCGATCGTGGCGTACGCGTCGAAGACCGGGCTCGCCCGCGGATACGTGCTGATCGCGCTGCCGCTCACGACCGTGCTCACCCTCGCGGCGAGGTACGGCCTGCGGCAGCGGCTGCACCGCAGGCGGGCCAGAGGTGAGGGCTGCATGCGCAGGGTCGTGGCGGTGGGCCACCGGACGGCGATCGCCGAGCTGGTCGAGACCTTCCGCAGGGAGCGCTACCACGGCATGGAGGTGGTGGCCGCCTGCGTGCCCACCCGCGCCTCCGGCCATGTCGCCGACGTGCCGGTGCTGGGCGACTTCACCGACGTGCCGCTCGTGGTCGAGCAGGTCCGGGCCGACACGGTGGCGGTGCTCGCCTGCCCGGAGCTGGACGGCACGGCGCTGCGCCGGCTGGCCTGGCGGCTGGAGCGGACGCGCACCGATCTGGTGGTGGCGCCCGCGCTGATGGAGGTGGCCGGTCCGCGCATCGCGATCCGCCCCGTCGCCGGGCTCCCGCTGCTGCATGTGGAGCATCCCGAGCTGGCGGGAGGACGCCGGCTGGTCAAGGGCGTTTTCGACCGGCTGGTCGCCGCCGTCGCGCTGGTGCTGCTCGCCCCGCTCCTGGCCGCCGTCGCCGTGGCCGTACGGGTGACCAGCCCGGGGCCTGCCCTGTTCCGCCAGCGGCGGGTCGGCAGGGACGGCGTGGAGTTCACGATCCTCAAGTTCCGCACCATGTGGCGCGACGCGGAGGCCCGCAAGATCGAGCTGGTCAGCGACGCCGACGGCGTGCTGTTCAAGGTACGCAGGGACCCGCGGGTGACCCCGCTCGGCGCCGCGCTGCGGCGTTACTCCGTCGACGAGTTACCGCAGCTCATCAACGTGCTGCGGGGCGACATGTCGCTCGTCGGGCCACGTCCGCCGCTGCCCGAGGAGGTCGCGCGCTATGGCGACGACGTGCGCCGCAGGCTCGTGGTGCGGCCCGGGCTGACCGGGCTCTGGCAGGTCAACGGCCGGTCCGACCTCTCTTGGGAGGAATCGGTACGGTTGGACCTACGTTATGTCGAGAACTGGTCTCTCATGCTGGATCTGCAGATCTTATGGAAGACGTGGTCTGCGGTCGCACGCGGGGCGGGAGCGTACTGAGGAATGACGATGCGGGACGACCACACCCTCGCCGGTGAGCTGGCGACGGAGGCGGGGGAGCGGCTCCTGGGGCTGCGCGCCCGTCTCGGGTTCGACGACGGCCGGGCGCTGAAGGACGCGGGAGACCGCGCGTCCCACGAGTTTCTCATGGACGCGCTCAGGCGGCTGCGGCCGGACGACGCCGTGCTGTCGGAGGAGGCGACCCGCGAGGAGCGGATGGACCCCCGGCGGCTGTCGGCCGAGCGCGTCTGGATCGTCGATCCTCTCGACGGCACCCGTGAGTTCTCCGAGCAGGGCCGCACCGACTGGGCCGTCCATGTGGCGCTCTGGCAGCGCGGCGCTCTCGTGGCCGGGGCCGTCGCCCTGCCCGCCCAGGGACGTACGCTCACGACCGCGGCGCCGCCCGAGCTGCCCGAGAAGGTGCGTGAGCCGTTCCGCATCGCGGTCAGCCGCACCCGGCCGCCCGAGTTCGTCCGCGAGCTGGCCGCCCGCCTCGGCGGGGAGCTCGTCCCCATCGGCTCGGCCGGTGCCAAGATCGCCGCGGTCCTCACCGGTGAGGTCGAGGCGTATGTGCACGCGGGGGGACAGTACGAGTGGGACTCGGCCGCCCCGGTCGCGGTGGCGGTCGCGGCGGGGGCCCATGCGAGCCGGATCGACGGCTCACCCCTGACCTACAACCAGGAGGACCCGTACCTGCCGGATATCCTGGTCTCCCTACCGGATCTGGCGCCAACGTTGCTCGCCGGAATCCGTGACCTGCATCGCCAGACTCCGTGAAGGAAGTCCCCAATGCTTCAGCGTGACTACACCACGTCACAGCTCGACGTGCTCGAGGCCGAGGCGATCCACATCATGCGTGAGGTCGCGGCCGAGTTCGAGCGCCCCTGTCTGCTCTTCTCCGGCGGCAAGGACTCCATTGTCATGCTGCGGGTCGCCGAGAAGGCCTTCTGGCCGGCGCCGATCCCGTTTCCTCTGATGCACGTGGACACCGGGCACAACTTCCCCGAGGTCATCGAGTTCCGTGACCGGCGCGTCGCCGAGCTGGGCGCGCGCCTGGTGGTCGCCTCGGTCCAGGCGTCGATCGACGCCGGGCGCGTGGTGGAGCAGACCGGGCGGCGGGCCTCCCGCAACCGGCTGCAGACCACGACGCTGCTGGACGCGATCGAGGAGCACCAGTTCGACGCGGTGTTCGGCGGAGCCCGGCGCGACGAGGAGAAGGCACGGGCCAAGGAGCGGGTGTTCTCCTTCCGCGACGAGTTCGGCCAGTGGGATCCGAAGAACCAGCGCCCCGAGCTGTGGAACCTCTACAACACCAAGATCAGCAGGGGTGAGCACATCCGCGTGTTCCCGCTGTCGAACTGGACCGAGCTCGACGTGTGGCACTACATCCGGCGTGAGGGCATCGAGATCCCGTCGATCTACTTCTCCCACACCCGGACGGTCTTCGAGCGTGACGGCATGCTGCTGGCCGACTCCGAGGTGGTCCAGCGGGGCGACGACGAGCCCACGTTCGATGCCGTCGTCCGCTACCGCACGGTCGGCGACATGACCTGCACCGGCGCGGTCGCCTCGACCGCCACCACGATCGACCAGATCATCGACGAGATCGCCGCCACCCGGATCACCGAGCGCGGCGCGACCCGCGCCGACGACCGGGCCTCCGAGGCCGCCATGGAAGATCGCAAGAAGGAAGGCTACTTCTGATGGACATCCTTCGGTTCGCGACGGCGGGCAGTGTCGACGACGGCAAGTCGACGCTGATCGGGCGGCTGCTGTTCGACTCCAAGGCGATCTTCGAGGACCAGCTCGAAGCGGTCGAGCGCACCTCCCGCGACCGGGGCACGGAATACACCGACCTGTCGCTGCTCACCGACGGCCTGCGGGCCGAGCGCGAGCAGGGCATCACGATCGACGTGGCCTACCGCTACTTCGCCACGCCCAAGCGGAAGTTCATCATCGCCGACACTCCCGGGCACATCCAGTACACCCGGAACATGGTCACCGGCGCCTCCACGGCCGACCTGGCGATCATCCTGATCGACGCGCGCAAGGGCGTGCTGGAGCAGTCGCGGCGGCACGCCTTCCTGACCACGCTGCTGCGGGTGCCCCACCTGGTGCTCGCGGTCAACAAGATGGACCTCGTCGACTACTCCGAGGCCCGGTTCGAGGAGATCCGCGAGGAGTTCACCGCGTTCGCGAGCAAGCTGAACGCGTCCGACCTCACGTTCATCCCGATCTCGGCGCTGCACGGCGACAACGTGGTCTCCCGCTCGGAGAACATGCCGTGGTACGAGGGCTCCTCGCTGCTGCACCACCTGGAGAACGTGCACATCGCCTCCGACCGCAACCTGGTCGACGTGCGCTTCCCCGTGCAGTACGTCATCCGCCCGCACAGCGCGACCAGCCAGGAGCTGCACGACTACCGGGGATACGCCGGGCAGGTCGCGGGCGGCGTGCTCAAGCCGGGTGACGAGGTGCTGCACCTGCCGTCCGGCCTGACCACGACGATCACCGGGATCGACACCTTCGACGGCCCGGTGGAGGAGGCGTTCGCGCCGATGTCGGTCACGCTGCGGCTCGGCGACGACATCGACATCTCCCGCGGCGACATGATCTGCCGGCCGAACAACCAGCCGCAGGTCGCCCAGGAGATCGACGCGATGATCTGCTGGATGGCCGACGGCCTGAAGCTCCAGCCGCGCTCCAAGCTGATCATCAAGCACACCACCCGTACGGCCCGGGCCCTCGTGCGCGACCTGCACTACCGGCTCGACGTCAACACCCTGCACCGGGACGAGTCGGCCACCGCTCTCAGCCTGAACGAGATCGGCCGGGTGTCGCTGCGGACGACCCAGCCGTTGTTCGTGGACGACTACGCGCGCAACCGCCTCACCGGCGGCTTCATCCTGATCGACGAGGCCACCAACGGCACCGTCGGCGCCGGGATGATCGTCGACGCACGCTGACGCCGCCGCTTCCCAGGAGAGGTCCGGCTCGGACGGCTTCCGAGGGCGAGGCACGCGGCTTATGCGCCGAGGTGCACGGTCCGCGAGAGCGAGGCGCACGGCTTTTGAGGGCGAGGACGTGGTCTGCGAGGGCGAGCACACGGCAGTGCTCCGGTTCGTCCGGGTGGCGCTGGCCCGTGCCCGCCCTCGGGCCGCGCGAGGGGCGAGGTGAACGCTCCGGCGAGGGTGAGGCGCACCGGCCATGCGAGGGCGAGGCACACGGCGGCGCTTCCGGGTTCATCGAGGTGCCCGTGCCCGCCCTCGGGCCTTTTACGTACGGGCCGGCCCGGCGGGACTATGACGCGACGAGCTTGTCCAGGGGCAGGCCGGGGTCGGCCAGCGCCTGGGCGGTGACGGGTGTTCCGGTGCGGATCAACGCCTTGATCGGCTCGACGACGTCCCAGATGTTGACGTTCATGCCGGCCAGGACGCGATCGCCGCTGAGCCAGAACGCGATGAACTCCCGCCCCGCGACGTCACCCCGGAAGACGACCTGGTCGTAGCCGCCGGGCTCGACATGGCCGACATACTCCATGCCGAGGTCGAACTGGTCGGTGTAGAAGTAGGGCAGCTCCTCGTAGGCCGCCTCCCGGCCCAGCATGGTGGCGGCGGCCACCCTGGGTTGCTTGAGCGCGTTGGCCCAGTGTTCGACCCGTACGCGCCTGCCGAGCAAGGGGTGATGGGCATTGGCGACGTCCCCGGCGGCGACGATGTCCGGGTCGGCCGTACGCAGGGCCGCGTCCACCACGACGCCGTCGTCCACAGGCAGCCCGGCCTGTACGGCGAGCCGCACCTCGGGCTCGGCGCCGACACCGACGAGGACGGCGTCGGCGGGGATCTCCTCGCCGTCGCCCAGCCGTACGCCCGAGCGTGTGATCTCGCTGACGACGACGCCGAGCCGCAGATCGACACCGTGGTCACGGTGCAGACCGGCGAAGACCCGGGCGACCTCGGGCCCGAGCACGCGCAGCAGGGGCAGCTCGGCCACTTCCAGCACCGTGACCTCGACGCCGGCCCGCCGGGCCGCCGCGGTGACCTCCAGCCCGATCCAGCCCGCCCCGATGACCGCCAGCCGCGAAACGCTCCCGATGACCTCCTTGAGCGACTCGCAGTCTTCGATCGTGCGCAGGTAGTGCACGTGGGGTGCGTGCGCGCCGGGGATCGGCGGCGTGCGCGGGCGGGCCCCGGTGGCGAGCAGCAGTTTGTCGTATTCGACCGCGCCGCCGTCGGTCAGCTCGACGCGGTGGGCGCCACGGTCGAGGCCGGTCGCCGCCACGCCGAGCCGCAGCTCGACGTCGTGGTCGGCGTACCAGCCTTCCGGGTGGACGAAGACGCCGGCCCGCTCGGTCGTGCCCATCAGATAGCCCTTGGACAGCGGGGGCCGCTCGTAGGGACGGTGCGGCTCGGCGCCGATCAGCGTGATCCGCCCGTCGAATCCCTGCTCGCGCAGGGCCTCGGCGGCCTTGGCACCGGCCAGACCGGCTCCGACGATCACGAATCTCTGCGGTGTCACGGCGATGATCTCCTTGTTCAGGGGCGGGTGCCGGTGAGGGCGAAGAACTCCTGCCGGGATCGGGCGTCCTCCCGGAGTATGCCCAGCAGCGTCGAGGTGACGGTGGTCGAGCCGACGGCCCGCACTCCGCGCAGGGTCATGCAGGTGTGCTCGGCCTCGATCACGACGCCGACCCCGCGAGGCCGCAACCGCTCTGCGAGCCAGTCGGCCACCTGCTTGGTGAGCCGCTCCTGCACCTGTGGACGGCGGGCGAAGTGCTCCACGACGCGGGCCAGTTTGGACAGCCCGAGGATGCGGTCGCCGGGCAGATAGCCGACATGGGCGACCCCGGCGAAGGGCAGCAGGTGATGCTCGCAGACCGAGCGGACCGGGATCGACCGGGCCAGCACGAGCTCGTCGTAGCCTTCCTCGTTGGGGAAGGTGGTCAGGTCGAACGGGCGCGGCGTGAACAGCTCGGCATACGCCCGGGCCATGCGTGCCGGGGTCTCCCGCAGGCTCTCGGAGTCGGCGGAGACGCCCAGCGCCTCCAGGAACGCGCGGGCCGCCCGCTCGGCCGCGGCAAGATCCACGCCGGCGCGCTGCTTGTCGATCACCCGAAGGGCGGTGCCGGAACGCATCTCAGGCACCGCTCGTGCCGAGCGCGGCCAGCAGCACCAGCACCACGGTGACCACGGCCAGCAGGCCGTGCACGGCCACGACCGCGACCGGGAAGTGCCGCTCTGCCGGTTGTGCCGTGCCGGGCCCGGCGGCCACCGCCGTACGGGCGCGGTAGGCGGGGATCCACCGGGCGAACATCGCGAATCCCAGCAGGGCGACCGGGACCAGCAGGACCAGGGCGACCCACGCCAGTGCGGCGGCGTCGGCGACCAGGAACACGATCCACACGACCAGCCCCGCGGCGGCCAGCGCGAAGTGGCCGAAGATCAGACCTGGTGAGAAGCGGCTGGTGCGCCGGCCGCCTCTGGCGATCCAGACGCCCAGCATCACGAAGCCGCCCACGGCGGTGAGCAGCCACGTGATCAGTGCCGCGATGGCCATGATGAGTTCTCCTTCTGTGCGGGTGGGAAGGGGGGTCAGCGCCGGAACCCGCCGGCCTGGGTGGCCTCGTCGGCGACCCGTACGCCATAGCGGTAGGCGAGCTTGCCGCCGAGATAGCCGGAGACCACGAGCAGCGCCAGGCTGCCCGCCGAGAGCAGCAGCGGGCCGGCCGCGACCGGCCCGCCCGCCGCCGTGTCCGCGGGTGAGAGGGCCTGCCGCCACAGGAAGCCGGCGGCGTACGCGGCGGTGATCACGAGGTTCAGCCCCATGTGGAGCAGACCGGTGCGGAACGCCGGGGTGCCCGCCGGGATGGCGAACAGGTCGAGGAACCCGGCCATCGCCGCGGCCACCGCGCCGAGCACGCCGATGGCGATCAGCCACGTCGAGCCCTCGGCGAGGAAACCCGGGTCGGGGGCGAACCGGGACGCCAGGTCGAAGACCATGCTCGCCACCCAGGCCCCGATGGGCACCGCGACCAGCATGGGGTGGAACGGATGGCCGTACGGCCCGGCGAGCAGCGCGCTCACCGGTCGTTTCGCCTCGTGCAGTTCACCGGTCATCCGGGCCTCCGCGTTCGACTTATTACGCCAATGAATGTTGGTCTTATTCAGTCTGGCGGTCAAGACGTTCGCGTACATCGAGGGGGTGATGGTTTTCGACCGTCGAAGCGGGCGATAAGGTGGCGGGGTGACGACGGATCCCGCGATCGGTGCGGTGGCCGCGCTGGACGACGAGCTGCGGCAGGGCATGTACGCCTACATCCGCAGGGCGCGCCGTCCGGTGACCCGGGACGAGGCGGCCGCCTCGGTCGGGATCTCCCGCAAGCTGGCCGCCTTCCATCTGGACAAACTGGTCGACGCCGGGCTGCTGCGTGCCCGTTACGAGGCGGTCGGCGGCATCCGCAAGGTCGGCCGCACGCCGAAGGTCTACGAACCGACCGATATCGACATCCGCGTCACGATCCCCGAACGCCGCCACGAGGTGCTGGCCGACATCCTCATGGACGCCGTGCTCACGGAGAGCGAAGGGGAGAGCGCCCGCCAGGCGGCGGTGCGGGTGGCCTCCCGGCGCGGCGAGGAGATCGGCGCCGCGGAGCGCGCCCGCACCAGGCCCGGACGGCTCGGCGCCGAGCGCGCGCTCACCCTGCTCGAAGGGCTGCTCGCGCGGCACGGCTTCGAGCCCGGCCGCGAGTCGCCGACCTGTGTGCGGCTGCGCAACTGCCCGTTCCATCCGCTGGCCGCCCGGGCCCCCGACCTGGTCTGCGCGGTCAACCACGCCTTCCTTGACGGCATGCTCGACGGATTGGCAGCCGCCAAGGTGGAGGCCGTCCTCGTGCCGCGGCCGGGGGAGTGCTGCGTCGAGCTGCGCTCCTCCTGAGCAGGCATTCCGGCGGGAGTATGCGTCCGGACGGCCGGTGATCGGCGGCTCAACCTCCGGTTATGGCGGCGCAGGGGGCTCGTAGATTCTTTGGGCGATCGGGATTCGCCCGATTACCGTGCGCGCTAGTGTCGTCACGTTTCGCATCCATCCGTGGAGGGCACGTGGCCGACAGTCAGCCGGTGATCTTCGTGGGCGGCCTGGGACGCAGCGGTAGCACCCTGCTCGAACGCCTCCTCGGCGAGGTGCCCGGCGTGGCACCGCTCGGCGAGGTCGTCCACCTGTGGGACCGTGGCGTACGCGCGGACGAGCCGTGCGGCTGCGGGCAGCGGTTCTCCCAGTGCCCGTTCTGGACCAAGGTGGGTGCCCGCGCGTTCGGGCAGTGGCGGCAGAGCCAGGCGGGCTGGCTGCCCGCCCTGCGAGGCCGCGTCGACCGGACCCGCCGCGTGCCCGTCCTCGCCCTCGGGCTCGTGACCCGTGAGGCCGAGCTGGCCGAATATGTCCGGTCGTACGCCCGCATCTACGCGGCGGCGGCGGAGGTGGCCGACGCCCGGGTCGTGATCGACTCCAGCAAGCACGCCTCCCTGGCGTACTGTCTGGCGGCCATCATGGAGCTGCGCGTCGTGCAGGTGGTGCGCGATCCGCGGGCGGTGGCCGCGTCGTGGCGGCGCAGGGTGCGCAGGCCCGAGGACGGCCGGCCGATGACCCGGTGGACGCCCGTGCGCACCGCCGTCCACTGGCTGGCCCAGAACCTGGCCTTCGAGGTGCTGCGCCGCAAGGGCGTCGAGGTCGTCCGGGTGCGTCACGAAGACCTGGTGCGCGACCCGCGCGCGACCCTGGGACGCTTGGTCGCGCAGATCGGCCTTCCGACCGGCGGTTTCACCTTCCTGGACGACCGCGAAGCGCTGCTCGGCGTCGCGCACACCGTCTCGGGCAACCCGATGCGTTTCTCGGTGGGACCGATCGAGATCCGTCACCGTCCGGCGCCCCTCCCGTGGTCCCAGCGGTGGCTGGTCACCGCGATCACTCTTCCCCTCCTGTGCTTTTACGGCTATCGCCTCGCCTATCGCCCGGGAGCCCGGCGATGAGGCCGTCCGTCGGCGTCGTCATCCCGACAAGGGGAGACCGGCCCGGCCCGCTGCGGGCCGCGCTGACCGGCGTGCTCGCCCAGGAGTACGACGGCCGGGTCGAGGTGGTGATCGTGGCCGACGGCGTCCCCGCCTCACTGGTCGCCCGGCAGGTGTCCGGCGTCTCCGGTCCCGGTCCCGGTGCCGGTGCCGATGCCGTCGCCGGTTCCGGGGCCGGTGCTGCGGGCGGCTCTACGGGCGGCTCTACGGGCGCTGCGGATGCGGGCGGTGTGGCCAGGACCGTCCGGGTGCTGGGCAACCGGCGCGCCGCCGGCCTGCCGGGAGCGCGCAACACCGGGATCGCGGAGCTCGGCACGGATCTCGTCGCCTTCTGCGACGACGACGACCTCTGGCTGCCCGGCAAGCTGGCCGCCCAGGTCGCCGCGCTGACGGAGGAGCCCGACGCCGGCTTCGCGAGCTGCGCCGTCGAGGTCGAGTATGGCGACCGCCGGGTGCCGCGGCTGGCCGGCACCGGCCGGGTCACTCACCGGCACCTCACCCGCTCGCGCATGATGATGGTGCACTCCTCGACGTTCCTGTTCCGCCGGGGCTGGGCGTGGGTGGACGAGAGCGCGCCGGCCGGTCAGAACGAGGACTGGGATCTCGCGCTGCGGGCCGCCTGGCGGCATCCGATCGTCCACGTCGACCGGCCCCTCGTGCGGGTGCGCTGGGGGTCCTCGCACTACGTGGGCCGCTGGGACGACCGGATCGCGGGGCTGGAGTGGATGCTCGCCCGGCATCCCGGGCTTACGGCGGAGCCCCGGGGTGCGGCCCGCGTCTACGGGCAGCTCGCCTTCTGCCACGCGGCCCTCGGCCGGCGGCGCGAGGCCGCCCGCTGGTCGCTGCGCGCCCTCTCCGCCCGTCCTGCCGAGCCGAGGGCGGCGGTGGCGCTTGCGGTCGCCGGGGGGCTGGTCAGCCCGCGCACCGTGCTCCACGCCCTCCACCGTCGCGGCCACGGCATCTGATGGCCGAGCCCGCACACGCACGTCCGGCGGCGGTGAGCCCGACGCCCCCGCGGCGATGCCTGGAGGCGGTCCGCGCCCCGCTTGCCGGTGCAGGAACGGCCAGAGCGGGGACGGCCGCCGCGCGGGCAGGCAGGGTCCGCGTGGGCGGCGTGCTGCTCGACCCGCTCACCGAGGCCCAGGTCGTCGCCCGGGTGATGGCCGCGGCAGAGCGCGGCGCGGGCGGCCACATCGTCACGCCGAACGTGGACATCTGCCGTGCCGCCGCCCGTGATCCCTCGCTGCGTGCGCTGATCGACGCGGCCGAGCTCGCCGTGGCCGACGGCATGCCGCTGGTCTGGGCGTCACGCCTGCTCGGACGCCCACTGCCGGAGCGGGTGACCGGAGCCGACCTGATCTGGTCGCTGACCGGGGCCGCCGCGGCCCGCGGGCTGCCCGTCTACCTGATCGGGGGACCGCCCGGCGTCGCCGTGGCGGCGCGTGACACGCTGTGCGAGCGGCATCAGGGGCTGGTCGTGGCGGGCGTCCACGCTCCGCCGTACGGGTTCGAGACCGACCCGGCGGCGCTGGCAGAGGTGCGGGAGAGACTCGTGGCCGCGCGGCCGTCGCTGGTCTTCGTGGGGCTCGGCTTTCCCCGGCAGGACCGGCTCATCGCGGAGCTGCGGGCCGACCTGCCGGGTGCCTGGTTCGTGGGGTGCGGCGCGGCCATCGCGTTCGCCGCCGGGTCGGTGCGCCGGGCTCCGGGCTGGATGGGCGACCACGGGCTCGAATGGCTGTATCGCCTGATCAGCGAGCCCAAGCGGCTCGCCCGCCGCTATCTGGTCGACGACCTCCCCTTCGCCTGCCGCATCCTGTCCGGCGCCCTGCTGCGCAGGGTCTTCCGGGCGCGGGTCCTGCGGCGCGTACGTAGGAAGGGCTAGAAGGCGTACGGGCCGAAGCGGCCCCAGACGACCACGGCGGCCAGCACCAGGAGCACCAGGTTGACGACGATCACCTGGGTTTCCGCGCGGCGGGCGTGGACGACGACCGCTCCGGCCATGAGCAGGGCGATGCCGAGCGCGGCGAGCGGCGTCAGCACCGGGGCGATGCCCGTGACGGCGGGCAGTACAAGACCGAAGGCGATCAGCACCTCGATGGCCCCGATGCCCTTGATCGCGCCGGCGGGGAAGTTTTCGGTCCAGGCCATGCCGGAGGCGGCCAGCCTCTCCTTCGGCTGGGCGAGCTTCATCACGCCGGCGACGAGGAAGGCGAGAGTGAGCAGGCCGGCTATGACCCACAGGGCGACGTTCATGGAGAGTCCGTTCTTGCGCGACAGCAGAGCGAAATGTAGCGGATGAGCGGGCCACGGCCATCGTCGGCGCATCGCTGTCACGCCTGCCGCGGCCGAACGCGGGACCGGCGGGCCGGTCGCCGGTCATCTCTTCCGTCCACGGTAGGACGCCGCCGCGACCACCCGATGGACGGCGAGCCTCTCAGACGGCCAGGCGGCCACGAAGCCGGTGTTGCCGGTCCGGGTCCTTCTGTGACAACGGGTCCGCGCGTAACGCCTCGAAACAGCGCCGGTGTTCCCGGCAGCCTCGGCGCAGAGGTCGCTCCAGCCCTTGGCGGCCTCGCTGGTGGCGAACCGAAGATGCCACTCGTCGCCGACGGCGGGCGGGGCCACGGCGTCGCCGCGCTTCGGGCTCATGGCGCGAACACCTCGCCGTGGTCCTCGTCCGGCAGTGCGCGCGTGAGCTGTTCGGTCAGTGCCGGATCGGCCAGGATCCGGGCCGTGGCCCGCCATTCGACGACGACCCGGTGCAGCGTGGCGTGAACGTCCAGATCGATCGCGTCGTGAGTGGCGTCGACAAGGTCCCGCACGAACTGCTGCTTCTCCTCGTCGTTCAGGTGCCGCACCCAGGGAAATACGACGGGAAGGGCGTGCAGCACGGCACGGATGCCCTCGTCATCGGCGAGGAGCGCCGCGACCATGCGGGCGGCGACTTCGGCGGTCTCCTCCCGTTGCCGGTCATGCCGGGCGGTGGAGATGAACGGGTCCTCTCCGTCGCGGCGCCGCCCGCACCGCCGGGCCGCCTCGGGGGCACGGTCCCCAGCGACCGGGGGCAGGCGCCCGGCCGGCAGGGGCCGCACGACCGGGCAGCCTGTCAGGTCCCACCGGTCTCGGCACGTCTGCGGGCGAGGTACCGGCGCTCCGCGTCGGTCGGCGCGAGCGCCAGGGCCTCCTCGTAGGCCTGCGCCGCGTCCGCCGTACGGCCCAGCCTGCGCAGCAGGTCGGCACGGGTCGCGGCGAGCAGATGGTGCCCGGCCAGCGCGCCGCCCGCCCGCAGTTCGTCGACCAGCCGCAGACCCGCGAGGGGGCCGTCGGCCATCGCGACTGCCACCGCCCGGTTCAACTCGACGACCGGAGACGGCGCCAGCCGTGCGAGCCGTGCGTAAAGACCGGCGATCTGCGGCCAGTCGGTGTCGTCCGGGTCGAGGGCGGTGGCGTGACAGGCGGCGATGGCCGCCTGCACCTGGTAGGGCCCGGGACGGCGGCACGCCAACGCGTTGTCCAGCAGCCGCAGCCCCTCGTCGATCTCGTCGTGGTCCCACTGCGCGCGGTCCTGGAACTCCAGGGTGACGATGTCGCCCGCCGCGTCGAACCGGGCCACGCGCCGTGAGTCCTGCAGCAGCATCAGCGCGAGCAGCCCCTGCGCCTCGGGCTCGCCCGGCATCAGCCCGGCGAGCACCCGGGCCAGCCGGATGGCCTCGGCGGTCAGCTCCGGCCGGGCGGGACTCGGCCCGCCGCTGGCCGAGTATCCCTCGGTGAACAGGACGTACAGCACGCCGAGCACGCCCGCCGTCCGCTCGGCCAATAGGTGCGCGGGCGGCACCCCGTAGGGTATGCCCGCGTTGCGGATCTTCTTCTTGGCCCTGACCAGCCGCTGGGCCATGGTCGTCTCCGGCACCATGAACGCCGCGGCGATCTCGGCCGTGGTCAGCCCCGCGAGCGTACGGAGGGTGAGGGCCACCTGCGCCTCCAGCGGCAGGGCCGGGTGACAGCAGGTGAACATCAGGCGCAACCGGTCGTCGGGCACGTGGTCCTCCTCCACGTCCTCCTCCACCGGCTCCGGATCGGGGCCGGCCGGCATGGCCGCGACGGAGCGGAGCCGCGCCACCTCGGTCGTGTCGCGACGGAGTCGGTCCAGCGCCCGGTTGCGGGCCGCCGTGGTGAGCCACGCCCCGGGACGGCGCGGAACGCCGTCCCGGGGCCAGCGGGCGATTGCCTGGGCGAAGGCGTCCTGGGCGCACTCCTCAGCAAGGTCCCAGTCGCCGGTCAGCCGGATGAGCGTGGCGACGACGCGGCCCCACTCCTCGCGGAACGCCTCCTCGACGACCCGGGTGACGTCGGCGCCGCTCATTCCGGCCAGAACGGCCTCACCTCGATCGAACCGAACGACGCCACGGGATGCTTCAGGGCGATCTCGATGGCCTCGTCCAGGTCGGCGCACTCGATGATGTCGAATCCGCCGATCTGCTCCTTGGTCTCGGCGAACGGCCCTTGGGTCACCAGTCCGGCTCGCACCGTCGTAGCGTCGCTGACCGGGCACAGGCGATGCCCGTCGAGGCGCACTCCGCGGCGCTCCGTCTCCTCGATCCACGGCTCGGGGTCGGCCTGCTCGGGGCTGACTTCGACCGACTCCTCGCCGCAGATCAACAGCAGGTATTTCAACGGCTTTCTCCTCCGGACACGGGCCGCCCCGCGCGGCCGCTCTCCTCTACGACGCGGTGAGTCTCCGAAATCGACATCCGATCGCGCCCGGATGTCGAAAATCCGCGTCGGCGCCGTCGTCCTTCCAAGGGGCGCCCGTCGGGAGGCGCCGTACGGGAAGGCGGGACGCATGTCCATAGTGGCTGGGGAAGCCGGCCAGGAGCGACGACGAGAGGGCCGGGAGGGGAGAGCCGTGCGACGGGCACGCGCGGCGGTGACGGCGGTGTTCGCCGTGAACGGCGCGCTGATCGCCTCGCTCGCGGTCCGCACGCCGTCGCTGAAGACGGATCACGATCTGACGGCTGGGCTGCTCGGGCTCCTGACCGCCCTGGTCGCCGTGGCGGCGCTCGCCGCCACGCAGGTCGCCGGGCGCCTCGCGGCGCGGATCGGCAGCGCGTGGGTCGTGCGGATCGCCGCAGTCACGCTTCCCCTCGCCCTGCTCGGAGTGGGCCTCGCCGGCGGACCCGTTCACCTGGCCGCGGCCATGCTCCTCGTCGGCGCCGCGAACGGGCTGCTCGACACGGGCATGAACGCGCAGGCGGTGATGGTCGAACGGGCGGCGCACCGTCCCATCATGAACGGCTGCCACGCGGCATGGAGCATCGGCTCCGTGGCCGGGTCGTTCACCGGCGGGGCCGCAGCGCAGGCGGGTATGTCTCTCACCACGCACTACCTGATCCTGGGAGCGGTCGTGACGGCCGTCGTCCTGGTGGTGGGCAGGGGGCTGCCGGCCGAGGAGTTCTCCGCGGAGCACCCGCCCGCGCGGACGGACGACGGCGCCGGACGGCGAGGATGGCGGGCTGGCTGGACGCGCCGCGTCCTGCTCCTCGGCGCGCTGGGCGCGGCGGTGCTGGCCTGTGAGGGGGCCGTCATCACCTGGAGCGGCGTGTTCCTGCACGAGGACCTCGGCGCCTCGCTGGGCGTGGCCTCGCTCGGCCTCGTCGCCTTCACCGCCTCCCAGACGGCCGGACGGCTGGTGGGCGACCGGTTGTCCGCCCGGCACCCGGCACGGGTCCTGGTGCGGAGCGGCACCGCGCTGGCGGCCGCCGGTCTGACGGCGGTGGTCGTGGCCCCCACGCCGATCCTCGCGGTCGCCGGGTTCGCCCTCGCCGGTCTCGGGCTGGCGACACCGCTGCCACTGATCTTCAGCGCGGCCGGGCACGCGGGCACGGAGGAGGGCGGCACGGGAGCGACCGCCGCGGTCGCCCGGCTCACCACCATGACGTACTCCGCCATGCTGCTCGCTCCGGCGCTCGTCGGCCGCGTCGCACAGGCGCTCGGGCTGACCTGGACGCTGGCGCTGCTGGTGCCGCTGCTGGTGACCGTGGCCTGGAAGGCTCAGGTGGTGGCGCGCCCCCCGTCGAGCGTGGCCCCACCCGTCGTCGCGGCCAGGGTGCCGGACGAGGCGCGTTGACGGCGCGGGGCCGGGGCGGGGCGCGATCAGCCGCGGCCGGCGGCCTGCACGGCGGCTTGCACGGTGTGGCGCAGCAGCAGCGCGGTGGTGACCGGGCCGACCCCGCCGGGCACGGGCGTGAGCGCTCCGGCCTTGTCCGCGACCGCGACCGCGTCGACGTCCCCGACCAGGCCGCCGTCGTCGGTGGGGTTGGTGCCGACGTCCACGACCACCGCCCCGGTCCGTACGTGCTCGGCCGTGATCAGCCCGGCACGGCCGACCGCGGCCACGACCACGTCGGCCGCGGAGGTGACGGCGGGCAGCTCCCGCGTACGGGAGTGGCAGACCGTCACGGTGGCGTTCCGGTCCAGCAGGAGATGGGCGGCGGGTTTGCCGACGACGGTGGACCTGCCGACGACGGCGACGTGGAGGCCGGTCAGGTCGATCTCGTGGTGGTCGAGGATCGCCACGACGGCCTCGGCGGTCGCCGGGGCGAACGCGGGCAGGCCCGCAGCCAGACGGCCCAGCGACAGCGGATTGGCGCCGTCGACGTCCTTCTCGAACGCGATCGCGCCGGCCAGGTCCTCCAGCTTCGCTCCCTGCGGCAGCGGGGTCTGGAGGATGATCCCGTGCACGGTGTCGTCGGCGCTCAGCGCCGTCAGCCTGTCGCGGATCAGGCTCGGGGCGGCATCCGCCCCGAGATCGACGATGTCGCAGGCGATGCCGGCCTTCTCGGCGGCGCGGGCGATCGAGCGTACGTACCAGGCGCTGGACTCGTCCGCCGTGGCGACGACGACCGCGAGCTTCGGCGGTGTGCCGGCCGCGGCGAGCGCGGCGGCCCGCTCGGCGGCCTCGGCCCGGATGGACGCCGCGAGCTCCTTGCCGGACAGCACGCGGGCGCTCACTTGGCGATCTCCTCGCGTACGGCGGCGGTGACCCGTTCGGCCCGCGCGGCGACCTCGTCCACTCCGGCCGCCTCGGCGGCCAGTTCGGCACGGGCGCGCTCGTCCTTGATCCCGCCGAGGTTGATCTCGATGTTCACCCGGGCGGTGGTCGCCGCGGCCCGGGCGGCCTCGGTGGCGGCGGCGATGTCGGAGACGACGTTGCGGTTGCCGATGGGCAGTAGTTCCTCGGCGATGCCGACGGCCTTCCTCGCGACGGCGACCACCTCGGCCGGGACCTTGCCCGCTCCCACCAGCGCCTCGGCGATGGCGGCCGACCGGGCGGCCTTGGCCTCGTCGGTGTCCTTGGGCAGCTTGTACGCCTCGGTGACCGCCGTGAACGCCGCCTCGTCGGCCTCGGCCAGGCGCAGGGCCTCCGCCCGCAGGTCGTCGGTCTCGCCGATGATCCGCTCGATCACGGCCGCGTGCTCGGCGTACTTCTCGCCGGTGGTGTAGCGCGCGACCATGCCCAGCAGCGCCGCGGCCTGCGCGGCCTGCAGGGCCGCTGCGGCGCCACCGCCCGGCGCGGGCACCCGATCGGCGAGGCGGGACAGGAAATCGCTGATCTTCTCGTCGCGCATCGCGCTCGTCCTCCGGTCGTCCTGGTTCGCGCACGCGTGGCACGGTTCGTGCTGGTTCGCGCACGCGTGGCACGGTTCGTGCTGGTTCGCGCACGCGTGGCATGGTTCGTGCGTCGCCACAGCTCCCGCATTGCACGGCCGGGAAAATCCTCCCACGCCCCGCTCGTCACTCCGCGTATGGGGCTCGTTCGTGTCAGCGGGACGGGCTGGCCGTCTGGGCTGCGGGCCGTACGGGCTGGGGCGGGGCCGCGGCGCGCCGGGAAGGCCCGGCCGGGGCCTGGCCGAGGAGAGTGCCGCCGAGGGCGAGGATCATGCCGAGCAACTGGATCGGGCTGAGGGACTGCCCCAGCGCCGCCCAGCCGATGACGGCCGCGGAAACCGGGCTCAGCAGTGCGAGGAAGGCGACGGACGTCGCGGGGAGCCGGGAGATCCCGCGGAACCAGATCCAATAGCCGACCGCGGTGCCGACGATGCCCAGGTAGGCGTACCCGAGCAGGTTCTCGCCGCTCAACGCCGGAGGTGCGCCCTCGATGAGCAGGGCGACGGGAACGAGCAGCAGCCCGCCGGCGGTGAGCTGCCATCCGGTGAGGGCGAGTGCCCCGACCCCCTCCGGGCGGCCCCAGCGCTTGGTCAGCACGGTCCCGGCGGACATGGACGCGGCCCCGGCCAGCCCGGCGAGCACGCCGACCATGTCGAGCCGTGCCTCGGCGCGCAGGACGACCAGCCCGACCCCGACCAGTCCGAGGACTCCGGCGAGCACCTTGCGTGTGGTCGGACGCTCGGCGAGCAGCAGGGCGGCGAAGCCGAGCGCGAACAGCGGGCCCACCGCGCCCAGCACGGCCGCGACGCCGCCGGGCAGCCGGTACGCCGCCAGGAACAGCAGCGGGAAGAACGCCCCGATGTTCAGCACGCCGAGCACCGCGGCCCGCCAGATCCACACGCCGCGCGGCAGCACGCGGCCGATGACCAGCAATGCCAGCCCGGCGGGCAGCGCTCGCATCACCGCGGTGAACATCGGGCGGTCGGGCGGCAGGAACTCCGTGGTCACGGCGTACGTCGAGCCCCAGGCGAGCGGTGTGAGCGCGGTGAGGGCCAGCGTCGCGGCGTGCGGCGCGGAACCGGACCGGGATGCGGCGGACATGCCCATGAAGATTGCTCCTCGTTGATAATCTCAACGTTGAAATAACATCACGCCGAACGCATCGACGTCAAACTGATGAACGTTGAGATACTTAGTGCTTAGGGGTCGCCATGGGTGACGCGGTCGATCTGTTGCTCGCGCAGTGGGCGCGGGAACGGCCTGACCTGGACGTATGGCCGATGGGGATCATGGGCAGGATCAGCCGGCTGTCGCGGCTGCTCGACCGGGAGCTGAAGGAGTTCTTCGCCGCGTACGGCCTGGAGCGCTGGGAGTTCGACGTCCTGGCCACGTTGCGCCGGTCCGGCCCGCCGTACGAACTGTCGGCGGGAGCCCTCAACAAGGCGGCGATGGTGACCTCCGGTGCGATCACCAACCGCATCGACCGGATGGCGGCCAGGGGTCTGGTCGAACGGATCCCCGACTCCGACGACCGGCGGTCGGTCCGGGTGCGGCTCACCGATCGTGGTCTCGCGCTCGTGGACGAGGTGCTGGGGCCGCATGTCGCGAACGAGGCGCGCCTGCTGGCGTCGCTGGACCCCGGGGAGCGCGACCACCTCGCCGGCGCCCTGCGCACCCTCCTCGCCTCTCTCGGCGACACCACCCTCGGTTAATGCCGCTCGTACGGCGGCGCGCGCGGTTTTCCTTTCACGCCGACCAAGATCATGAAAGGATACGGCTTATCCTTTCACGCTCCGGGTGGCGGTGAAAGGATAAGCCGGGGCTCCAACCCGTCTGCCTTGCGCGGACCTCGCGCTCATGAGGGTCGTGAAGCGAAGTTCCGTACGTCTCGGGTGGGTGGCGCGACACTGTGTCCTCATGCGGGGTGAAGAAGAGGCACGGGCAGTCGCCGATGGTCCGCCGGACAAGATCCGTACGCCGCGGAGCGTGCGCGTTCGCTCGATGAACCTGTACCGGCGGTACTTCGATCTCGTCGCCGACGGCAGCAAGACCATCGAGGTCCGGGTCCAATACCCCAAGCTGCGGGACCTCGCCGCAGGCGACTACATCCGATTCACGTGCGGCGGCGACGACGCCCTGACCAAGGTCAAGCGGGTCGCTCGCTATCGCAGTTTTGAGGAGCTACTGGACACCGAAGGCCATGAGAAGGTCGACCCGACCAGCCCGCGAGATCAGCAATCGACCGCCATCCGGCGCATCTATGGACCGGAGAAGGAAGCCCTCGGCGTCCTGGCCATCGAGATCGAGTTGGTCGCCACTACGTGATTACCTGGTCGAACCTGAGCGTGCCGGGCCGTCGCGGCCGGTTCGGCCGCTTCCTCGTGTGACGGCTTTCTGAATGCCTCAGGATGCCTCACCCGGGATTGTCTGCTGATACCTCAGCTCATAGAGATGGCCGCCCTTGATGAGGATGGACACCTCGACCGGGCGCGCTTCGTCCCTGCCGTCTCGTACGCGGGAGGGTGGCGACGGCCCGAGGCCAGTGATCGGTGGCGTCGGCTCATCGCGGGCCGCGCCGGCTGAGCTGCGCTCCCCGCACGCCGGACCGGCGAATGCCTAGCTGGATACGGCTGGATCGGTGGTCAGGGCGCGTACGCGGACGGCGTCGTCGTGGGGGAGGGAGGTCGCGGTGAGCGCCTGCCGGGAGTCCATCGGGCGGTAGGCCGTACGGGACAGGCCGGTCCAGGCGAAGGCGGGGCGAGATCCGGAGCGGGAGGACGTGCAGGCGGCGGTGACCCGGCGGACGGCACGGCCGGTCCAGGGCAGGCCGCACCAGGCGTACAGGTCGCGGAAGCCGTCGAGGGGCGCGGCGCACAGGTCCTCATAACGCACGACCTTGATCCCGGCGGTGCGGCCGGCCACCGTGCCGGTGACCCGCCAAGCGGTCCTCCACAACACCGCCGCCGCGGTGATCACGTCGTGCTCGCCGGCGAAGGGCGCCAGATCGGCCACGTACGGGTGGTCGCGCAGCAGGAGGGGCTGGTCGAGCAGTTCGCGCGCGTCCACCCGCCAGCCGAGCCGCCGCCAGCTCCCGGCGAACGACACGGGGTCGCGGACCACGACGACGACCCGGCAGCCGAGGCGGGCGGCGAACCACTCGGCGGACAGGAGCGCGAACGGATCATCTAGCAGCGCCCGCCTGGCCAGCCGGCGGCCGAGGGTGAAGGCGGTGCCATATTTGGCCATCCGCGCGAGGTCGCCCGGGCCGTGGTTGCGGCGAAGCTCGGCCGCCCAGCCGTAGCGCAGCGCGACCGTACGGGAGAACGCCGCCAGCCAGGGCGTCTCGTTGTCCGGGCAGATGTACTGGAAACGGTGCGTCACGGACGCGTTCAGCACGCCGGGGGAGCGGCCAGGCGGGCGCTGCGGGTTGAGCGGCTCGTTGACGTAGACCAGCCGCCCGCTCGCCGTGAGCATCCGGCCCACCCAGCTCGTGCCGCTGCGCGGCAGGCCGGTGACCAGCACGGGCGGTTCCGCGCTCACGAGGCCGCCCTCGTCGTCCCCGCACCGCCGGCCGCCGCTCCAGCCCCAGTCGCCGCCCCGGTCGTACTCGTACCGCCGGGCGCCTTGGCGGGATCGGCCGAGCGGCCCACACCGAAGGGGAGCAGGCCATAGCGGCGGTGGACCTGGAGGGCGGGCAGCAGGTTCTTCACGAGCACGCCGCCCGACCAGCCCAGCACCGCCCCCAGCGCGCCGTACGCGGGGACGAGCAGCACGTCGAGGCCGATCGTCACGGCGACGGCCGTCGTCACGTTGGCGAGGCTGGCGGCCGTGCGCCCGCCCGCGACGAGCACGACGTCGACCATGCCGCACGCGGTCGCGACCATCATCGTGGCCGACAGGACGATCGCGATCGCGCCGCCGCCGGCGTACGCGGGCCCGAACAGCGGCAGCAGCCACGGCGCGAGCGCCGCGTAGCCCAGCCACAGCGGCCAGGTGAGCACGATCAGCCACCTGGTGGTGGTGCGATAGAGGGCGCGGGCGGCGTCCAGGTCGCCCTCGGCCAGGGCCCTGACCAGCCGCGCCTGCGCGGCCTGGGCGAGCCCCTGACCGGCGAGCTGCCCCAGCACCTTGAACCGGGTCGCCGCCGTGTAGACGGCCGCCGCCGCGGGCCCCGCGAGCAGCGCGACGATCACCACGTCGAGCCGCTGGAACACCGACTGCAGGGCCGCCGCGGCCGACCTCGGCGCGGTGTGCCGCCAGAAGGCCCCCACCTCCCCCACGTCGTACAGCGCGAGCCCGCGCAGCCGTACGGCGGCCAGCACCGCGCCGGCCACGGAGGGAAGCGCCCAGGCGGCGGCCAGCACCGGCGGCGGGGCCCCCGCGAGCACGGCGGCGGTGACGAGGGCGAGCTGCCCGAGCGGCTGCACGGCCCCGGCGAGCAACAGCGTGGGCCGCATCGTGCCGAGGCCGCGGGTGGCGCAGATCAGCACGTCGGACAGGACGACGAACGGCAGGGCGGCGGCCAGCACGATCCAGACGCCGCCGGGCACGCCGGTGAGCCCGGCGAGCGGCCCGGCCGCCACGGCGACCCCGGCGCCGGTCAGCGACGCGAGCGCGGCCACCGGGGCGAGGACCCCGCGGACCAGCCGCCGTCCCCCACCCGGGGTGCGGGCGGAACGGTTGCGGGCCAGGGCGTGGACGAGGCCGTTGCCGGTGTCGAGGCGGACGATGCCCGCGAGCATCAGGCACAGCGCGGTGGCCGTGAAGAACGCCCCGGCGGACGCCGGGGTGAGCGACCGCGTCACCACCAGCACGAGCGCGAACTGCCCTCCCGCGGCGGCGGCCGCCGTGGCCAGCCCGGCCACTCCATGCCGGAGGAGGCCGCCCGGCCGCGACAGGCCGGTCAGCGCCGCCACGAGGGCACCGCTCCCAGCCACGGGACGAGCTGCGCGTCCCATGGCTCGAAGTGCTCCCGAAGCCGCCGATAGACGGACGCGGGCATGGCCTCCCGCGGCCGGGCGTTGTGCCGCTTGAAGTCCACGCCGCCGATCCGGGGCAGCCCGAGGAACCCCAGCACCCGGTCATAAACGGCGGCGGGATCGCGGAACAGCAGCCCGCTGTCGAGGACCAGGATCCGGTCGCGTCCCACGAGCGGCTCCAGCCGGGCCAGTTGCTCGGCGTACCGTCCCCGTGCCAGGTAGGCGTGGTGCCGGTGCTCGTGGCTGGCGTAGCCGGGGATGGTCCGCAGCCGTTCGGCCTCACCGGCGAGGCGCTCGGGCTCCAGCGCGAGGGCGCGCTCGAAGCACGGCTCGGTCTCGAACCCCCGCGCCAGCTCGTGGGCGTGCGCGGAGCAGGCCCGCTCGACCGGGTCGCGGACCAGGACGATCAGCTTGACTCCGGGCAGGTCGGCCGCGATGCGGGCCCCCGCCAGGGGATGGAAGAGGTAGTAGGGGGACGACTCGAACGCCTGCGGGGCATGACCCCATCGATAGCGGAGCGCCCGCGCCCGGGAGGTCAGCGGGAAGTGGGCGCGATACCAGGGCAGCCCTCGCTCGTAGTCCATGTCGAAGTAGTGGACGCCCTTGCGCAGCACGGGCTTCATGACCAGCGGATGCCGGGACAGGGCGCGGTAGAGCGAGGTCGTGCCGCACCGCTGCGCCCCGACGATCAGGAACGACGGCAGCACCCTGCCGCCGCTGGTCAGCCTTCCGGCGGCGTACGACACGGCGTGCGCCGAGTGCTTCAACGGCGCCTTCACAGCAGGCACTCCTCGTGATCGACGAGAGGGTTCAGCCAGACGGCGGGCGGCCCGAGCGGCTCGTGGCCGTCGCGGCGGTGCCGCTCGGCCAGGGTGACCAGGTAGTGGACCGCCGTACGGCGGGCCTGGGCCACCTCGACGCCGAACGGTTCCAGGAGCCCGCCCGCCTGGGCGAGACAGGACCGGGCGGCGACCGGCGGCGGCATCCGGCGCAGCGCCCGGTGGAAGAAGTGGTGCAGGACGTCGAAGCCGAGCGGCACGCCCACCGCGAACCGCTCCCAGTCCCACACGAGCAGCCGCCCGTCCGCCCCGGCGGCGAGGTTCCAGGGGGTGAAGTCGCCGTGCCAGGCCGCGGCGTCCCCGCAGCCCGCCTCGTCGCCGTACGGGCGGATGGCGGCGATCTCCCGTACGGCCGACGCGAGCAGGGGAGCGGGCACACGGCGGGAACCCACACGGCGAGAGTCGACGGGAAGCGGCGACAGCATCAGCACCTCAAGGCCCCGCCACTGGCCGTGATAGAGCACGTCGGGCGGCACGACGACCTTCAACGGCCGCCCGGCGAGCATGCGCAGCACCTCGCTCTCGTAGCGCACCAGCCGCCTGGCCCGCGGCGTGTCGCCGATCTTCACGAATCCCGCGAGCCCCGACTCGTCGTACGCCTCCAGGATCGGCTTGCGGTTGGCGCGGCGGGCGGGCCTGACGTGGACGACGACCCGCATCCGGCGGCCGAGCACGTCGCTGAGGTGCGTCTCGATCGTGTCGGTCCCGCCGGCGACGGGCAGGCCGCGTCCGAGCGCGCGGTGCCACCACGTGCGCGGGACGACCCGCCGGGGCACGAGGCGGTGCGGCACCACGGTGCGGGCCTCCGGCCGGACGCCGGGCCGGACGCCCGGCCGGGCGCCTGGCAGGGCACCGGGGCGGGCACCGGGGCGGGCATCGGGAGGGGAAGGGGGGAACAGCAGGTCCATCACCTCGTCCAGGTAGTGGAGCCGATCGGCCGCGTCCCTCATCGGGCCTCCCCGAGGTCGGATGCCCCTGTGGCGTTGCGCCAGAGCAGGGCGAAGGAGATCAGATACAGGGTCAGGGCGCTGATCAGCCCGTCGTAGACGACCATGTAGAGCAGCACGAGGATCATCACGAGCGTCCCCGCCTTGCCGATGGGCGTCCGGTCGGCCCAGTAGCGCCGCACCGCCCCGGCGAAGAACGCGACGTACAGCAGGGCACCCGTGAAGCCCTGGCTGATCATCAGGAGCCACAGCTGCCCGTCGCTGCCGAGCGGGGGATGGCCGCACTCCGTGCACCACGGGCTGCGGCCCGTCGTCACCGTGCGGTGGCTGCCGTACGCGGTGCGCGTGTTGCCGTAGCCGATGACCGGCGACGTCGCCGCGACCCGGATGGTGGTCGCGACCGTGAACGCGCGGATGCCGTTGCTCTGGGGGTTGTCCAGCCGCTGCGCGACGATCGTGCTCAGCGGCGAAAGCAGGAACGCCGCCGCGGCGACGGCCGCGACCGCTCCGGCCAGCAGGGGGCGTGCGCCCCGGATCATCACATAGGCCGCCGAGATCCCGAGCCCGATCCACAGGCCCCGGTTGAGCGAGTAGACGACCGGCACCGCGGCGGTGGCGAGCGCGAGCACGGCCACCACCCGGCGGTACGGTCCGCCGTAGGTCCACCAGCCGACCACGAACCAGATCACCAGCACCGAGACGTCGGCGCCCCAGGCGTTGGACCACTCGAACGGCGCCTCCGGGCGCGGCGCGGCGTGCCCGAGCACATGCTGGATCTGGGCCGCCGTCGGGTGGATGAGGTTGGCGACGAAGGGATGGCCGCCGATCGCCGGCGGCAGCACCATCTCCAGCGGCGAGGTGAACGCGAAGCCGGGCGCGAACACCCCGAGCAGCCCGCCCCCGACGGCCGTCAGGAACAGCACGCCGAGCCACCTGACCAGGGTGCGCTGCGGCAGCTCGTCGTGGGTGAGGTTGCCCAGGTAGAGCACCATGATCAGGAGGGAGACATAGACGGCCAGCCGCATCAGGTAGCCGATGACCCGGCCGGCGGCGAGCTCGCCGTACGTGCCGTCCGGCGTCTCGGCGAGCGTGAGCGCGCTGATCAGGTAGCCCGTCAGCAGCAGCGCCCACAGGCCGAAGCCCTTCGGCGCGCGGATCGGCCGCCTGCGCCACAGCAGCACTGCCATCGGCACGGCCAGCACCACCACCGACAGCCCGCCCAGGCCGAGCGCCCACCAGACCGGATAACCGAGCAGGTACGCCGCGATCGGCCACGCCGCCCTGACAGAAGGGCGCCTGGTGGGAAGGGCCTGCCACCCGGTTCCGTACGCCGTGACCGGCAGCTGGGGGGCGGCGACCGCCGACGCGGCCGGGGTGCGGGGGCCGGGGATCGTCACGCGCCCCACTCCGCGGTCTCGGGCACGGGCGCGACGAACCCCGGCGGCACGGCGACGGCGCCGAGCACGCGGGCGCCCTGCCGGGCGAGCTGCCGTACGGCCCGGGTGACCTCAGGGGAGGTCGTCCGCCGCAGGCCGACCAGCAGCACGGCGGCGTCGGGATGGGCGGACCGGCCGGTCACGACCGTCACCGGCACCAGGTGCGCCAGCGCGGGGCCGAGGCTCTTGGCGAGCAGCCTGGCCTTTCCCTGTGCGCCGGTGCCGTCCTGGCGTCCCGCTCCCGCGCCTCCTGATCCCGCGCCGTCCTGGCGCGCCGCCCGTGAGCCCTTCTGGCGTCGTGACCGCCCGCCGTCGAGGATGCCCGTCCCCACGCCCTCGACGAGCAGCCGGTGGGGCCCGCCGCCCAGCGACGTGGCGACGGCGGCGGCCATCTCGTCGAGGGCCGCGGAGCTCGGCCTGGCCGGAAGCTCGGCGAGCAGCGGCAGGCCGCACAGCCGTTCGATGTCGGCGCAGGTGCGGATGCGGGTGTCCAGCCGGTCGCGGCAGAACGCGGCCCCTGCCCCGGCGAGCACGCCGAGGAACAGGCCGCTGCCGAGGAAGAGCGGCGGGCTCGGGTAGGACGGGCGGGCGGGCGGCCTGGCGGGGCTGATCACCGTGCCCGGCGTCACCGCGACGGTCTTGAGCGCGTCGTAGCGCAGCGTGAGGTCCGCTGCCTGGCGGGCGAGCAGGGCCTGCCGCCTCGACGTCGCCTGCCCCGCCGTGGTCGTGGTGGTCGTGCCCGCCTTTTCGAGGTCGTCCTCGATCTGGTGCAGCCGCGCGGCGATCAGCCTGAGCTGGCCGCCGATCGCGTCCTCGGCAGCGCGGGCGCGGTTGCGCAGATAGGCCTCCGCGTACGCCTGGGCCCCGGCGGCCGCGGCCCGGGGATCGGACGCCGAGTAAGAAATGGAGAGAACGGCGGAATTGGGAGGGACGTCCACGGTCAGCCGCTCCCGCAATTCCTCCGGATCCGGATATTTCAGTATCGCGGCGGCCAGGGTGGAGACGACCGCCGATCGGGCGATCTGTGATTCGGTGTCGAGATTGAGGATTTCGCGCTGCCGGGAGTTCGGCACGTTGAACTGTTCCTGCGCGCCGGTCGCCGTCACCTGCACCTGGGCGGTCGCGGTGTAACGCGGGGGAGTGAGCACGAGCGCCGCCGTCCCGCCGCCCACTCCGGCGAGCAGGCAGATGACGGCGACCAGGCGCCTGCGCCGGAGCACAGAACCGTATTCTGCAAGGTCGCGGCTGTGCGGCGGCAGGCTCATCGAACTCCCCGTGCCCTCGTGTGTCACGCGGCCACGGCCGGCGGTGGGGCCGCCGGTGCCCCTCCGGATGCGGGAGGGAAAGCCGGGCGCGTTCGCGGTCCCGGCGGCGGTCCGGCGGGATCCGGTCTCGAACTATAAGCCGCCGTGGAGTTTCGTCCCCGGCTATTGCCGAATTCGCGTCCGGCAATGGCCGCTCAATTAGCCGATGAAAACGGAAATATCCGTACACGTGAGATGGGGAAACCGGCCCCGAAGTCACAGGGATTGATGGGATGGTGTTTGCCCATCCGTTCAATGCGTGGTCTGCCGAGAAAGGGGGCGCGATGAGACTCATCGCCGGCTTGGCCGTACTGGTGGCGGGAGCGTGCGCGACGGCGTGCACGGGCACCGCCACGAGCGGGCGGGTGCCGGGGGGCGGCGCCGGGACGAGGCCGGTCGCCTGTGCGGTCACGGACAAGCTCATCCCGACGTGCGGGGCGTGGTGGGGGATCGCGCCCGACGTCTTCTCCGGACGCGGCCCGATCCGCGCCGTGGACATGGCCGAACGGCGCATGGGCCGCCGGGCCGACATCGTGCACGTCTACCACCGGGGCGGGGAGCTCTTCCCCACGATGGAGGAGCGGGTGATCGCCAAGGGGCCCCGGCTGCTGCTGGTGAACTGGAAGCCGGCGCTCGACCGCACCTGGGCCGAGGTCGCGCGTGGTGCGGTGGACGGGCGCATCGACCGGCTCGCCGCGCACATCCGGCGCACCTTTCCCGGCCGGTTCTTCCTCACGATCCACCACGAGCCGGAGAACGACGTGCGTGAGGGCCGCGGCTACTCGCCCGCCGACTACGTCGCGATGTACCGCCACGTCGTGATCCGCCTGCGGCAGCAGGGGGTACGCAACGCGGTGACCGTGATGACCTACATGGGCGCGCCCAACTGGGCGGTCAAGCCGTGGTTCGGCCGGCTCTACCCCGGTGACGACGTGGTCGACTGGGTCGCCTTCGACCCGTACGCGGACGACCGGGTGCGCGACTTCGCCACGCTCGTCGACAAGACGCGGCCCGACGCGCCCGGCTGGCCCGGGTTCTACCGGTGGATGCAGGCCAGGTTCCCGGCCAAGCCGATCATGGTGGCCGAGTGGGGCGCCTTCGAGCGGCGCGGGGCGCCCGCGTTCAAGCGCGATTTCTTCGACTCGGTCCGGCGGCAGATCGGGGACTATCCCCAGATCAAGGCGCTGGTCTACTTCGACTCGCCGCTGGCGCCCCGGGGCGACACCAGGTTCGACACCACGCCGGGCGCCACCCGGGCGTTCGCGGAGCTCGGGCGGCTGCCCCGCTTCACGTCCACCCCGGTGCCGGCCTCCTGAGCCGGCCCGCGCGGAACGTCGCCCCGGCCCGCCGCGTACGGGGCCCGGGATCGGCGTCGCCCTCCCGAGCCGTGGACGCGGGCGTCAGCGGACCCAGCCGCCCGAGGTGACCAGGTTCAGCACGGCGCCGACCGCGCGCTCGATCGTCATGTCCGTGGTGTCGAGGACGAGGTCGGCGTCCTCCGGCTCCTCGTACGGGTCGGAGATCCCGGTGAACTCCGGGATCAGCCCGGCCCGCGCCTTGGCGTACAGGCCCTTGCGGTCGCGGCGCTCGCACTCCTCCAGCGGCGTGGCCACGTGGACGAGCAGGAAGTCGCCGCCGACCTCCTCGACCATCGCCCGCACCTCGTCGCGGGTCGCGGCGTACGGCGCGATGGGCGCGCAGATGGCCAGGCCGCCGTGGCGGGCGACCTCGGCGGCCACGAAGCCGATCCTGCGGATGTTGCGGTCGCGGTCCTCGCGCGAGAACGTGAGCCCCGCCGACAGCATCCGCCGCACCACGTCGCCGTCCAGGTAGGTGACCGTGCGGCCGCCGCGTTCGAGCAGCGCGTCGCGCAGGCCCCGGGCGATCGTCGACTTGCCCGAGCCGGACAGGCCGGTGAAGAACACCACGAGCCCCCGCTTGTGCGGCGGCCCCGGAATGCTGATCGGCGCGGGACCGGCGTAGTGCTCGGTGGCGCCGTAGTTGCGGGCCACGTGCTCGCGGAGTTCGAGGTCGATCTCGGCGTCCTCGCGCGGCGCGAGCGGCACCGCGACCACCGTCGCACCGGGAAGCCGCTCGGCAGCCTTGAGCGCGGCGCGCACCACGGCGGGGCCGCCCTCGCCGAAGACGAGGGGCATGAGGAGCACGGCCGCGTCCAGTTCCTCTGCGGTCGCCGCCACGTCGTCGAGCGTGGGGCCGTCGAGCGGACCGCGCATCGTCACCGCGAGGACCTCGCCGTCCGGCAGGTCCTTGCGGATCTCCTCCGGCGTACGGCGCAGCCGGGCGAACGGGCCGTACGCGGGGGCGTCGAGCGCCTCGACGGGTCCGGCGACGTGGTGGCCGTCCCGCTCCACGACGGTCAGCACCGCGACCGCCGCGCCCTCGGGGTCGCGGAGCGTCACCCGGTCGCCGGGCCCGAACTCGTCCGGCAGCGCGATCGTGATCGGGTCGGGCCAGGACGCCCCTCCGGGCAGCCGCCCGCGCTCGACCACGCTCTCCACCTCGGCCGAGGTGAGGAACCCGGTCAACGGCGCGTACGCCCCGGACAGCAGCAGCTCCAGGTCGGCCAGCTCACGTGCGTCGGGCGTCCACTCGGTCATGGCTTCCGTTTCCGCTCGAATCGGTCGGCGCTCGCTTGAGGTCGCGGCTTTGGTGGGTCGGAACGCACCCTACTGGCAACCCCACGCATAGCGTGCCGGTGCCCGGGGCGTCTACAGGCAGACACTAATCCGAGGAGGTGCTCGTGGACGCCGCAGAAGAGCGACGATTCCGCGAATTCGTGTCGGCCCGCGCGCCGGCGTTGATGCGGCTGGCCTATCTGCTGACCGGAGGAGACCAGCACGCCGCCGAAGACCTGGTGCAGACCGCCCTGGCCAAGGTCGTCACGCGGTGGGGGCGGCTCGACGAGCCCGAGGCGTACGTGCGGCAGGTCATGTATCGGCAGCAGATCAGCTGGTGGCGGCTGGCCTGGCGGCAGCGGGAGACGAGCGTGGCCGACGTGCCGGAGCGCCCGGCCGGGCGCGCGGGCACCGACCAGGCCGAGCTGCGGATGATCCTGCGCCGGGCGCTCGCCCGGCTGACGCCCCGCCAGCGGGCCGTGCTCGTGCTGCGGTATCTCGACGACCTGCCCGAGGACGAGGTGGCCCGGATCCTCGGCTGCTCCGTGGGGACCGTGCGCAGCACCGCGCACCGGTCGCTCGCCCGGCTGCGGACGACCGCGCCGGAACTCGCCGATCTGCGCCTGAGTGAGGTGACGTCATGACCCCCCGGATCCTGAAGGAGACCCTGTCGGAGTGGTCGCGGGAGGTCCACGTGCCCGCCGACCTCGCCGACCGCGCGCTGCGCCGCCGGTCTCGGCTGCGCCTGACGAGGTTCGCGGGTGTGGTCGCGTGCGCGGCCGTCGTGGCGGCCGTGGCGCTGCTGGTGCCGCTGGTCGTGGTCCCCCTCCTCGACAGGGCGCCGGTCTCGCAGGTCGGCGGCCCGCCTGTGGTGGTGCCCGTCCAGCCGTACCGGGAGACGCCCCCCGCGCAGGACGTGCTCGCCGACACGGAGAACTCCCCGCCGAAGAGGATGATCGCGGCGGGCCGGGTGGCGTTGTCCGCCTACTACACCTGGCGGCGGCGTACGGTCGACGGGCGTGAGGCGCTCGACCTGACGTGGTATCTCCTCGACCAGGTGACCGAAAGCTACGAGAAGACGGAGTGGGGCTGGGTCGAGGTCGCCCCCGGCCTGCGCTGGGCGGCGGTCCTGGAGAAGGACCTGCCCGTGCGGAGGATCGGCATCTTCGACATGGAGACCCGGCGGGTGCGGGCGTGGGTGCCGGTGGACCACCCCGTGGGCGGCGTCGCCTGGTCGCCCGACGGCACGCGCCTGGTGGCCACCGCCTATGACGAGTCCCCCGATCTGGACATGAGGTCGGCCGAGGAGCGGCGGTGCCCGGCCCCGGTCGCGGCGACGCCCGGCGATCCCCGGCTGCTGCCGCCGTTCCAGGCGGTCTCCACCAGCCGCACCGGCTTCTACATCGTCGACGTGGCCACCGCTACGGCGGGGGACTTCCACGCCGTCGATCCCTGCCGGACCGACAACAGCAACGTGCGGCGCGACTTCCGCTGGAGCGACGACGGCACGCTGATCCGCGAGGCCAGCAACATCTGGAAGCGGCCCGACGCCTTCTACGACCTCGACGGCAGGCCGCACGACGCGCCCGCCGGCTACGTCGTCACGGAGTCGAAGGCGGGCGTGTCGCCCGACGGCACGCTGCTCGCCGGCCCCGACGGCATGCCCACCGAGATCACCGAGCTCTCGACGGGCAAGGTCGTGGGCCGCCAGGAGGTGCTCCAGCTTCTCGCCTGGGCCGACGACCGCCGCCTGGTCGCCCTGGGCTGCGCGGACACGTGCGGAAGCGAGTTCCACAACGGCCTGGTCCTGGTGGGCGTCGACGGCGGGAGCAGGGTCCAGCTCTCGGTCTACCGGCAGAACGCCCAGGAGCCCGGAACATGGCAGCCGGTCCTGACGCCCAGATAGCGGCCCCGGATAGCGGCCCCGGATAGCGGCCCCGGATAGCGGCCCCGGATAGCGGCTCAGATGAGGCGGGCGAAATGGTTCTGCGGACGGCGGATCACCATGGTGATCTCGTCCTCGGTGCCGTTGAGCCCGCCTCGCGAGAGCGCGGCCACGGTCCGGCAGACCACGGAGACCAGACCGCCGTGCGGGCCCCGCCGGGCCGGGCCGCTCACCGCCGAGTAGTCCTCCGCGATCATGAGCCCGCGCATCAGGCAGTACGCCTGGATGCCCTCGCGGGAGGCCAGCGGCTCGTAGACCGCGGGAAGCGGCCCCACCGACCCGGCCGGGGCGAGCGTGCGCCACAGCGCCCGGCGCACCCAGCGGGGGGTCACCCGGTCGCAGAAGCCGTACGCCGACTTGCGGTCGCGCATCTTCAGCAGCAGCAGCCCGCCGGGGCGCAGCCCGGCGACGAGCCGGTCGAGCACGAGCTCGGCGTGGCGGATGCGTTCGAGGAGGAACGACACGTAGACGACGTCGAAGGAGCGCGGCGGGATCGGCACGAGCCGCAGGTCGCCCAGGTAGGACGCCTCCAGGTCGTCGCGGTTGGCGGTGTGGGTCCGCAGTGGCGGCAGATCCTCGTCCACCCCCGTCATCCTCGGCTCGTAGCGCCCCACGTCGAGGACGCCGCCCCGGCCGCATCCGGCGATGAGGATGTCGAGACGCCGACCGAGCTGGTCGGTCCACTGCTCGCGGATCCGCTGGCTGAACACGTCGTCCTGGTCAGCGGACGACAACCGAACCTCTGTCATACGACCGAGCGTAATCATTTGACGACGCTGAGTTGCGCATTTGCCGTTCCCCATCATGTCCCCGCCGAGGAGCGAACGGAGTGAGACGCATGGATATGCGAGGGGCGCGGCCATGTCTGGAGTGAGGAGCGCGCGGAGCGAGCGACGAGCGAGCACGCACTGAAGGAAGTGCCCATTGCGCGCCTCCGGCACGACCGCGGACTGTAGGCGCCTGAGCGGCCGAGCGGAGCGAGGCCATAAGACAGGGCGTAGCCTTGATAGCCGCGGCCCGGTTGGGAGCGTCTCGCGGATCTCCTCTGTCAGGGGGATCGGCCGGACGAACGGGGTCGCGTCCGCACGCCGGCTGTCTTTGTCACGGGGCTTTTGAAGGCATCGATGTCTCTTTCCGGACTGCTCGACCTCGTATCCGCCGAACCCAAACTGGCCGCCGCGCTCGACGCCGCCGGTCAGACCGCCGAGCCGGGCGCCGAACTGGTGGCGCCTCCCGCGCTGCGGCCGTTCGCCGTGGCCGCGTTGTCCCGCGTACGGCCGGTGCTCGCCGTCACGGCGACCGCGCGTGAGGCGGAGGATCTCGCCGCCGCGCTCACGAGCCTGGTCGACGAGAGCTCCGTGGCCGTCTTCCCCGCCTGGGAGACGCTGCCGCACGAGCGCCTGTCGCCGCGCAGCGACACGGTCGGCCAGCGCCTGGCCGTGCTGCGGCGGCTGGCGCACCCGATCGAGGGCGACCCCGCGGCCGGGCCGCTGCGGATCGTGGTGGCCCCGGTCCGCTCGCTGCTCCAGCCCATCGTGGCCGGGCTCGGCGACCTGGCGCCCGTACGGCTGCGCGCGGGCGACGACGCCGACCTGGACGACGTGGTGGCCCGGCTCGTCGAGAACGGCTACCACCGCGTGGACATGGTGGAGAAGCGCGGCGAGGTGGCCGTGCGCGGCGGCCTGCTCGACGTGTTCCCGCCCACCGAGGAGCACCCGCTGCGGCTGGAGTTCTGGGGCGACACGATCGAGGAGATCCGCTGGTTCAAGGTGGCCGACCAGCGTTCGCTCGAAGTCGCCCAGGACGGGCTGTTCGCCGCGCCCTGCCGTGAGCTGCTGCTCACCGACGACGTACGGCGGCGCGCCCGCGAGCTGGGGGAGGAGCACCCGGCGCTGAAGGACGTGCTCGACCAGCTCGCCGAGGGCGTGCCGGTGGAGGGCATGGAGGCGTTCGCGCCCGTGCTCGCCGGGGAGATGGACCTGCTGCTCGACCACCTGCCGATCAGGTCGGCGGTGTTCGTCTGCGACCCCGAGCGCATCCGCGGCCGGGCGGTCGAGCTGGTCCACACGAGCCAGGAGTTCATGGAGGCGTCGTGGATCGCCGCGGCCGCGGGCGGCGAGGCCCCGATCGACCTGGAGGCTGCCGCCTTCCGCACGCTTGAGGAGGTGCGCGACCACGCCGGCGAGCTGGGCCAGCCGTGGTGGAGCATCGCGCCGTTCGGCGAGGGCGTGGAGCTGGACGCGCAGGACGTCGAGGCCTACCGGGGCGACACCCAGCGGGCGCTCGCCGACATCAAGGGCTGGATGGGCGCGGGCAAGGCCGTCGTGCTGCTGAGCGAGGGCCACGGCCCGGCCGAGCGCATGGTCGAGCTGCTCAAGGGCGTGGACGTGGCGGCGCGGCTGGTGCCGTCCCTCGACGGTCCGCCGCCGAAGGACGTCGTGCAGGTCACGACGGGCCGGATCGACCACGGCTTCGTCACGCCGGACGTCGCCGTCATGACCCATCTCGATCTCGTCGGACAGAAGGCGTCCACCAAGGACATGCGGCGGCTGCCGTCGCGCCGCCGCAACATGGTCGATCCTCTGCAGCTCAAGGTCGGCGACCACGTGGTGCACGAGCAGCACGGCGTGGGCCGCTACATCGAGATGGTGCAGCGCACGATCCAGGGCGCGACCCGCGAATACCTCGTGATCGAGTACGCCAGGGGCGACCGGCTCTATGTGCCGACCGACCAGCTCGACGAGGTCACGCGCTATGTCGGCGGGGAGGCGCCCACGCTCAACCGCATGGGCGGGGCCGACTGGGCCAAGGCCAAGACCCGGGCGAAGAAGGCGGTCAGGGAGATCGCGGGCGAGCTGATCCGGCTCTACTCGGCCCGGATGGCCTCGCCCGGTCACGCGTTCGCGCCCGACAGCCCGTGGCAGCGCGAGATGGAGGACGCCTTCCCGTACGCCGAGACGGGCGACCAGCTCGAAGCGATCGACGAGGTCAAGCGCGACATGGAGCGGCCGGTGCCGATGGACCGCCTGATCTGCGGCGACGTCGGCTACGGCAAGACCGAGATCGCGGTGCGGGCGGCGTTCAAGGCGGTGCAGGACGGCAAGCAGGTCGCCGTCCTCGTGCCGACGACGCTGCTCGTGCAGCAGCACCTGTCGACGTTCGGCGAGCGGTTCGCCAGCTTCCCGGTCACGGTGAAGCCGATCTCCCGCTTCCAGACCGACTCCGAGGTGCGGGAGACCCTCGACGGGCTGCGTACGGGCGGGGTCGACGTGGTGATCGGCACGCACCGGCTGCTGTCGCCCGAAGTGAAGTTCAAGGACCTCGGCCTGATCATCGTGGACGAGGAGCAGCGGTTCGGCGTCGAGCACAAGGAGGCCATGAAGCACCTGCGCACGCAGGTGGACGTGCTGGCCATGTCGGCGACGCCGATCCCGAGGACGCTGGAGATGGGCCTCACCGGCATCCGCGAGATGTCGACCATCCTCACCCCGCCGGAGGAGCGGCACCCGATCCTCACGTTCGTCGGGCCGTACGACGAGAAGCAGATCGCGGCGGCGATCCGGCGCGAGCTGATGCGCGACGGCCAGGTGTTCTTCGTGCACAACCGGGTCCGCACGATCGACAAGGTGGCCGCGCGGCTGCACGAGCTGGTGCCGGAGGCGCGGATCGCGGTCGCCCACGGGCAGATGAACGAGAGCCAGCTCGAAAAGATCATGGTGGACTTCTGGGAGCGCAACTTCGACGTGCTCGTCTCCACCACGATCGTCGAGTCGGGCCTCGACGTGCCCAACGCCAACACGCTCATCGTGGACCGCGCGGACAACTACGGCCTGTCGCAGCTCCACCAGTTGCGCGGCCGGGTCGGCCGGGGCCGCGAGCGCGGCTACGCGTACTTCCTCTATCCGCCCGAGGCGCCGCTGACCGAGACCGCGCACGAGCGGCTCGCCACGATCGCCCAGCACACCGAGATGGGCGCCGGCATGTACGTCGCCATGAAGGACCTGGAGATCCGCGGCGCCGGCAACATCCTCGGGGCCGAGCAGTCGGGCCACATCGCCGGCGTCGGCTTCGACCTGTACGTCCGCATGATGGCCGAGGCCGTCCAGGAGCAGAAGTCCAAGCTCGCGGGCGAGACCAAGGTGGAGGAGCGGCCCGAGGTCAAGGTCGAGCTGCCGATCAACGCCCACGTGCCGCACGACTACGTCACCTCCGAGCGGCTGCGCCTGGAGGCGTACAAGCGGATCGCGGCCATCGGCTCGGAGGACGACATCGCGGCCGTCCGCGACGAGCTCACCGACCGGTACGGCAGGCCGCCCCAGGAGGTGGACAACCTGCTGGAGGTGGCGCGCTTCCGGATCAAGGCCCGCAAGGCGGGGCTGACCGACGTGACGCTGCAGGGCCAGCAGATCAGGTTCGCGCCGGTCGAGCTGAAAGATTCACAGCAGGTGCGGCTGCAGCGGCTCTATCCCCGCTCGATCTGGAAGCAGGCCACGGGCATCCTGCTGGTGCCGGTGCCCAAGACCAAGCCGATCGGCGGTCAGCCACTCCGCGACCTCGACCTGCTGAAATGGTGTGGGGACCTGGTCGAGGCCCTGTTCCTGGAGCCTGTGCGGGTACAGTGACCCGCGAAAATGTCAACAAATGCGTGGCCGGTGTCGTTCGGGAGGATCGTCCGTGAAGTCGTATCGAGTGCGCGTCGCCGTGGCGCTGGCGGCGACCGGGATCGCCGTGACCGCGTGCGGCGGCCCCGTGCAGGCGGGTTCCGCGGCCATCGTGGGCTCGGAGCGCATCACCTCCAGTGACCTGAACGACGAGGTCCGCGAGCTGCGCGCCGACCTGGCCGCGAACAAGATCTCCGAGGACCAGCTCCAGCTGACCTTCTCGCTGCCGCAGACGGTGCTGCTCAACATGACCACGAGCAGGCAGTTCCAGGAGCTCGGCCGGCGCAAGGGCATCACGGTCACCGACCGCGAGGTCGACGACATCGCCATCGCGCAGGGCGGCTGGGACCAGTTCAACAAGGTGCTGCTGGCCAACGGCATCCCGCTCGACGAGGGCCGCGCCTTCATCCGGGCCGTCATCGTCCGCAACAAGCTGGCGCAGCAGTCCGGCGCCGGGCAGGACCAGGCGGCACAGCAGGCGGCCCTCCAGAAGATCATCCAGGAGGCGGACTCGACCGTGCCGGTGAAGTACAGCCCGCGCTACGGCAAGTTCGACCCCCAGCAGGGCTTCGTCGCCGACGACCGCTTCGGTTCGCCGGCCGCGGCTGCGGCCGGTGGCGCCGCCGCGGGCGCGGCCGACGCCGGCCAGGCCGGCTGACCGCACGCCCGAGCTGCCTCGTGCGCCCGGGTGGTGTGGCCACGCCGGTCCCGCGTGCCCGGGTGGTGCGGTGACGCCGGTTTCGCGCGTCCGCGTGGTGTGGCCACGCTGGTCCCGCGTGCCCGGGTGGTGCGGTGACGCCGGTTTCGCGCGTCCGCGTGGTGTGGCCACGCCGGTCTCGTGCGCCCGGGTGGTGCGGCGACGCCGGTCCCGCGTGCCCGGGTGGTGCGGCGACGCCGGGCGGGAGGGCTCGTCGGGCTTCACTAGGCTGAGTCCATGGCGTTGATCGTGGTGACCACCTCGCCCCGGGTCGCTCCCGGCCTGCTCGCGCCCGCGGCGTGGCGCGCCCTCAACCGGGGGCGGGTGCTCACCGGCACCCCGGACCACCCCTATCTGCCCTATCTCGACGAGGCCGGCGTCCAGGTCGAGGTGGTGACCCCCGACCCCGGCGCCATCGCCCGCGAGAGCCGTACGGGGACGGTGGTGTGGCTGGCCGCGCAGGACGGCGACGAGGACTTCATGCGCGCGGTCGGCCACGCCGCGATCTCCCTCGACGAGCCGCCGGAGATCGAGGTCGTCCCCGGCTCCTACGACCTGCCCGGCGCACGGCTGCTCGACCTCGTGCAGGTCATGGACCGGCTGCGCCGCGAGTGCCCGTGGGACCGCAAGCAGACCCACGAGTCGCTCGTGCCCTACCTGGTCGAAGAGGCCTACGAGGTGCTGGAGACCATCCACGAGGGCGACTTCGGCCCGCCGCTGCGCGAGGAGCTCGGCGACCTGCTGCTCCAGGTGATGTTCCACGCCCGGCTCGCCCAGGAGCGGATGGGGCCGGACGGGGACGGCTTCGACATCGACGACGTGGCGGACGGGATCGTGGAGAAGCTGGTGCGCCGCCACCCGCACGTCTTCGCGGACGTCCAGGTCTCCGGTGCCGGTGAGGTCAGCGACACCTGGGAGACCATCAAGGCGGCCGAGCGGGCCGCCAAGGGGGAGACCGGCTCGGTGCTCAGCGGCGTGCCGATGGGCCAGCCGGCCATCTCCCTGGCCGCCCAGCTCCTGCGCCGGGCCGGCGGGGTCGGGGCGCCCGGCTCCCTCGCCGGCGACCTCACGCCGTCCGCGGGCGCCCGCCTGTTCGCGCTCGTACGGGAGATCCAGGACGCGGGGCTCGATCCCGAGGCCGAGCTCAGGGCGGCGGCCAGGGAATACCGGCGGCGCGTGGAGGAGTGGGAGAGCACCCGCTCGGACACGCCGTGAACGGGACACCCTGCGCAGTACCGAGTAGTAAGGACCGATAGGCTCGGGTGGCAAACCGCCCGCCATTTTGCTAGGAGCGTTCGTGGCTGCCATCGAGGCCATCACCGCCCGCGAGATCCTCGACTCCCGTGGGAACCCCACGGTCGAGGTCGAGGTACTGCTGGACGACTACAGCACCGGCCGTGCCGCCGTTCCGAGTGGCGCCTCCACCGGTCAGTTCGAGGCCGTCGAGCTGCGCGACGGCGACAAGAAGCGTTATCTCGGCAAGGGTGTCGAGAAGGCCGTCCTCGGCGTGACCGACGAGATCGCCGACGAGCTCATCGGCTTCGACGCCGAGGAGCAGCGTCTCATCGACCAGACGATGATCGACCTGGACGGCACGCCCAACAAGGCCCGTCTCGGGGCCAACGCGATCCTCGGCATCTCGCTGGCCGTCGCCAAGGCCGCCGCCGACAGCGCCGACCTGCCCCTGTTCCGCTACGTCGGCGGGCCGAACGCGCACATCCTGCCCGTGCCGATGATGAACATCCTGAACGGCGGCGCGCACGCCGACACCAACGTGGACATCCAGGAGTTCATGATCGCGCCGATCGGCGCCGAGACGTTCTCCGAGGCCGTGCGCATGGGCGCGGAGACCTACCACACGCTCAAGAGCGTACTGAAGGAGAAGGGCTACGCCACCGGCCTGGGCGACGAGGGCGGCTTCGCGCCCAACCTGCCGTCCAACCGCGACGCGCTCGACCTGATCCTGGTCGCCATCGAGAGGGCCGGTTACACGCCGGGCCAGGACATCGCGCTCGCGCTCGACGTCGCGGCCAGCGAGTTCCACAACGACGGCGTCTACACGATCGACGGCAAGGGCGTGTCGTCCGCCGAGCTGATCTCCTTCTACGAGGACCTGGTCCGCTCCTACCCGCTGGTCTCCATCGAGGACCCGCTGAACGAGGAGGACTGGGAGGGCTGGAAGGCCATCACCGCCTCCCTCGGGACCAAGGTCCAGCTCGTGGGCGACGACCTGTTCGTCACCAACCCCGAGCGGCTCGGCCGCGGCATCGCCGAGGGCGCGGCCAACGCGCTGCTGGTGAAGGTCAACCAGATCGGCACGCTGTCGGAGACCCTCGACGCGGTCGACCTGGCCCACCGCAGCGGCTACCGCAGCATGATGAGCCACCGCTCCGGCGAGACCGAGGACACCACGATCGCCGATCTCGCCGTGGCCACCAACTGCGGCCAGATCAAGACCGGCGCCCCGGCCCGCTCGGACCGCGTGGCCAAGTACAACCAGCTCCTGCGCATCGAGGAGCTGCTGGACGACGCGGCGCGCTACGCCGGTCGCGCCGCCTTCCCGCGCTTCCAGGGCTAGCCTGCGGCGGGCCCTGCGGCAGACTCTGCGGCAGACGGGGATTCCGGCCGGACACGTTCCGGACGCCCGGTGGGGCGATGGGCGCGGCGACGCCGTGCCCAACCGGGCGTGTACGGCCGGGACGGGCGGTTAGTGTGGCCGTTGTCACCGGGCCCACGCGCTGACCGACCGGGAGGGGTGGTTTCGTGGCGGCGAAGCGGCCGCAGCTCACCGGGCGCGCGGCGATCCTCGCGGTCGTCGTGTGCGCCATCGCCATGAGCCTCGCCTACCCCGCGCGGGAGTACGTCGCCCAGCGCCGGCAGATCGCCCAGCTGGAGGCGCAGCAGGCGAACGCGCTGCGCAAGCTCCAGAACCTGGAGCAGCGGCGCAGGCGGCTGGAGGATCCGGACTACATCAAGCGCCTGGCCAAGGAACGGCTGTTCTACTGCGAGCCGGGCGCCGACTGCTACCAGGTGATCGACGAGGACACGGCGGGCACCGCCGCCGCCAAGGCGGGGACCAAGCAGCCGGAGCGTCCCGCCTGGTACGTCACTCTCTGGCGGTCGTTCGAGGCGGCCGACAAGGGGCGGCCCGCCGCACCCGCGGCGGGGCGCAGTCCCGCACCCACGGCGTCCCCGTCGGCGTCGGCGCCGCCGGCGGTGGGATGAGGGCCCCGGGATGAGGGCCTGGGATGAGGACCCCGGGATGAGGATCACGGACGCCGCCGGGAACGGCGGGGCGCGCAGTGTCAACGGCGCAGGGCGCGCAGTGTCAACGGCGCAGGGCGCGCAGTGTCAACGGCGCAGGGCGCGCAGTGTCAACAGCGCAGGGCGCACGGCGTTAAGGGCGCACAGCGTTGAGGGTGCAGGGCGCACAGAGTGAAGGGCGAGGAGATCGACGTGGCGGACGACCAGGCGGACCACGCGGGCCACACGGGCCGTGTGGACCCCGCTGACCTGGCGGCGGCGCGGGCGCAGCTCGGGCGGCAGCCGCGCGGGGTGCGGGCCGTCGCTCACCGGTGTCCCTGCGGCCTGCCCGACGTGCTGGAGACCGCGCCCCGGCTGCCCGACGGGGCGCCGTTCCCCACGCTGTTCTACCTGACCTGCCCGAAGGCCGCCTCGGCGATCGGCACGCTGGAGTCGTCCGGTCTGATGAAGAGCATGCAGGCCCGGCTCGCGGAGGACCCCGAGCTGGCCGAGGCCTACCGGGCGGCCCACGAGGACTACGTCGCCCGCCGCGACCAGGCGGCCAAGGAAGAGGGCCTGGAGCCGCTGCCGCGCGACATGCAGAGCGCCGGCGGCATGCCGGGCCGGGTCAAGTGCCTGCACGCGCTGGTGGCCCACGAGCTGGCCGCGCCGGGGGTCAACCCGTTCGGCCGGGAGGCGCTCGACGCGCTGCCCGACTGGTGGGCCGGCGGCCCCTGCGTGGTCGTTGAGAGCCCCGCAGAGCGGCCCCAGGCTACGCGGAGCACCGAGACGGACTGAGGGAACGAGCGTGAAGACGAAGCGGGTCGCGGCCATCGACTGCGGGACCAACTCGGTCCGCCTTCTCATTGCCGATATCTCCGGCGACGTCCTCACCGACGTCGAACGGCGGATGGAGATCGTCCGGCTCGGCCAGGACGTCGACCGTACGGGACGGCTCGCGCCGGAGGCCCTGGAGCGGACCTTCACGGCCATGCGCGGCTACGCCAAGCTGATCAGGGAGCACTCCCCGGACGGCCCCGTGCCGGTCCGCGTGGTCGCCACCTCGGCGACCCGTGACGCCGCCAACCGGGCCGACTTCGTCGCCGGGGTGCGCGACATCTTCGGCGTGGAGCCCGAGGTGGTGACCGGCGACGAGGAGGCGCGGCTGTCGTTCACCGGCGCGACCCGGGGCCTCGCCGGATCGGACGCCGAGACGCCCTACCTCGTGGTGGACATCGGGGGTGGTTCGACCGAGTTCGTCGTCGGCTCCCGGTCCGTCGAGGGCGCGCTGTCGGTGGACATCGGCTGTGTGCGGCTCACCGAGCGCCACCTGCGCGACGATCCGCCGAGCGCCGAGACGGTGGAGGCGGCCGTCGCCGACATCGAGGCGGCCATGGACCGGGTCGAGGAGCGCGTCCCCGTGCGTACGGCGCGGACGCTGGTCGGCCTGGCGGGCTCGGTCACCACGGTCGCCGGGATCGCGCTCGGCCTGCCCGCCTACGACCCCGCGCGCATCCACCACTCGCGCATCCCGGCCGAACGGGTCCACGAGGTGTCCGCGCGGCTGCTGCGCATGACCCACGACGAGCGGGCCGCCATCCCGGTCATGCACCCGGGCCGGGTGGACGTCATCGGCGCGGGCGCGCTCATCCTCGACCGCATAGTCCGCCGTTACGGCTTCCCCGAGGTCGTCGTCAGCGAGCACGACATCCTCGACGGCATCGCCTGGTCCCTCGCCTGAGAAAGGCCTGACGAAGGCTCGACGAAGGCTCAAGGAGCGGCGGGCTCGTTCTCGTACGCGCCGAGGATCGAGTCGAGCAGGCCCGGGAACCGGCCGTCGAGATCGGCCAGGCGCAGCGCGGTCCACCGGCGGTTGCCGTCCTCCCGCTGATGGATGACACCTGCCTCCCTGAGCACCCGGAAGTGGTGCGTGAGCGTCGACGGCGCCACATCCACCGGAAACGTGCCGCAGGGCCGTTCCGGCTCCGCGCGCAGCGTCCGCACGATCGTCATGCGTGTGGGGTCCGCCAGCGCGTGCAGGACGTCGAGCAGGTCGATCTCGGCGGCGTTCGGATGCGTCAGTGCCGACCTGCGGCGTTGGGTTCGTGGCATCTCCCCACCTTTCTCTTTCGACAACCATCGTACAACTGTGGTACGACTTTCGTAGTACGACGAACGTCGAAAAAGGAGTGGGTCATGCGGGCACTGGTGATGACGGGGCCGTCGCACGGGTCGGATCTGACCGAGATCGCGGACATGCCGGTGCCGGAGCCCGGCGCGGACGAGGTGTCCATCGACGTCTCCTTCGCGGGCGTCAACTTCATCGACGTGATGGCGCGCAGGGGAGACCCGGGCTACGTCACGGCCTGGCCGTACGTGCCGGGCAAGGAGGTGGCGGGCACCGTGCGCCGGGTGGGCCCAGGCGTCTCCGGTCTCGTGCCGGGGCAGCGGGTGGCCGCCTTCACCCCGTCCGGCGGTCTTGCCGAGGTGGCCGTGGCGTCCGCCGCTCTCACCATGCCGCTGCCGGACGGCGTGCCCTCCCCCCTCGCCGCGGCCGCCCCGCTGATGCTGACGAGCGCGTTGCTGCTGCTCACCGACGCGGCCAGGTTCGGCGCGGGAGAGAGTGTGCTCGTGCACTCCGCGAGCGGCGGCGTCGGGTCGGCCGTGGCCCGTCTGGTGCCCGCGCTCGGCGGAGGACGGCTCATCGGCACCGTGGGCCGGGCGGACAAGACCGAGGCGGCCCGGTCGGCCGGCTACGACACGGTGGTCGTCCGCGACGAGGGGGCGGGCGCCGCCATCCGGGCCGCCGCGCCCGAGGGTGTGGACGTCGTCCTCGACCCGCTCGGCGTCGAGCTGCTCGAACTCGACCTGGAGGTCACCGGGCCCGGCGGCAGGATCGTGCTGTTCGGCAACGCGGGAGGCGGTGAGGTGTCCCCGTTGCCGCCCCACCCTCGCCTGATGCGGGGCAACGTGGGGATCGTCGGCTTCAGCGCCAGCGCCCTCACCGTGAACGCGCCGCACCGGATCGCGCGGGGCCTGCGCCGCGTGCTGGACCTGGTCGCGGAGGGCCGGCTGGACGTGCCGGTGACCGTGATCGACTCTCTCGGCGAGGTGCCCGGCGTCCACCAACTGCTCGCCGACGGCCGGGGCAGCGGCAAGTACGTCGTCCGGATCGCGTGAGGGTCGCACAGAAGATCTTGCCACTATTGCGCATTGCGGAGTACCGTGCTTTGCGTGGACAGTAGCCAGCTCCTCAAAGGGGTTCTCGACCTGGCGGTCCTCGCGGTGCTCGCCGAGCGCGACAGTTACGGATACGACGTCGTACGCCGCCTGCGCGAGGCGGGGCTGGAGGACGTCGGCGACGCCTCGGTGTACGGGACGCTGCGGCGGCTCTTCAAGGCCGGAGCGCTCACCTCCTATGTGGTGGCCTCCGACGAGGGGCCGCACCGCAAGTACTACGGCCTGAACGACGTGGGCCGCTCACTCCTCCAGACCTCGGCGAAGACCTGGACGTCGTTCGCCGCCACCATGAACGACCTGCTCAAGGAGGTCGATCCGGGATGACTCCCCCAACGACGCCCCCGATGACGCCCCAGGACTACGCCGCCGCCGTACGCGCGGCGCTCGCCGATCTCCCCGCCGGGGACAGGGACGCGCTGCTGGAGGACCTGGACGAGCATCTCGCCGAGGTCGCCGCCGAGCCGGGCATGTCGCTGGAGGAGCGCCTCGGCAGCCCCGAGGCGTACGCGGCCGAGCTGCGGGCCGCCTATGGCGGGCGGCCGTCGGACGGCGGCTCCTCGTTGGGCGGGCGGCTGCGCGAGCGCGTGAGCGGTGCGGTCCGGCGCGTCCACACGCGGCTGCTCGTGCTCCCGCCCTACCGGCAGGCCGCCGCCTTCGCCCCGGAGCTGCGCCCCGCCTGGTGGGTGCTGCGGGGCTACGCGATCGCGCTCGCCGTGCTCGCGCCGATCAGCGCCCCCGGGCTGATCCCCGGCGACATCCCCGCCTGGGTGTTCACGCTCGCGGTCGTCTGGGGATCGGTGTGGCTGGGCCGGCGGGGCCGCGCGCGAGCGTCGCGCTGGGGCCGCGTGCTGCTGCTCGGAGCCAACCTGGTGGCCGCGGTGCTCGTGATCACGGCGATGGCCGACGTGCCGGGCACGCCGTCGCGCGACGTGGCCTTCGACTACGGCTCCCGGCCGGAGGGCCTGGGCGTGCGGGTGGAGAACGTGTCCTCCTTCGGCGGGGAGGTCACCAACATCTTCCCGTACGCGGCGGACGGGACGCCGCTGCACGACGTCCGGCTCTACGACCAGGACGGCGACCCGATCATGCTGGATCCGGGCTTCGACCAGGAGATCGTCATCCCCTGCGACGGGGAGCCGCCCATCCGCAACGCCTACCCGCTGCCGCTGCGGCCCTCGGACGACCGTCCCGGACGGGCCGCCCGTGGACCGGCCGCCCGTGGGCTGGAGCCCACGTGCACGCCCACCACCCCGGCGCCCACGGACACCGCGACGCCTTCCGCGTCGCCGTCGCCATCTTCCGAGCCGTCGGCCACGCCGTCCCGCCGATAGTCCCGGCTGCGCCCCGTCCAGTCTCAGCCGTCCCGGCTCCGGCCGTAAGGTCCGAGCCGTAAGGTCCGAGCCGTACGGCCGGAGCCGGGCGGGGCGTCAGCCGTGCAGGCGGACGGGCAGCGAGAACAGTCCGCGCATGATGGCGCTGGGCCACCAGCGCAGCTCGGCGGGGTCGGCGGCGAGGGCCAGATCGGGGAAGCGTTCGAGCACCCGGCCGATCGCGGCCTCCCCCTCCACCTTGGCCAGGGCCGCGCCGACGCAATAGTGGGGCCCCCGGCCGAAGGCGAGGTGCGGTTCGCCGACCCGGCCGGGGGAGAACGCGTCCGGGTCGGCGAACGCCGCCGGGTCCCGGTTGGCCGCGAGCAGCGAGACGAGGATGGGCTCGCCGGGCAGCATCTCCTGGCCGCCGATCACCACGGGCTCGGTGGGAAAGCGCCAGGTGGCGTTCCGTACGGGACCGTCGTAACGCAGCATCTCGTCGATGAAGTCCGGCAGCCGGGAGAGATCGGCGCGCAGGACCGCCGCCTGGGCGGGGTGCCGCAGCAGCGCGAGCAGGCCGTTGCCGATCAGCGCCACGGTCGTCTCGTGGCCCGCGATCAGCAGCAGGAACGCGGTGGAGGTCAGCTCGTCCTTGTCGATCTCGCCCTGGTTGGACCGGCGTACGAGATCGGTGAGCAGGTCGTCGCCCGGCCGGGAGCGCTTGAGCTCGACCAGGTCGGCCAGGAAGATCTCCAGGGCGTCGGTGGCGCGGGCGATCTCCTCCACCTCGGACGCCGCCGCCGAGTCGATGACAGAGGCGTGCCGGTGGAAGGTGGCCCGGTCCTCCTCGGGCACGCCGAGCAGGTCGCAGATGATCGTGATCGGCAGGGGATAGGCGAGACCGGAGATCAGGTCCGTCTCCGGGCCGTCGAGGCGGTCGAGCAGCGCGTCGGTCACCTCCAGCGCCCGCGTCCGCAGCCCCGCCATCCGCCGGGGGGTGAAGGCCCCGCTCACCAGCCGCCGCAGCCGCGCGTGGTCGGCGCCGTCGGCGTTGATCATGTGGCGGGCGAGCCCGGGCCGGTGGTCCAGAGGCAGGCCGAGAGAGGCGGCCCGCCATTCGGGCGAGCCGGCCGCCGGGTCCTTGGCGAGGGCGGGATGGGTCAGCGCGGTCACGGCGTCCTCGTACCGCGTGACCAGCCATGCCTCGCAGCCGGGCAGCGGCACGCGGGTCACCGGCGCGTTCCGGCGCAGCCAGTCGTAGGCGGGGTAGGGATCGGCGTCGAACGCCGGGCCGAACAGCGGGGGGCATGAGTCGATGGACACGGGCCCTACGTACCCATCTCCGGCACGACGGAAAAGATCGGAATCTTTCCCGGCATGACCGCTTCGTGACACGCGCCGGTGCCGCGAAGCCCGCTTCCCGGCGGACGCACATTTTCTGACCTGGCACGATCGGTGTCATGAGCTTCGTTCCTCCCGGTTCCGGCCGGCCGGGTGACCCCGCGTCCCCGGACACCCCCGTCGCCCACGACGCCCACGAGGTCGCCAAACTGGCCGCGGAGAGCCGTACGCTGGCCGAACTGACCGCCAGGCAGTCGGTGTGCCGCGCCTGCCCGCGCCTCGTCAAGTGGCGGGAGGAGGTCGCCGACGTCAAACGGCGGGCGTTCGCCGATGAGACCTACTGGGGACGCCCGATCGCGGGCTGGGGCGACGAGGCGCCGCACACGCTCATCGTCGGGCTCGCGCCCGCCGCGCACGGCGGCAACAGAACCGGCCGGATCTTCACCGGCGACCGCAGCGGCGACTGGCTGTTCGCGTCGCTGTACCGCACCGGGTTCGCCGTGCAGGAGACCAGCGTCCACGCGGGCGACGGGCAGCGGCTGATCGGCGCTCGGATGATGGCGGCGGTCCGGTGCGCCCCGCCCGCCAACAAGCCCACCCCGGAGGAGCGCGACACCTGCCTCCCCTGGCTCGCCAGGGAGCTCGCGCTCGTGGCGGGCACGACCCGGGTGATCGTGGCACTCGGCGGTTTCGCCTGGCAGGCGGTGTGGCCCGCGCTGCGCGAGGCCGGGTTCACGCTGCCGCGCCGCAGGCCGCCGTTCGGTCACGCGGTGGAGGTGCCGCTCTCCTACGGCGAGGCACCGGTCACGCTCATCGGCTGCTACCACCCGAGCCAGCAGAACACCTTCACCGGCCGGGTCACCGCGGACATGCTCGACGCGGTCTTCGCCCGCGCCGCCGCACTGGGCAAGGCGACCTTGTGAACCATTTCACGAGTGTGAAGTCGATCACTTCGGGAAGATTGCAGGAATTTTTCCAAGAAATGACGTCAAGAGATGACGGAGTGGGGAAAATCACTGGACCTTCGGCCCTGGCGGAATGGTGCGGTTGCCAATCCGTGACGTAAGCTTGTGAATGCTTTCACAAGGAGGGCATCGTGGCAGACCGCAACTGGAAGCACGTCGTCATCGTCGGCGGTGGATACGTGGGCCTCTACACGGCTCTGCGGCTCCAGCGCACGCTCCGCCGTGAGCTGCGCAACGGCAGCGTGCGGATCACGCTGATCGACCCGCAGTCGTACATGACCTACCAGCCGTTCCTCCCCGAGGCGGCGGCCGGCAACATCTCGCCGCGCCACGTCGTGGCCCCGCTGCGCCGGGTGCTGCCCAAGGTGCGCATCCTCAACGGCAAGGTCTCCAAGGTGCACCACGAGGCGCGCACGCTGACCTTCGAGCCCGCCGCGGGCCAGTCCCGTGAGATCGAGTACGACGTCGTCGTCATGGCGGCCGGCTCGATCTCGCGTACGCTGCCGATCCCCGGCCTGGAGGACGCGGCCATCGGCTTCAAGACCGTCGGCGAGGCCATCGCGCTGCGCAACCGGGTGCTGGCCCTCCTCGACCGCGCTGAGTCGAGCGACGATGAGGACGTGCGCCGCCGCGCGCTGACCTTCGTCGTGGTCGGCGGCGGCTTCGCGGGCATCGAGGCCCTCGCCGAGCTCGAAGACATGACCGACGACGCGGTCAACTACTACCCGAGCATCGACAAGAAGGACCTGCGCTGGGTCCTGATCGAGGCGTCCGACCGCATCCTGCCGGAGGTCGGCCCAGAGATGGGCGAGTGGACCGCCGAGCAGCTGCGCGAGCGCGGCATCGAGCTCAAGATGAAGACGTTCCTCCAGTCGTGCGAGGGCGGTCTGGTCAAGACCTCCGACGGCGACGAGTTCGAGTCGGCCACGATCGTGTGGACCGCCGGCGTGAAGCCGAGCCCGATCGTCAACTCCACCGACCTGCCGCTCGACGAGCGCGGCCGGATCAAGACCACCACGCGCCTGACCGTCGCGGGCGTCAAGGGCGCCTTTGCCGCCGGTGACATCGCGGGCGTGCCCGACGTGACCAACCCCGGACAGTACTGCGCGCCCAACGCCCAGCACGCCGTACGGCAGGCGAAGGTCCTCGGCGACAACATCACGGCCTACCTGCGCGGGCAGAAGCTGGCGGACTACCGGCACAAGTACGCCGGGTCGGTCGCCGGGCTCGGCCTCTACCGGGGCGTCGCGAACGTCTACGGCGTGAAGCTGCGCGGCTTCCCCGCCTGGTTCATGCACCGCACCTACCACCTGTCGCGGGTCCCCACGGTCAACCGGAAGGTCCGCGTGGTGATGGACTGGACGCTCTCGCTGTTCTTCAAGCGGGAGACGATCTCCCTCGGCGAGATCGAGCACCCGCGCGACGAGTTCCGGGCGGCCGCGAAGAGCGGCGTCAAGCACTGATCCGCCCGGCGCGGACGGCTCGGCGGACGACCTCGGAACACGCACACGGCCCGGCGGCCCACCCGCCGGGCCGTCGCGTCTTCCTGTGCTCTGACATGCTGGTGTGGTGGACGGGGGAGAAGGTGCGGACGGTCTCCAGGACCTTGACCGGCCGGCTCCCAGGCGTGCCGTTCACGCGCTGTGGAAAGGGGGACAAGCCGCGTAAGACGTAACTTGCTTACAGAGGAGTGATCCGTGACATATGATCGCGGCGCCCCCGTAGCCCAATGGCAGAGGCAAGCCCCTTAAAAGGGCTGTGGTGTGGGTTCGAGTCCCACCGGGGGCACAGAGCGCCGCCTCGACCAATCAGCCCCGTGACCTGGGGGAGCGCGGTCACGGGCCGATCGTAGCTGTTCCGGTTGACTACGGCCGAACGCGAACGTCCACGGGAAGCCGTGCCCCCGGCATGCCCGTGGTGTGCCCGCGACATCACTCCTCGCCCAGCCCGCCGGCGCTGCACCCCTGTGGATCCCGCCCGCGCCGGGTTCCGCCGTGTGGTCGGCGGAGGAGTGGGACGGCCTCTCGGGCTCTCTTGCCGGGCACGAGCCACTTGCGATTCGGATGCCGAGGTAAGCGGCTCGGGCCGCTCAGTCTTTTGACTAGTGGGGTGGGAGTCGCCCGTGGGGCGAGCGTGCGGGAAGTCCTGATCTGGCGGCCGGTAGATTTTTCTCGTCCTATTTGTCATAGAGAGTCCATGCTCGGATACATTCGGGCATGCGTTTTGTCCTTTTTGTCATGGTTCTGGTGGGTTTGGTGGTCGGTATCGCCTTGCCCGCGTCGGCCATCACCCATGGCTCGGCAGACAATGGCGATCACCCGGAAGTGGGCGCCCTCATCGGGAATGAGCCGGAGAGCGACGGCACGTGGGCGTACTGCACCGGCACCCTCATCTCGCCGAACGTCTTCCTCACGGCCGCCCACTGCGGGCACAAGGGCCAGAAGACCGCCCGGGTCTCCTTCGCCGACCACTACCAGCCCGGCGAGAAGCTCTACACCGGTCGCTTCGTGCCCGACTCGCGATACAAGGGCGACGCCTACGATCTGGCGGTCGTGATCTTCCCGGCGCCCGTCGAGGGCATCGCGCCGGCCAAGCTGCCCTCGCTGGGCCTGCTCGACCAGCTCAAGGCCGACGGCACCCTGCAGACCGCGCGCTTCACCCCGGTCGGGTACGGCTCGGTGGAGCCCACGAAGAAGCGGGACGGGAACGGATGGCGCTACCACTACACCGACACGCGCAGCCAGACCTCGATCTCCTTCAAGCGCCTGGGCGCCAGGTGGCTCGACCTGATGCCGTCCTCGCGTGACGAGGGTGGAACCTGCTACGGCGACTCCGGCGGCCCCAACTTCCTGGGCGGCCCCGACTCGAACCTGCTCGTGGCCACGACGATCAGCGGCGTGGACGACGCCTGCAAGACGACCAACGTCGACTACCGGCTGGACATCCCCGAGGTGCGGGCGTTCCTCGGCAAGTACGTCACGCTCCCCTGACGCCGCTTTCGCGGTTGGGGGTAGATATATAACCCCAATGGGGGTATGAATGATGCATGCCTAAGATCAACGTGTACCTGCCGGATGATCTGGCGGAGGCGGTCAAGGACGCGGCGCTTCCGGTGTCCGCGATCTGCCAGCGGGCGCTGGAGCAGGCGGTCCGCCGCGTGAGCGCCATCCGCGAGAGCATCCTCGGCGACTTCGAGATCGACGACCCCCGGTTGTCGCACTTCACGCCCAGGACCCGCGCCGTCTTCCGGCTGGCGCTGGAACAGGCCCGGGCCGAGAACGCCGCCGGCATCGGCACCGAGCACCTGCTCGCCGCGATGCTGGCCGAGGGGCGGAACCTCGCCCTGCATGTGCTGCGGGCCATGGAGGTCGAGCCCGCTCTGATCGAGCGCGACCTCACGGCCCGCCGCCCGTCCGCACCCACCGGCCCGAACGAGTCCGGGGACGAGGGGACGCCGAAGGGCCCGAGCCGGTTCGACGCGCATGCGGCCAACGCCCTCGAACTGGCGGTCACCGAGGCCCATGCCCTGGGGCACAACTACATCGGGTGCGAGCACCTGCTGCTCGGCCTGGTCGCCGAGCCCGACGGCATCGGCGGGCAGGTGCTGCGCGAGCGGGGCGCCGAGCCACGCCTCACGCGGCGCGCGGTCGTGGCGGCGCTCGCAGGCTACGTCCACCTCCGAGCCCAGGCACAGGACGCCTCCGCGTCCCAGAGCACGGCCCAGGCTTCTTCTCAGAGCGCCGTGCAGGCGGTGGCGGCGGTCGTCCGTCAGGAAATCGCTCCGCTCATGCGGCGCATCGAGCGGCTCGAACAGCACGCCGGAGTCGCCGCCGAGGACGGCGCGGCGTGAGCGGACGCGTGCTGCTGGTGGCGACGGGCGACGTCATGGCGTACGCCCGTCGCACGGGCCGCCCGGGGCTCGCGACGGCCGCCGACCTGCTGGCGGCCATCCCCGGGAATCCCGGCGTGGAGGTCGTGACCGAGGACGTGCAGGCCGAGCCGAGCTGGGACACCTCGGCCTCCACCATGCTGCGGCTGGCCCGGCGGGTGCGTACGGCCCTGCTGGACGAGGGGTTCGACGGCGTGGTCGTCACCCACGGCCTGGACACGATCGAGGAGACGGCCTTCCTCGCGGACCTGCTCGCGGGCCCCGCCGCTCCGCGCGGCGGCATCGTGCTGACCGGCGCCGTACGCGGGCTGGACGAGCTGTCGAGCGACGGCCCGCGCAACCTCGCGTCGTCCCTGGCCGCGGCGGCCGACCCGGCTCTTCGCGGAGTCGGCGCGGTGGTCTGCGCGAACGACGAACTGCACGCGGCCCGCTGGGCCACGATGGCCGACGCCACGAGCGTGGCTGCCCTCTCGTCCGCCCCCGAGCCGATCCTCGGCCGGGTGGTGGACGGCCGGGTCGAGATGACGGCGACGCCGCCGCCACGGCCCCCGGCCGCGCGGGGAGAGCCGGAGACGAACGTCGCGCTGATCAAGACATATCCGGAGATGGATCCGGTGATCGTCACGTCCGTCGTGGACGCCGGAGCCAGGGGTGTCGTGCTGGAGGGCACCGGCGCCGGGAACGTCCCGATCACCCTGTACGCGACCCTCAGCGAGCTGGCGGAGTGGGACATCCCCGTGGTGATCGCCTCGCGGTGCCGCACCCGGCCGGCCGCGCTGGAGGACCTCCCGCTCGGCCTGGGGCTGGCCGGCAAGGTCGGCGCCATCGGGGCGCGCGGCCTGGCTCCGGCGAAGGCCAGGTATGCCCTGATGGTGGCGCTCGGCGGGGGTGGGCGGCACGCCGTACGCGACTGGTTCGCCCGCCTCTGACCACCGTCAGACGCGCCGCTCATGCACCACCGTCAGACGCGCTGTTCGCGCACCGCTGTCAGGCGTGCTGCTCCGCGCACCGCTGTCAGGCGTGTCGCTCGTGCACCGCGGTCAGGAGCGCCGATCGTGCACCGGCGTAAGGGCGTCCGTCATCCGCGACGGCTCGGCGTACGTGCCGCCGCCGCCGGTGATCGCGGCCTGCGAAGGTGGGGCGTCGGTGTTCGAGGGGCAGCCGGAGACCGGCAGGCGCAGCACGAACATGGCGCCGCGGTACGCCGACTCGGTCGCCACCAGGGTGCCGCAGTGGGCACGGGCGATGTCGCGGGCGATGGCCAGGCCGAGCCCGGTGCCCCCGCGGCCCCGGCTACGCGCCGTGTCCGACCTGGCGAACCGCTCGAAGATCCGCTCCCGTTCGGACACCGGCACGCCGGGACCGTCGTCGCTGACCGACAGCTCGACGAAGCCGTCGTCGCGCCGGAGCTCGATCTCGACCAGGCTCCTGGCGTGCCGCTGCGCGTTGTCGAGCAGGTTGGTCAGCAGACGGGCGAGGTGGCGCGGCGCGGCGTGCATCCTCACCCCGTCCGCCAGCCGGAGACGCACCGGTATCCGATCGGTCCGGCGGGCGACCTCGTCCCTGACCAGCACGGACAGGTCCACAGGTTTGCGGCCCGGGGCCGTCGCCCCCACCTTCGCCAGCAGGAGCAGGTCGTCGATGATCGCTTCCAGCCGCCCCACGTCGAGCAGCGCGTCCCTGAGCAGTGACCGCAGATCGGTCTCGTCGGGGTGAAGCTGCGCCTCCTCCAGTTGCGCGCGCAGGCCGGCGAGCGGAGTGCGCAGCTCGTGGGAGGCGTCCGCGGCGAACTCGCGCTGCCGCCGCAGCGCCCGCTCGGTCGTGATCTTCGCCTGCTCGATGCGGGCGAGCGTGCTGTTCACCGTGCGGGCGAGCCGCGCGATCTCGTCGTCGCCGACCGGTTCGGGCACCCGGGTGTCCAGATCGTTCACGTTGACGGCGGCCAGGTCGCTGCGGATGGCCTCGACCGGGCGCAGGGTGCGTCCGGCCACCTTCCAGGCGGCCCAGGCGGTGAGCAGTACGAGCACGGTGACCTCCGCGGTGAAGAGCAGATCGAACATTCCGACGGGCGTGAAGCCGTCGATGGGGCGTCCCGCGTACACCACGGGGGAGTGGGGCCCCGGCATCATCCGCAGCGCCGACAGGCGCAGGCAGCCGAGCCCGTCGTGCGTGCAGGTCTGGAGGTCCTGCATCGGATCGGCCTCCGACGGCCAGAAGGACGTCAGCGGCGGCCTGCCCCGGGCCGCCGGTGACGCGGAGAGAACACGGTGATCGGGAGCCACCACCTGGACCAAATTGATCCCGGCCACCTGCGGGGTGATGTCGTCGTGGACCTGACCCGTACGCCACGCGGCGGCCGTGAGCGCCGCTTCCTGCCGGGCGTCGAGCGAGACGGAGGTGGCGAACGCCTGCCGGGCCAACAGGCTGCCCAGGATCCCGGTGGGGATCAGCAGCAGGATGGCAAGCGCCGTGACGAGGACGGTGATGCGTCCTCGGATGGATTCAGGTCGGAGTCTTCGTAAGAACGCTGGGCCCCTGACGTACATTGCCGTCCTCCTCGCGATGACATTCCCAGCGGCACAGGCGACGGTCGTGTGGCTCTCCGGTGGCGAAGTGACCGGACGGGATGCCGCGCCTGTGAGGTTCGGAATAGGCTCGCAACGGCAGGCGGAGTGATCGCTGTGGCGTTCTGCCTGGTCAGGCCGCTACTTCTCGGCTCCGCACCAGGTTAGCAACGAGACTTGAAGGGCTCAAGTAAAGGAAGCATTCAAGAAACTTATGCCGTCGGCGTCTGATGTCGCCGCCGCCGGGAACTCGCCGGAGATCCTGCTCGTTGCCACTGCGGTGGAGTGGCGCTCCCACTTGTAGGGGCACCGCTCCTCGGGCACCATCCCCACTAGGCCGCGCAGCGGCTGATCGGTGAGTCGCGTCCTGGAGGAAGCGAATGGAGAGCAAGAACCCCATATTCAGTCGGCGCGGGGCGGCTGGTCAGCAAGCGTGGGCCGGTCCGGCGCCCAGCGTGGACCAGCTGAACCAGATGTACGCCGCCCCCGCGTACGCTCCCCCGTCGGCGCGGGCCATGACGATCGACGACGTCGTGGTGCGCGGCTTCACGACCCTCGGCACGCTCGTCGTCTCGGCCGCCCTGGCCTGGTACTTCAACGTCGGCTGGGGGCTCGCGGCGCCGGCGATGATCGTGGGCCTGATCCTCGGGCTCATCGTCTCTTTCCGGCAGAGCACGAATCCCGCGCTGATCCTCGGCTACTCCGTCTGCTACGGCATCGCCATCGGCGTGCTGAGCCACATGTACGACTATGTCTACAACGGCATCGTCCTGCAGGCCGTGCTCGGCACCATGGTGGCCTTCGGCGGCACGCTGGCCGTGTACGCCCTGAAGATCTTCCGGCCGACGCCGAAGTTCGGCAAGTTCGTGATCGCCGCCGCGTTCGGCGCGATCGGCCTCATGCTGATCAACTGGATCGCGAGCATCTTCGTCACCGGCGGCCTGGGCCTGCGCACCGACAGCCCCATCGGCTGGATCTTCAGCATCGGCATGATCCTGCTCGGCTGCTTCTTCCTGCTGCTCGACTTCAGTGAGATCGAGCATGGGGTGCGGGCCGGCGTGCCGGAGCGCTACTCGTGGCTGATGGCGTTCGGCCTGACCCTGAGCCTTGTGTGGCTCTACCTGGAGATCCTCCGCTTCATCAGCTACTTCACGAACAACGACTAGCCGTACGAAGCGAAAGGGCGCCGTTCCTGCCGGAGCGGCGCCCTTTTAATGGGCTATATCAGGATCTGGTGATCAGTTCCGTAATTTTCGATCAACATCCTGTAACAAATCAATGCCAGCGAGGGCTTGTCAAGCGCGGACCGGTGATGCACTGTGACACAAAGCAGCCTTTTCCGTGGAGGTGCCCATGTCGTTGAACCACTCACCGGAGACCCAGACCAAGCTGATCGCCCGCGTCCCGTCCATAACCGGGCGCGACCTCCCAGAGTGGTTCGAAGCCATCGACAACGGCCCGTCGTTCCTACGCTGTGAAGAGCGGGCCAACTGGCTCGCCGACGAGCACGGGCTGAGCCACGGCTACGCCGCCGCCATCGTCCTCGAGCACGAGCGGCGCCGTCGCTTCTAGACCGCAGCGCGGGAGGCGGCAGTGACGTCCCGCGCACACAGGACTTACGAGCATCACGAGCACAGCATCACGAGCACAGCATCACGAGCACAGCATCACGAGCACGGCACCACGAGCCCAGCACGCAGGCAGGGAGGCTCAGCTCAGGAAGCGGACTACCGTCCCCGAAGGCAGCACGCGCCCGCACCGGTCCGGTGCGGGCGCATCATTGTTGTATGGATCTCGACAAGGCGCGTGAGTTCGTCAGGAGCAATCACCGAGCGGTCATGCTGACCCGCCATCCGGACGGCCGGCCGCAGACCTCCCCGGTGACCGTCGGCTGCGACAAGGACGGCTACATCGTCATCAGCAGCCGCGAGACGGCCGTCAAGACCCGCAATCTGCGGGAGAACCCCGAGGTCGTGCTCACCGTGATGACCGACGCCTTCTACGGCCAGTGGATGCAGATCGAGGGCGTCGCCCAGGTCGTCTCGCTGCCGGACGCGATGGAGCACCTGGTGCGGTACTACCGCGACATCAGCGGCGAGCACCCGGACTGGGACGACTACCGCGACGCCATGATCCGGGAGAAGCGAGTGATCATCCGGGTCGAGCCCACGCGGGCCGGCCCCGACTTCCACGGCTGAGGAGCCCACGCCGGTCCCGGCTCCGGCCCGGACCGGCGTGAATTCCGCCGATCAGGACAGCCGCTCCAGCACCATCGCCATGCCCTGCCCGCCGCCGACGCACATCGTCTCCAGCCCGATCGACTTGTCGTGGAACCGGAGGCTGTTGACCAGCGTGGAGGTGATGCGGGCGCCGGTCATGCCGAAGGGGTGCCCCACCGCGATGGCGCCGCCGTTCACGTTGAGCCGCTCGATGTCGATGCCCAGCTCCTGGTAGGAGGGGATCACCTGGGCCGCGAACGCCTCGTTGATCTCGACCAGGTCGACGTCGCCGATCGACATGCCCGCGCGGGCGAGGGCCTGCCGCGACGCCTCGATCGGGCCGAGCCCCATGATCTCCGGGGACAGGCCGGTGACGCCGGTCGACACGATCCGGGCGAGCGGCGTGATGCCCAGCTCGGCGGCCTTGGTGTCGCTCATGACGACCACCGCGGCGGCGCCGTCGTTCAGCGGGCAGCAGTTGCCCGCCGTCACCGTGCCGTCCGGCCGGAAGACCGGCTTGAGCTGCGAGACCGCCTCGTACGTCGTGCCGGCCCGCGGGCCGTCGTCCTTGCTCACCACGCTGCCGTCGGGGAGCGTCACCGGGGTGATGTCGCTCTCCCAGAAGCCGTTGGCGATGGCCTTCTCCGCGAGGTTCTGCGAGCGCACGCCGAACTCGTCCTGCTCGCGCCGCGAGACGCCCTTCAGCGCCGCGACGTTCTCGGCCGTCTGACCCATGGCGATGTAGACGTCCGGCAGCGCGCCGTCCTCGCGCGGGTCGTGCCACACCGGCGCGCCGCCCTTGGCGGTCTCCTCCGTACGCGCCTTCGCCTCGTCGAACAGCGGGTTCTGCGCCTGGGGCATGTCGGAGCTGCCGTTCACGAAGCGGGAGACGGTCTCGACACCGGCCGAGATGAACACGTCGCCCTCGCCCGCCTTGATGGCGTGGAACGCCATCCGCGTCGTCTGCAGGGAGGAGGAGCAGTAGCGCGTCACCGTGGTGCCCGGCACGTTGTCGAGCCCCAGCATCACCGCGACCACACGTCCCAGGTTGTGGCCCTGCTCGCCCCCGGGGAGCCCACAGCCCAGCATGAGGTCGTCGACGTCGTTCGGGTCGAGCTGCGGCACCTTCGCCAGCGCGGCGCGGACCATCTGCACGGTCAGGTCGTCCGGGCGGATGTCCTTGAGTGACCCCTTGAAGGCGCGGCCGATCGGCGACCGCGCGGTCGCCACGATGACTGCCTCGGGCATGTGACTCTCCTGCCTGATCTCGTGCCCCTCCACACGGGGTTCCGGGGGGCCTCCTCACCGGAGGTTACCCCTCGGTACGCCGCCCGCCACGCCCCAGGCCCCACTCAACAGAATTTTGTACTACTGCACAGTGCTGCCCGCTTCGCGCGCCGGAGCGCTCAACTCCGCCGTCTTCCCTCGTCGCGCTCTGGTCGCTTCGCTCCCGCGCGCTCCTCGGTCCAGATCGGCGGCGCGCTCCGACGGCTCGCTCGGTGTTGCCCGCTTCGCGCGCCGGAGCGCTCACTTCCGCCGTCTTCCCTCGTCGCGCTCTGGTCGCTTCGCTCCCGCGCGCTTCTCAGTCCAGATCGGCGGCGCGCTCCGACGGCTCGCTCGGTGGTGGGAGACTCAGCCGTACATGCCGGGGGTGGTGGCGGTGCCGTCCTTGAGGGCGTGGAGGGCGCCCTTCTCGTCGCGCCACAGGCGCCAGCCGTTCTGGCTGCCGGTGAACCAGGAGGGCGGCGGGGCGGAGGAGTCCTTGCGCTTGCCCGTGGCCAGGTCGAACTCGCACAGTGCCGCGATCGAGTAGAACCCGGGGATCATGCCGCGCAGCGGCAGCGGCTTGGGGTCGGTCACGCAGAACGACCAGCCGGTCGCGCCGCTCACCGGGGTCGGCTCGCCGGTGCTGAGGTCGAAGACCGAGCCGGGCGCGTCGCGCTTGAGGAAGCCGAGCTTGTTCATCTCGGGCGGGAAGGCGAGCCACCAGCCCGACCCGGGCACCTGGGCGGGCGTGATCTGCCCAAGGACCCGTCCGGTCTTGGCGTCGAGCCGGGCGAACCCGCCGTACTGGCCCTGCTCGTCGACCGGCCGGACGACCGGCGCGTACGCGGGGTTGCCGCTGGGATAGACGCGGACGACGGACGGCCGCATCCAGTCGACGGCGCCGTCGGTCAGACGGGCGGAGAACAGGCCGAACGTCGAGGTCTCCTTGGTCTGGGGGTTGGTATACGGGGCGACGTACCCGATGATCTTGTCGCCCGTCGCGCCGAAGGCCCAGCCCCCGCTCAGGTCGACGTCGGGGCCGAGGGCCTGCTCGATCGGCAGTTGCCAGACGGCCTTGCCGTCCTTGAGCGCGCGGGCCTCCAGCACGGGGTGGGAGGCGAGCCGGAGCAGGACGACCTTGGACGCGTCGGACCATTCGACCTCGGCGATGCCGGCCAGGCGCCACTTCACGGCTCCGTCGCGGGGATCGAGGACCACGACCCGCGCGCTGGAGAGCGCGGTGTCCTCGGAGACGCAGACGTACGTCCCGCAGCGCTGCGGCCCGAAGGTGGACCGCACGGGCCTGATCCACTTCTGCTGCCCGGTGCGGGCGTCCCTGGCGACCAGCGTGGCGCCCTTGCGGCCGGCGGCGGGGGGATCGAGCGCGATCACCACGGCCTGCCCGCCGCCGGTCTCCACGGTCGCCGGGGCCTGCACCCCCATGCCGGGGAGCCGGCCCACCATCGTCGCGGCGTGTGCCCAGAGCCGGCGGCCGGTGGCGAGGTCGAGGACGACCGTCTCCAGGGAGCCGTCGGGCCGCATGGAGGTGGTGGCCGCGACGCCGCCTCCCGTGGTGGCCCGGCTGACCGCGTTCACCTGCGTGTTCTGCCAGGCCGGGTAGTCCTTGGCGGCCTCGTCGCCGCCGGAGCAGCCGGTGAGGGCGCCCCCCGCCAGCAGGGCGGTCGCGGCGAGCGCCAGAGCGGGTTTCGCGTGGTTCAGCTGGGGCCGGATCATTTCGCTCCTACAGGGGGTGATGGCCCGGCCGCAGGAGGTAACCGGCTCTAGGCGTTCGGAAGCGGCCCGGGTCTCCGGCGGAGCAGCGCCGCCCATCGTCCATGGGGGCCGACCGCCCGGCCGGCGACACGGGTCGCGGTGACCTCGGTGCCGGGTTCCTCCACGGCCATTGCGGCCAAGAGGTATTGCGATCCTTCGACGCGCACGGGTTCCGGCTCGGGCCACAACCCCAACGCGGCGCATACAGACGGTAGCACTGCGTACGCGGCTTGTAGGTAGCCTCGGGCAGATGGGTGAAAACGATCAGGTCCGAACATCTCTGCCGGGTTCGCGTCGAATTCGGGTCCGAGCAGGTCGGCGAACGCCACCGTACGGCCGCCCGCCTCGACGACGGCGACCGTCTGGGCCGCGGCGAGCTGCCGCGACCAGCGCCGGGTGACCCAGCGGAGCGGCTGCGCGATCGGGCGTACGGTGCCCAGGTCGGGGCAGGTGCCCACGACCACCTCCGCGCCGGCCTCGCGCAGCCGGCGCACCGCCTTCTGCAGGTGCCGTACGGCATGGGCCGGCAGCGTGGCCGTGGTCACGTCGTTGGCTCCGATGAAGATGATCGCGACCTCCGGCCGGGCCTCCAGCGCGCGGTCCACCTGGACGCCGAGGTCCACCGACGCCGCGCCCGACTGGCCGACGACGGTGAGGCGCACCGGGCGCTCGGCCACCGCCGCCAGCCCGTACGCGATACGGACACCCGGGGTGTCCTCGGCGTTGCTCATGCCGAGGCCGACGGAGGTCGAGTCGCCGAGGACGGCCATCCGGATCGGCTCGCCGGGGAAGGCGCCGTACACGCCGTCGGAGTCGGGGCCGTCGAGACCGTGCGGCTGCCCCACGATGCGCCGGGCCACCATGGCCTCGGCCATGAGCAGGCCGTACGTGACCGCTCCGAGCGCCGTGAGCCCGCCCCCGCCCAGCGCGGCGGCGGTCGCGATGCGCCGCGCGGCGCGCACCGCGCCGGACGTCCAGACCACCCGCCCTCCTCCATGCTCACGGTACGGTTTGAAAGAAGAAACTAGCCGAGTTCCGGCCACCCCTATCGGAATCACGGCTGACGGCAGGCTGACAAGCTTCGGCAAACAAGGTGGTCATCGCGGTGCGCGTACACGACTCGCTGGTGGAGCTGATGGGCAACACCCCGCTCGTCCGGCTGCGCAGGGTAACGGCGGGCGCGCCCGCCCAGGTCCTGGCCAAGGTGGAGTATTTCAACCCCGGCGGCTCGGTGAAGGACCGCATCGCCGTACGGATGATCGAGGCGGCCGAGCGCAGCGGCGCGCTGAAGCCCGGCGGCACGATCGTCGAGCCTACCTCCGGCAACACCGGTGTGGGCCTGGCCATCGTGGCGCAGGAGAAGGGCTACCGCTGCCTGTTCGTCTGCCCGGACAAGGTCGCCCAGGACAAGATCAACGTGCTCCGCGCGTACGGCGCCGAGGTCGTCGTCTGCCCGACCGCCGTCTCGCCCGATCACCCCGACTCGTACTACTCGGTGTCCGACCGGCTGGCCCGCGAGATCCCGAACGCCTGGAAGCCCGACCAGTACTCCAACCCGGAGAACCCGGCGAGCCACTACCACTCCACCGGGCCGGAGATCTGGGAGCAGACCGAGGGCAGGATCACCCACTTCGTCGCCGGCATCGGCACCGGCGGGACGATCAGCGGCACCGGAAAATACCTCAAGGAGGTCTCCGGCGGCCGGGTGAAGGTCATCGGCGCCGACCCCGTCGGCTCCGTCTACTCCGGCGGCACCGGACGTCCCTACCTGGTGGAGGGCGTGGGCGAGGACATCTGGCCCGCGACGTACGACACCACGATCTGCGACGAGATCATCGCGGTCTCCGACAAGGACTCGTTCGGCATGACCCGCAGGCTCGCCCGCGAGGAGGCGCTGCTCGTCGGCGGATCGTGCGGCATGGCGGTGGTGGCCGCCGTACGGGTGGCCCAGGCGGCAGGGCCGGACGACGTCGTGGTCGTGCTGCTGCCGGACGGCGGCCGCGGCTACCTGTCGAAGATCTTCAATGACGAGTGGATGGCCGACTACGGCTTCCTCACCACGTCGAGCGAGGAGGGCCTGGTCGGCGACGTGCTGGGGCGCAAGACGCCGGGGCTGCCCGAGTTCGTCCACGTCCACCCGCACGAGTCGGTCGGCACCGCGATCTCGATCATGCGGGAGTACAACGTCTCCCAGCTTCCGGTCATGAAGGAGGAGCCGCCGGTCATGGCGGCCGAGGTCATCGGCTCGATCGTGGAGCGCGACCTGCTCGAGGGCCTCTATCGCGGCCGGGTGCGGTCGGAGGACGAGATCGGCGGCCACATGTCCGCGCCGCTGCCCATGATCGGTTCCGGTGAGCCGGTGGCCCGGGCGGTCGAGGCGCTGGAGAAGGCCGACGCCGCCGTGGTCCTCGACGACGGCAAGCCGGTCGGCATGGTCACCCGCCAGGACCTGCTGGCCTTCCTCGCCAACCACTGATCACGCCGTCGCGCGCGCACCGGCGCCGGAACGTCGGCCGCCGGTGCCGCGTGGCGTACCCGGCCTGGCGCGCCCGGCCTGGCGCGCCCGCCGCACACCCGCCGTGACCAGGCGGTGCGGACGGCTACGCTCGACCCCATGAACCAAGGTTTCGAGACGCTGGCCATCCACGCGGGCCAGGAGGCGGACCCGCACACGGGAGCCGTCGTCCCTCCCATATATGCCGTTTCGACCTACAAGCAGGACGGCGTGGGCGGCCTGCGGGCGGGTTACGAGTACAGCCGGTCGGCCAACCCGACCAGGACCGCCCTGGAGGAGGCGCTGGCCGCCGTCGAGGGCGGCGTGCGCGGGCTGGCCTTCGCGTCGGGCCTCGCCGCCGAGGACACGCTGCTGCGCACCGTCTGCAAACCCGGCGACCACGTGGTGATCCCCGATGACGCGTACGGCGGCACCTACCGGCTGTTCTCCCGGGTGCTCCAGGAGTGGGGGGTCGCCTTCGACCCGGTGCCGCTCGGCGACCTCGACGCGGTGCGCGCCGCCGTACGGCCGGAGACGCGGGCGATCTGGGTGGAGACGCCCACGAACCCGCTGCTGAACGTCGCGGACATCGCCGCCCTGGCGTCCATCGCCCACGACGGGGGCGCGGTGCTCGCGGTGGACAACACCTTCGCCTCGCCCTACCTGCAGCAGCCGCTCAGCCTGGGCGCCGACGTCGTGGTCCACTCGACGACCAAGTATGTCGGCGGCCACTCCGACGTGGTCGGCGGGGCGCTGGTGACGCGGTCGGCCGACCTCGGCGAGCGGCTGGCCTACCACCAGAACGCGATGGGCGCGGTGGCCGGGCCGTTCGACTCCTGGCTCACGCTGCGCGGCCTCAAGACGCTGGGCGTGCGCATGGACCGGCACTGCGACAACGCCGAGCGCGTGGTCGACCTGCTGCTGTCGCACCCGAAGGTCGTCCAGGTGCTCTATCCGGGCCTGCCCGAGCACCCCGGCCACGAGGTCGCGGCCAAGCAGATGCGGCGTTTCGGTGGGATGGTGTCGTTCCGCGTCGAGGGCGGCGAGGAGGCCGCGGTCGAGATCTGCAACCGGGCCAAGCTGTTCACGCTCGGCGAGTCGCTCGGCGGCGTCGAGTCGCTGATCGAGCACCCCGGCCGGATGACCCACGCGTCGGCCGCCGGGTCGCCGCTGGAGGTCCCCGCCGACCTGGTCCGCCTGTCGGTCGGCATCGAGACCGTCGACGACCTGCTGGCCGACCTCACCGAGGCCCTCGGCTGAGATCTCAGCGCCCACTCCGCGCTCTGCTTATCGGGCGCTCCGCTTATCGGGCGCTCCGCGCCCTGCTTACTGCGCGCTCCGCGCCGGGGTCGTACGCTCCGGCGCGGAGGGGCGGGCGGGGGCCATCCACCGTTCGCCCACCAGGGCGGCGAGCGCCGCGGCGGTCAGGACGGCGCCCGCCACGGTCACGCTGCGGACCCCGGCATGGTCGATGAGCGCGCCGCCGAGCAGCGACCCGCCCGCGATGCCGATGTTGAAGGCCGAGCCGGTGCCGGCCGAGGCGATGTCGGTGCTGCCCGGGGCCACCTGCAGCCCCCGGCTTGCGATGGCCGCCGCGAGCGCGCTGAACGACATGCCCGTCACGCAGAGGGCCACCACCGCCACCGGGTGCAGGGCTCCGAAGGCGTACAGGGCGAGCAGCGCGCACGTGATGAGGGCCAGCGGACCGGTGATGGCGGCCCGCGGCCGGGTGTCGAGCAGCCGGCCGACCACGATCGTCCCCGTGACCCCGGAGATCCCGGACGCGAGCAGCAGCGGGCTGAGCGCGGCCGGGGTGAAGCCGCCGAAGTCCAGCAGGAACGGCGTGATGTAGGTGTACGCGGTGAGATAGCCGCCCACTCCGATGACGGTGGCCACGATGAGCAGCGCGTAGCGGCGGGCGTCCGGGGTCGCGCCGCGGCCGGATTCGTGACCGCCGGAGCCCGCGCCCGGCTGCCGGCGGCCGGGCATGAGCGTCGCCACGGTGACGCAGGTGATCAGGCCGACGGCGGCGGCCAGGGCGAACGCGGCCCGCCAGCCGACCTGCTGGCCGAGCCAGGTGCCCGCGGGGACGCCGAGCACGGGCCCGAGGGAGCTGCCGATCGACATGCGGGCGATCGCGCGTCCCCGGATCTCCGGGGGGAACATCGCCGCCGCGGCCGGGGTCGCGACCGACCAGAACAGCGCCTGGGTGGCCGCGACCAGCAGCCGGGCGGCCAGCAGCGTCGGATAGTTCGGCGCCACGGCGGTCAGCAGCATCCCCGCGACGAACACGCCGAGCGTGATGGTGAGCAACCTGCGCCGCGGCACCCGCCGGGTCAGCCGGGTGAGCGGCAGCGACGCCAGCACCACGACGGCGGCGTACCCCGTCACGAGCAGGCCCGTCTCGGACGGCGACCGGTCCAGGTCGGCCGCGATCACCGTGAGCAGGCCGATGGGGAGCACCTCGGCGGTGACGTAGGTGAAGGCCCCGACGGCGAGGGCGACCAGCGCCCACGCCGCCCGGCGACGCGTCGTTAGGTGCACCCGCTCCTCTTTCCCCCGTTTCCGGCCAAAAACGTTCTACCGGACATTCAGGGGTAAGCGGGACTCTCAGGGGTTGAAGAAGACCATCAGGAACAGGATGACGAGCCAGATCAGGGCGCTGATGCCGCCCAGCGCGGCGATCCGGCCGGTCTGCACCTTGGCGTCGTCCTCCGTCGACTCGCTGGCCAGCGCCGCGATGGCCGTCCGCTGGTCACGCTCGACGATCACCAGCAGGACGGCGGCCACGACGAACAGCGTCATCGACACCGACAGGTAGGGCGCGCCGAGCGCGCTGCGGCCCAGCAGCAGGCCGAACAGGAAGACCCCGATTGTGAGCAGGCCGAACATCCGGGTCGCGCGGTGCAGATACCGCAGCACGCTCAGATCGCGCGCCCGGATGTAACGCGGCGTGACGCTCGTGACCGCCGTGAGCGGACCGAGCGCGAAGATCGCGAACCCTATGTGCAACCACAGCAGCAGATGGTCGAGAGGCGACATGGGCAGAGGCTATCGCCTGAGTGATCGGCTCCGCAGTGCCCGGACGCGCTCGTCACGGGCGCGTCGGACGCCGGGAGGGCGCGGGCTACTTCCGGCGGCGGGGGCGGTTGTGGACCGCCATCTCGTACAGCACGCCGGTGAGGATCATGAGGACGACGAGGCCGACCGCTGCGAACATGGGAGCGCTCCTTCCACGGGCATGTGGAACGACCAGCGCGAACAGGGGATGCCTGTCTATCGTCCGCCGATTGCAACCAGGTCGGCAATCGATTATCGATCTCCCGGCCCGCGGCCGTCCGCCTCCCCGCCCGCGCCCGCTGCACAGTGCTCAGTGTCCAGTGCTCGGTGTCCAGTGCTCGGTGTCCAGTGCTCGGTGTCCGGTGTCCGGTGCTGCCCGGCCCCCGTGAGCGCCCCCGCCCGCGCAGATCTGCTTAATGCCCGGCAGGCGGCCGGCGAACCGTCCAGCGGTCCGTCTCCTCCCCGGCGCCCCAGGAGTCCCGGGGCCCGGGAGCCCTGGGAGCCCCGGGAGCCTGGGGAGCCCCCGGGAGCTCGGGTGCTCAGCGGGTGCGGCGGGCGCGGAGGAAGTCGCTGACGACGTACTCGCCGAGGCGGTCGGCGCTGGCGGAGAAGACCCGGCCGCCGTTGCGCCGGGCGACCTCGTCCACGAACTCGCGCAGCCGGTCGTCGGCGGCCAGCATGAAGACGTTGATCGTCGCGCGCCGCCGGGTCATCTTGTCGACCTCGGCGAGCGTCAGCGTCAGCGTCTCCTGCGACGGCGGCCACTCGAAGCGCGGCACGCCGTTGCGCATGAGGTGCGCCGTCGGCTCGCCGTCGGTCACCACCAGGACCACCGGCTCGAAGTCCGGATGCCGGTCGAGGTGACGGCCCGCGATCAGCAGGGCGTGGTGCAGGTTGGTGCCCTGCACCATGTCCCATTCGAGCCCGGCCAGCTCGTCGGGCCGCAGCACCCGCGCGTAGTTCGAGAAGCCGATGATCTGCACGGCGTCCTGCGGGAACTTCGAGGCCACCAGCGCCTGGAGGGCGAGCGCGGTCTGCTTGGCCGCCGCCCAGGTGCCGCGCAGGGCCATCGAGTAGGACAGGTCGACCAGCAGGCACACGGCCGCCGCCGAGCGCCGCTCGGTCTCCACGACCTCGAAGTCGTCCACGGTCAGGGCCACCGGCGCGCCGCCGCCACGCCGTACGCCGTTGACGACCGTACGGACGACGTCGATGGGCTGCTCGTCGCCGAAACGCCACGGACGGGTCGATCCGGTGGGCTCCCCGGCCGTGCCCGCGTCGCGCTGGTCGTGGTCGCCGCGCCGGCCGGAGTCGAGCGAGGCGAAGACCCGGCGCAGTGCGGTCTCCCCGAGCCGGCGTACGGCCTTGGGGGTGAGCTCCAGCTTGCCGCGGTTGCGCCGCAGGTAGCCCTGGGCCTCCAGCTCGCGCTCGATCTGCCGCAGGGCCTCCAGGTCGTCCACTGCCGAGCGGCCGAGCGCCCGCCGGATGGCGGCCTCGTCGATGTCGTCGAGCCGGGCGCCGGGGTAGTCCTGACGCAGCGCGGTCTCCAGGTCGCCGAGGTCGGCCAGCTCCTGCAGGGCCGTCACCGCGTCGCCCATGCCCATCGGCTGCTCGCCGGACACCCGTTCGGGGGTGTTCCAGGCGAGGTCGGGACGGCGGGCGTAGAGGGCGTCGCCGAGCCGGCGCATCTGCTCGGCCAGGCCGGCCTGCTCCAGTGTGTTGTTGATCAGCCCGGCCAGCTCCTCGCGCTGCTCCGGGGTGAGCGAGGCGAGCATCCGCTGCGCGGCGGCGGCGCGGCGGGCGAGCTGGTCGACCAGCTCGTCGAGGTTGCGTGGGTTCTCGGGGAACATGTCCCCGTATTGCTGCATGAACCGGTCGAAGTCCTCCTGGGTGTGCTCACCCCGGGCGTCGCGGTCCAGCATGTCGTTGAGGTCCGACATCATCTGCCGGACCCGCTCCATCGCGGCCGGATCGGGGTTGGCCAGCGCGTCGCGCATGCCGCGGAACTGGCTGTCGAGGACCTCCCGGCGCAGCAGGTCGCGCAGCTCCTCGAACGTCTGCCGCGCGGCGGCCGACCGCCAGTCGTAGTCGGCCAGCTCCTGGACCGCCCGCGCCGTGTCCGAGGGCAGCGCGTCGAGCGCCGCCTCACGGAAGCGGGCGTCGTCGGAGGGATCCGGGAACAGCTCGGCCCGCTCCTGCCCGATCGCCTTGTCGAGCAGGGCGCGCACGCGCTCCAGCGTGCCGTCGAGCCGGGTGTTCTCCCGCAGCTCGCGGCGGCGCCGCCGCACCTGGCGGAGCAGGTCGTCCAGGCCGCGGCGGTCGGGAGCGCCGGGGAGCCCGCGCCGCAGCAGGTCGCGCAGCGCGTCCATCGGCGTCGAGCCGGACAGGATGGCGTCGCCCATGTCGTCCAGCGCCGAGCGCACGTCGTAGGGCGGAGCCAGCGGATCCGGCCCGTCGCGATACTCCCCGTAGACGTAGGACACGCGACCACGCAACCTTTCAGGGCCACCCGCCCTTGCCGAAGTCCGGCGGGACGGGCGGGAGTTTGTTCGGTGGGTAGTGGGACGGGGCCCGCCCCGGCTCAGGTCCGGTAGACGGAACCGCCGTCGGTCTCGTCCTTGGACAGCCTGCGCATCAGGTAGAGGCCCTCCAGCGTGAACTCCAGCGCGGCGGCGGCGTGGCCGGGCGACTCGTCGCCCTCGCCCATGCCGAGCCGCGTCATGATCTTCGACAGGCCCTCGACGCGCCCGATCCTGCGCAGCAGCTCGTGGGCCGGCACCAGCTCGCCCGACTCGACCTGCGCGCCCTCGCCGAACTTGTCGAGCAGCGGCGCGAGATCGGCGCCGCCGAGCGAGGCGCGGAAGGTCTCGGCCGTCGCGCGGCGCAGCAGGTGGGCGAGCACGTCGATCTCCCGCCCCTCCTCGCTGACCTCGAACTCGACCTTGCCGCGCAGCGTGTGGACCACGCCGGGCAGGTCGCAGACCCGGGTGACCGGCCGTTCCTCCCCGGTCAGCGCGGCCCGCCGTACGGCGGAGGCGGCGGCGGTCTCGGCGGCGGCGATCGAGAAGCGGGCCGACACGCCCGAGCGGGAGTCGACCGCGGTGGACTCGCGCACCAGGCGGGTGAACCGGGCGATCACCTCCACCAGGTGGTCGGGCAGGTCCGCGCCGAGGGCGCCGAGGTCGGCCTCCTGGCGGATCAGGACCAGCTCGTCCTCGATGGTGCGGGGGTAGTGCGTGCGGATCTCCGCGCCGAAGCGGTCCTTCAGCGGGGTGATGATCCGGCCGCGGTTGGTGTAGTCCTCGGGGTTCGCGCTGGCGATCAGCAGGATGTCGAGGGGCAGGCGCAGGTTGTAGCCGCGGACCTGGATGTCGCGCTCCTCCAGCACGTTGAGCAGCGCCACCTGGATGCGCTCGGCCAGGTCGGGCAGCTCGTTGACGGAGAAGACGCCCCGGTTGGTCCGGGGGACCAGGCCGTAGTGGACCGTCTCGGGGTCGCCGAGCGTGCGGCCCTCGGCGATCTTGATGGGGTCGACGTCGCCGATGAGGTCGCCGACCGAGGTGTCCGGGGTGGCCAGCTTCTCGCCGTACCGGTCCTCACGGTGCTTCCAGGCGACCGGCAGGTCGTCGCCGTGGGTGGCGGCGAGCCGGCGGCATCGGACGCAGACCGGCTCGTACGGATGGTCGTTGATCTCGCAGCCCTCGACCACGGGCGACCACTCGTCGAGCAGGCCGGTGATCGTGCGGATCAGGCGGGTCTTGCCCTGGCCGCGCTCGCCGAGCAGCACGAGGTCGTGCCCGGCGATCAGCGCCCTCTCCAGATGGGGCAGGACGGTGTCGTCGAAGCCGACGATGCCGGGGAACCGGGTCTCGCCGGCCCGCAGCCGGGCCAGGAGGTTCTCCCTGATCTCGGCCTTGACCGTACGGTATCGGTGTCCACTCTCGCGCAGTTCACGCAGAGTGCTAGGGGCAGGCGTGGGCGATTTGTGCACGGAGTCGAGCCTACGTCCCCATCAGGCGATCCGGCAGCCGGGTTTGAAGACACGGCTGTGGGCCGCGGGGCCAATTGGACGGGCGGCCTGTGCGTTGTCCTCCGTTCAGTGGGGAGAATCGGCCCAAGGAAACTCTGTCGCGGAGGAAGAGAGGGCGAGACATGGCGGTATTGACGAGCCGCTTCGCCGACGGTCTCGCCGTGGGCGCCAACCTGGTGGAAGCGGCCGAGACGGCCGTACGCCAGGCGTTGGCCGGCCTGTCGGGTCCGCCAGATCTGGTGTGTTTCTTCGTCTGTGGGGACGACCCGGACGACGTGGCCAGCGCGGGGCGGCGGGCGATGTCCGTCGCGTCCGGGGCCGACGTGATCGGCTGCAGTGCGACCGGCGTGATCGGGCACGGCCAGGGCGTGGAGCTGACCCCCGCCGTGAGCGCGTGGGCGGCCTCCCTCGGCGGCGCCAGGATCGACACCTTCGCCCTGGAGACGCTGAGGACGGAGGACAGGTTCGTGGTCGTGGGGCTGCCCGAGCGCGTCCCCGACGACCGGGCCGCGATCCTGCTCGCCGACCCCTACAGCTTCCCCACCGACGCGTTCATCGAGCACTCCCACGAGGTGATGGGCGATCTGCCGATCGTGGGCGGCCTGGCCAACGGGCTCCAGGGCCGTGGCTCCGTACGGCTGTTCGCCAACGGCGAGGTGCACGACTCCGGCGCGATCGGTGTGATCATCGGTGGCGAGGTGAACATCGGGACGGTCGTCAGCCAGGGCTGCCGGCCCATCGGCCCGTCCATGGTCGTCACCCGGGCGGAGGACAACGTGCTGCTCGAGCTGGCCGGTCAACCGGCGCTGGCGCGGCTGGAGGACATCGTCAGCGCCCTCGACGAGGAGGACCGCGACCTGGTGGCCGCCGGCTTACAGATCGGCATCGCCATGGACGAGTACGCCGAGCGCCACGAGCGCGGCGACTTCCTGATCCGCGGGGTCATCGGCATCGACCCCGAACGCGAGGCGGTGGCCGTCGGCGACGTCATCGAGATCGGCAGGACGGTGCGGTTCCAGGTCAGGGACGCCGAGACCGCCGACGAGGACCTCTACGAGCTGCTCGACGCCCATCTGCAGCAGCAGCCCGGCCGGGTCGAGGGGGCACTGCTGTTCTCCTGCAACGGCAGGGGCTCGGGCATGTTCGGCACGCCCGACCACGACGCGCTCGCCGTACGCGAGACGCTGGGGCCGATCGGGGTGGCGGGGTTCTTCGCCGCGGGCGAGGTCGGGCCGGTCAGCGGGCACAACCACGTGCACGGCTTCACCGCGTCGCTGCTCGTCTTCTCCAGCGGCTCCGGATTCTCCAGCGGCACGGGACTGTCCACCGGCAGGGGAGCGGGTGCGTGAGCGACCTCACCCTGGCCGTCGACATCGGCGGCACGAAGTTCGCGGTGGGACTGGTGGAGCCGGACGGGCGGGTCGTGGCCGCCGAGCGGGCCGCCACTCCGCAGGGCGCCGACGCCGAGACGCTGTGGCGGACGCTGACCGGCGTGCTCGACCGGCTGGACGTGCCCGACGCCATCGCCGGGGTGGGCGTCGGCTGCGGCGGCCCGATGACCTGGCCCGAGGGGGAGGTCTCGCCGCTCAACATGGGCGGCTGGCGGGGATTCCCGCTGCGCGGCAGGCTCGCCGGGCGCTTTCCCGGCGTCCCGGTCCGCATCCACAACGACGCGATCTGCCTGGCCGTCGCCGAGCACTGGCGCGGCGCCGGGCGGGGGAGCGCGGCCATGCTGGGGATGGTCGTGTCGACCGGGGTCGGCGGCGGGCTGGTCCTCGGCGGCAGGCTCATCGACGGCGGAACGGGCAACGCGGGTCACATCGGCCACGTCGTGGTCGATCCCGAGGGCCCGCCGTGCGGCTGCGGCGGCTACGGCTGCCTGGAGGCGATCGCCCGCGGCCCCGGCCTCGCCGCCTGGGCGCTCGCCCAGGGCTGGTCGCCGAAAGCCGAGGTCACGCGTGATGGGCTCTACCAGGAGGAGGGGACGGCGACCGCGCGCAGGCTGGCCGCCGACGCCGCGGCGGGCGACCCGATCGCGCTGGCCGCGATGACCCGCGCGGGGCGCGCCCTGGGCATCGCGATCGCCTCGGCCGTCAACCTGTGCGACCTCGATCTCGTGACCGTCGGCGGCGGGCTCAGCCAGGCGGGCGACCTGCTGTTCGGGCCCCTGGAGGAGGCCCTGCGGGAGCACACCCGGATGGGGTTCGCCGAGCGGGTGCGGGTCGTGCCCGCCTCGCTCGGTCAGGAGGCCGGTCTCGTCGGCGCCGCCGCCCTCGTCATCGCCGGAGACAGTTATTGGTCACCCGGGCTCTGAAGGCATGTCGCCTTCCGGAACCTGTGATGATTGGCGCATGGCTGTCCCACAGGTGACGTACGAGGACGTCGTCGCCGCACGCGAGTTGCTGTCGGAAGTGGCGGCGCAGACGCCCGTCCTGCACTCACGGGTGCTGTCGGAGATCGTCGGCGGCTCGGTGCACCTCAAATGCGAGAACCTCCAGCGGGCCGGGTCGTTCAAGGTCCGCGGGGCGTACGTGCGGATCGCGCGGCTGAGCGAGGAGGAGCGGGCCAGGGGCGTGGTGGCGGCCAGCGCGGGCAACCACGCGCAGGGCGTGGCGCTGGGCTCGTCGCTGGTCGGGGCAAAGTCGACCGTCTACATGCCCGAGGGCGCGCCGCTGCCGAAGGTGGAGGCCACACGGGCGTACGGCGCGGACGTGATCTTCGCGGGGCACACGGTCGACGAGGCCCTGCGGGCGGCCAGGGAGCACGCCGACAGGACCGGCGCGGTGTTCATCCACCCGTTCGATCACCCCGACGTGGTGGCCGGGCAGGGCACGGTCGGCCTGGAGATCCTGGAGCAGCTTCCCGGCACGGCCACGATCGTGCTGCCCATCGGCGGCGGCGGTCTCGCGGCGGGGGTCGCGCTCGCGGTGAAGTCCCAGCGCCCGGGGATCAAGGTGGTGGGCGTGCAGGCCGAGCGGGCCGCGGCCTATCCCGACTCGCTGGCCGCGGGCCGGCCGGTCATGGTCGAGCCCGCGTCGACGATGGCGGACGGCATCGCGGTCGGGCGGCCGGGCGACCTGCCGTTCGAGCTGATCCACTATCTGGTCGACAGCGTCGTGACGGTCTCGGAGGAGTCGCTGTCGCGGGCCCTGCTGCTGTGCCTCGAACGCTCGAAGCTGCTGGTGGAGCCGGCCGGGGTGGCGGGGGTCGCGGCGCTGCTCGACCAGCCGCACGCGTTCGAGCCGCCGGTGGTCGTCGTGCTGTCGGGCGGCAACATCGACCCGCTGCTGCTGGCCAGGGTGCTGCGGCACGGCCTGGCGGCGGCGGGCCGCTACCTGGCCTTCCGCATCCGGCTGACCGACCGCCCCGGGGCGCTGGCCGCGCTGCTGGCCCGGCTGGCCGACCTCGGCGCGAACGTGCTCGACGTGGTGCACGAGCGGTTCGGCTCCCGGCTGCACCTGGAGGAGGCCGAGGTCCTGCTGCAACTGGAGACCCGCGGCCCGGCGCACTGCGACGAGGTGCTCAGCGCCCTGCGGCGGGACGGCTACAAGCTGCTGTTCTCCTGAGCTCGTGTGATCAGGACGGTGCGGATCAGAGGATCGGCCTCCTGAGCTCGCCAGCTCGTCGATCGGGGCCGTGTGGATCAGGGGATCGGCGCGGGACGCTTCGGCTCGTACAGCCAGGCGTCGAACAGCGACTTCAGGTTCTTGCCCGAGATCAGCTCGGCCATCGAGATGAACTCCTGCGTCGTGACGTTGCCATACCTGTGGGCGTCCGTCCACGCCCTGATCAGCGGGAAGAACTTGTCGTCGCCGATCTCCCGGCGCAGGGCGTGCAGCGTCATCGCGCCGCGGTTGTAGACGGCCGCGCCGAACAGGTCGTCGGGCCGTGCCGTGCCCGGTGGATAGCTCCACATCGGGTCGGCCGCGTTCGCGTAGTAACGCCGGAAGGCCGAATCGGCCGTGTATTGACCGGTGTGTTCCGCCCACAGCCATTCGGCGTACGTCGCGAAGCCCTCGTTGAGCCACAGGTCCCGCCAGCGCTTGATGGTCAGGCTGTCGCCGAACCACTGGTGCGCCAGCTCGTGCGCGATGATCGTGGGCGCGGGGGAGAAACCGCCATAGATGGGCTTGGTCTGGTTCTCCAGCGCGTACCCCGCCGCGTAGTCGTCGATCACGCCGCCGGTGGAGGAGAAGGGGTAGGGCCCGAACACGGTCGACCAGTAGTCGGTGATCTTCGCCGTCTGCGTGTAGAGCTGGTCGAGCGAGCCGCGGTAGTTGTCGGCGACGGCGACGTAGACCGGCAGGCCCCTGGCGCTCGTGCCGGTGCGGATCTGGAATTTCCCGGTCGTCATCGTGGCGAGATAGCTCGCCATCGGGTGCTTCTCCCGCCACACGAAGGTCGTCTTGCCGGCGTTCGTCTGCGGCGTCCCTGCCATCTCGCCGTTGGCGATCGCGGTCAGCCCCGCGGGGACGGTGATCCGGAAGTCGTAGGTCGCCTTGTCGGAGGGGTGGTCGTTCGACGGGAACCAGGTCTTCGCGCCGTTCGGCTCACAGGTGACGAACGCCCCGTCCGGGGTGGAGATGAAGCCGTACTCGCCGAGGTTGGCGGAGTCGCGCATCGGCTCCGGCACGCCCGAGTAGTCGACCGTGACCTCGAATCGGGCGCCGTTCGAGATCTGACCGCCCGGCTCGATCACGAGCTCGTCCTTGCTGCGGCTGAACGAGGCGTCCCCGCCGTCCACCGTCACCCGGCTCACCGTGAGCCCGTGCAGGTCGAGGTCGAACGAGGTCAGGTCCTGTACGGCCTTCGCCTCGATCGTGGCGCTGCCCGCGAGCTTCCGCGACGCCGGGTCGTACGACAGGCGCAGGTCGTAGTGCTGGACGTCGTAGCCGCCGTTGCCGTCGGTGGGGAAGTCGGGGTCGCCGATCCCCGGGGCCCCGACGGTGCTCGCCGACGCGCCGGTGCCCGGCGACGCCGGCGCGGCCGCCGCCAGGGACGGCGTGACCGCGCCCTCGGACGGCGCGCAGGCCGTGGCGGCGCCCACGGCCACGGCGCAGATCAGGACGGAGATCGACCGGCCGGCCCGCACACGGGCGGGCGTGGTGGTCGGTGCGGCGGTCGGCGCCGGGCGCGAAGGAAGACGATGCGAGGACATATGTGTGGCAACTCTACGCGAGCAGGTGATGTGGTCCGGGAAGCGACTCCGGGTGTTTTGCCTGCTCGCAGGGGTTGCCGCGGTTCTCGTGAGGCGTGTGGGGCGGGCGGGTCTCAGGCGTCCACGACGAGCGTCCGCGCCGCCTTGTCGTGCAGGGCCTGCTTCCTGCGGTCGAACAGAATCCACGCGAGGTTCACCAGCCCGAGGCAGCACAGCCAGGACAGGACGATCTCCACCGCCTGCCGCACCGCGATCGGCCCGGGACCGGCCGGCTCCCCGTTCTCCCGCACGACGCGCATGCCGAACAGCCTCTTGCCCACCGTCTGGCCGTTCCAGAACGACTGGAGCAGCCAGTAGTAGAGGAACCCGATCGCCCCGACGACAAGGCCGTCGCCGACCGGGATCCGCGCCACCGCCTCCGTCGCGCCGTCGTACGCGACCCTCAGGTCGTCCACGGTGAGCGGCGAGGTGACGAGCCCCACGAGCACGGTGTCGGTGATCCCGGCGAACAGGCGGCGCCAGCGGCCGGCGAGCCGCGGCGCCGTCTGCCCGAAGGGCGGGGGCGTCCAGGGAATCCTCGGTTCCTCGTACGGGTTTCCCGGAGGCGGCGGTGTTCCCATGGCTGAATGGTCACCCTGCCGCCCTTCGGGCAAAGCCGGGCACGCGCAAAGGGTGCGTCAGCGGGTGGCCTGGGGGGCGTGAGCGGGTGTCCGGCGGGTGCCGGCGGGGCTCAGAGGGTGCCCTGACGGCCGTCAGTGGCTGCCGACGGCCGTCAGTGGGCGCGCTGCGGGCGTCAGAGGGTGCCGCGGCGCTCCTGCTCGCGCTCGATGGCCTCGAAGAGCGCCTTGAAGTTGCCCTTGCCGAAGCCGAGCGACCCGTGCCGCTCGATGAGCTCGAAGAAGACCGTCGGACGGTCCACCACCGGCTTGGTGAAGATCTGCAGAAGGTATCCGTCCTCGTCGCGGTCAACGAGGATGCGGCGCTTCTTGAGCTCCTCGACCGGCACACGGACCTCGCCGATGCGGGAGCGCAGCTCCGGGTCGTCGTAGTAGGAGTCGGGCGTGTCGAGGAACTCGATCCCCGCCTCCCGCATGGCGTCGACCGTCGTGACGATGTCGTTGGTGGCCAGCGCGATGTGCTGCACGCCCGGGCCGCCGTAGAACTCCAGGAACTCCTCGATCTGGGACTTCTTCTTGCCCTCGGCGGGCTCGTTCAGCGGGAACTTGACCTTGCGGGTGCCGTCCGCGACGACCTTGGACATCAGCGCCGAGTATTCGGTGGCGATGTCGTCGCCGATGAATTCCGCCATCTTGGTGAAGCCCATGACCTTCTCATAGAACTCCACCCACTCCTCCATGCGCTCGACGTTGCCGACGCAGTGGTCGATCGCCTGGAAGAGCCGGCCGTTCTTCACCGCGGGCGGCGCGACGATGGGCTCCGCCGCGACATATCCGGGCAGGTAGGGGCCGGTGTAGTTGGACCTGTCGACCAGGGTGTGCCGGGTCTCGCCGTACGCCGCGATCGCCGCGACCACGACCTTGCCGTGGTCGTCCTCGACCACGTGGGGCTCCTCAAGGCCACGGGCGCCCTGCGCCAGCGCGTGGCGGTAGGCCGTCTCCACGTCCGGCACGTCCAGCGCGAGATCGATCACACCGTCGCCGTGCTCGGCCACGTGACGCGCGAGCGGCGTGCCCGCGCGTACGGCTCCGCGCAGCTCGAACCGGGCCGAGCCCGACACGAGGACGTACGCCACCTCGTCGCGGCTGCCCGTCTCCGGCCCCCGGTAGGCCACCAGGCGCATCCCGAAGGCGGTCGAGTAGTAGTGGGCGGCCTGCTTCGCGTTGCCGACCGCGAAGACCACCGCGTCCATGCCGTGAACCGGAAAGACATCGTTCATAGGCCAACTGTCCGTGGGCATGGCCAATTTGCGCAACAGTGAGTTGTTTTGGTGGACAATGTGCTCAGTCTCCGCCTCGTACAAGGGGAAATCGTTATGACGATTGACCACCTCGACGCACAGCTCGTCGCGCTGCTGACCGCCGAGCCCAGGATCGGCGTGCTGGAGTGCTCCCGCAGGCTGAACGTCGCCCGGGGGACGGTGCAGGCCCGGCTCGACCGGATGGCCGCGAAGGGCGTCATCACCGGCTACGGCCCGGACATCGACCCTGCCGCGCTCGGCTTCGACGTGACGGCGTTCGTGACGCTGCACATCAGGCAGGTCGCGGGGCACGTGCCGGTGGCCGACCAGCTCGCGCTCATCCCGGAGGTCCTGGAGGTCCACACGATCACCGGCGGGGGAGACATGCTCTGCCGTGTGGTCGCCCGCAGCAACGCCGACCTCCAGCGCGTCATCGACCTCATCGTGGACGTCCAGGGCGTCGTACGGACCGAATCGGTGATCGCGCTCGACACGCCGGTGCCCTACCGGACCCTCCCGCTCGTCCGTGCGGCCGGGGGTTGACCCGCGTTTTCCACAGTCTTCGCCGCCTCGGGCAGGCTTTTCCACAGACGTGGCGGGAAGTGCCGGACCATAGAAGGCCATCGTTTACCGTGGTTCCATCCGCCCAGCTCAGCGGGCACAAAAGGGCGTAGCGGGGGTATCGGACTTATCGGGGGTCACAGCGTGGACAGCGCCGAAGAGGGCCCGATCGGGGAGGGCGCCGCGGAACCGCGGGCGTCGCTCGACGGCCCGAACGGGGGAGGAGGCGGCGGGGACGGCGGCGCGCCGAAGCCTCGCCGGCGAAGACGGCTGCTGCGCGTCTTCCTCCTGAGCCTGGCCACCGCGATCGTCGGGCTCGCCGTGTTCCTCGCCGTGGTGTGGGCGCTGACCCCCATCCCGGACAGCACGCAGGAGCTGGCGACGGCCCAGGGCTCGGTCATCTACTACCGGGACGGCAAGACGGTCCTCGCCAACGAGGGCGTCAACCGCAAGACCGTGCCGCTCTCGCAGGTCCCCCAGGTCGTCAGAAGCGCGGTCATCGCGGCGGAGAACCGGACGTTCTACCAGGACCAGGGCGTCTCGCTGTCAGGTACGGCCCGCGCCGTGTGGTCCACGATCACCGGCCGTCAGCTCCAGGGCGGCTCGACGATCACGCAGCAGATGGTGCGCAACTACTACAGCGGCCTCGGTCAGGAACGCTCCATCGGGCGCAAGCTCAAGGAGATCATGATCGCGCTGAAGGTGGATCGTTCCAAGCCGAAAGACTGGGTGCTGGAGCGCTACCTCAACACCATCTACTTCGGCCGTGGGGCCTACGGCATCCAGGCCGCCGCGCGGGCCTACTTCGACAAGGACGTGCAGAACCTGACGGCGGCCGAGGGCGCCTACCTCGCCGCCGTGATCCAGCAGCCGACCCGGTTCGCCAACCCGACCGGGGCCGCGCTCGACGCGGTGAAGGCCAGATGGACGTCGGTGATCCAGGGCATGCGCGAGATCGGCGCGATCAGCCGCGCAGAGGCCCGTGCCCAGGTGTTCCCCACCCTCGCCAAGCAGCGGGCGCCGTTGTCCCTCGGCGGCCAGAACGGCTACATGCTGGCGCAGGTGCGCGCGGAGCTGAACCGGCTCGGCTTCACCGACGAGGACATCAACCACGGCGGCCTGAAGGTCACCACGACGTTCGACAAGAAGCTCATGGCGCAGGCCCAGCACGCGGTCAAGTCGGTCCTGCCGGCCGACACCCCCAAGAAGGTCCGCACCGGCCTGGCGGCCGTCGATCCCGCGACCGGCGAGGTCGTCGCCTTCTACGGCGGTCGTTACGAGACCAACCAGTACGACAACGCCTTCTCCGCCAAGGTGCAGGCAGGCTCGACCTTCAAGCCCTACACGCTGGCCGCCGCGCTCGAAGCCGGATACGGGCTCGACACGCTGGTCTACGGCAACTCCCCCATCCGCATCGGCTCCGCCGACATCCCCAACTCCGGCGGCAAGTCGTACGGACCGGCGATTCCGCTGCTCCAGGCGACGCAGTTCTCGGTCAACACCGCCTTCGTCGACCTCGGGCAGCGCATCGGCCTCGACAAGGTCGTCGCCGCGGCCAAGGCCGCCGGCATCCCCGCGGCGCAGCTCGCCCCGCACCAGGGCGCCGCCACGCTGCCCCTCGGGGTGGCGTCGGTGAGCGCCGTGCAGCAGGCCGCCGGGTTCGCCACCTTCGCCGCCGGAGGCATTCACCACGAGCCGCACGTGATCCGGGCGGTCACCGACTCCACCGGGCTCACCCGGAAGTTCGCCCCGCCCGGCGTCCGGGCCTTCAGCGAGAACACCGCCGCCGACACGACGTACGCGCTGGAGCAGGTGGTGCGCGGCGGCACCGGCACGGCCGCGCGGCTGTGGGACCGCCCGGTCGCGGGCAAGACCGGCACCACCGACGAGTCGGCGGCCGTGTGGTTCTCCGGCTACGTCCCGCAGCTCGCCGTCGCGGTCGACATGTTCCGCGACGACAACAAGCCGGTGACCATCCCCGGCTACGGCGAGCTGTACGGCGGCACGCTGCCCGCCGAGATCTGGAAGACCTTCATGAGCACCGCCATGGAGGGCAAGCCGGTCCGGGAGTTCCCCGACCCGGTCACCTGGAACCCCTACTACTGGGACGCCTACGGCATGGCGCTGCCGCAGCAGAGCGGGTCTCCCACGGCCTATCCGTCGGGACCCTCCGGGCCGCCCGTGCCGGACGGGGTGACGATGCCCGGCCCCGACGGGCCCGGCATGCCCGGTCCGCCCGCAGGGGGCGACGAGGAGGGCGCGACCGGCCAGGACGGCGAGGCCCCACCAAGAGGCGGCGCGAACGGCATCGGCGGTCCGGCAGGCCCGGCAGGCACCCGCGACCTGGACGCCGCCGACCCCGCCACCCGCGCCGGCCCCGAGGCCGGGACCACCAGAGGGACCACCAGATCCGACCCCGGCGCCACCGGCACGGGCGCCAGGCGGCCCGGCCAGACCGACCCGGGCACCCGGCGCACCGGCCAGAACGATCAAGGTGATCAGAGCGGCCCGATCGGGCAGCTCCCCGGGCCGGAGCTCCCGGTCGGGCAGCTTCCCGGCCGCTGACGGCCGGGAGCACGCCTGAGAGCGGCGCGGCCTGAGGAGCGGCCGGGCCGGGAGAGGCCGCCGTGCCGCTTGTGCCGCTTCTCCTGTGCCCTTCTATCGGGCCAGTTCTCTATCGGGCCAGTTCGGCGCGCAGCTCGGCGGGCGTGGTGACCGGCGCCCGGCAGGTGAAGCGCCGGCACACGTAGGCCGCCGGTGAGCCGTCCACCATGCCCCGCCCTTCGAGCAGCGGCACGTCGGCGTGATCTCCCGTGCTCAGCGCGACGACCAGCCCCGGCGTGCCGGACATGAGGGCGGCCCGGTGCAGCGCGCGGGTGCGGGCGTCGTCGGCCGGGCCGATGATCGCAACCTCGGCGGGGCCGCGCAGCGCCGCCTCCGCCACCGCGAGACCCCACCCGGCGAACCGGGCGTACCGCTCCGCCAGCGCGGAGACCGTGCCCAGCGCCGCCTCGGCGGCCTCCCGGTGCCGGGCGGAGCCGGTGAGCGCGGCGTACGACAGCAGCGCCCCGGCCGCCGCGAACTGGCCCGAGGGCGTCGCGTTGTCGGTCGGGTCCTGGGGCCGCTGGAACAGCCGCTCGCCGTCGTCGGGGGCGTCGTAGAACCCCCCTGACCCGTCGGGGAACCGCGCCAGCACGGTCTCCAGCAGGTCTCCGGCGCGGTGGAACCATCGGGTCTCGCCGGTGACGCCATAGAGGGCGAGGAAGCCCTCGGCGGTGTTGGCGTAGTCCTCCAGCATGCCGGCGTTGGTGCCCGCCCGGCCGTCGCGGGAGGTCCGCAGCAGCCGGGCCGGGCCGCGGCTCACCGTGTGCAGCTCGTCGAGCAGCACGGCCGCCTCACGCGCGGCGTCGATCAGCACCGGCTGTTCGAACAGCGCGCCCGCCTCGGCCAGGGCGGCGATCACGAGCCCGTTCCAGGAGGCCACGATCTTGTCGTCCCGGCCGGGCCGGGGCCGCCGCTCCCGTGCCGCGCGCAGGGCCGTACGGACCCGGTCGAACCGGGCCGGGTCGTCGGGGTCGGCGAGAAGCTGGAGCACAGACGTGCCGTGCTCGAACGTGCCGGTCACCTCGAACACCGAGGCCGCCCAGGCGGCGTCGTCCTCCCCGAGGACCTCGCGGAGCTGTTCGGGCGTCCAGACGTAGAACAGGCCCTCGCCGTGGGTGCCGTCCGGTCCCTCGCTGTCGGCGTCGAGGGCCGAGGCGAACGCGCCCTCGGACGTGCGCATCTCCCGCAGCAGCCACTCGGCGGTCTCCAGGGCCACCCGCTTGGCCAGGACCGAGCCGGTCGCCCGCCACCAGTGGGCGTAGACCCGCAGCAGCAGCGCGTTGTCGTAGAGCATCTTCTCGAAGTGGGGCACCACCCAGCCGGCGTCGACCGAGTAGCGGGCGAAGCCCCCGCCGAGCTGGTCGTACATGCCGCCTCTGGCCATCGCCTCCATGGTCTTCTCTGCCATGGCCATGGCCTCCGGGGTGCCGTGCCGCAGCAGGAACTCCAGGACCATGGATGGCGGAAACTTGGGCGCGCCGCCGAATCCGCCCCGCCGCTCGTCGAAGGTCTCCACGAGGTTCCGTACGGCGAGGTCGAGGGTCTCGGCGGTGGGCAGCGGGCCCGAGGGCACCCCGGTGCGGTCGGCGAGCGCCTCCACGACCTTCTGGCCCTGGGTCAGGACGCCCTCACGGTCCTGCCGCCAGGCCTGCGACACGGCGTGCAGCAGCCGCTGGAACTGCGGCCGGGGGAAGTAGGTGCCGGCGTAGAACGGGTGTCCGTCGGGGGTGGCGAAGACCGTCATCGGCCAGCCGCCCTGCCCGGTCATCGCCTGGACCGCGCCCATGTAGACCGCGTCCACGTCGGGCCGCTCCTCGCGATCCACCTTGACGTTGACGAACAGCTCGTTCATCAGCCGCGCGGTGGCCTCGTCCTCGAACGACTCGTGAGCCATGACATGACACCAGTGACACGCCGAATAGCCCACGCTGACCAGCACAGGGACGTCGCGCCGGCGGGCCTCCGCGAACGCCTCCTCGCCCCAGGGGAACCAGTCGACGGGATTGTCCGCGTGTTGCAGGAGGTAGGGAGAGGTCTCGCCGCCCAGCCGGTTCATAAGGCCAGCCTCTCACACGCCGGAAAAGGACGATCAGGGTACGGCGCGGCGGACGGGCTTCGGGGGCGCGCGCGGGATCCGTCCGCGCCGGTGGCGCGCCGGACTGCCACGCGGAGCAGGACGCGGGTGATCCGCGTTATCGGCGCAGTTCGAAGGAGACGTGCGGGGCCAGGGCGTGGAGGAAGCCGAGGGCGTCGAAGATCTCACCGGCGGAGGCGACGCCGGCGGTCCTGGTCCGTCCGGTGAGGATGCGCTCGACCGCCTCCACCACGAGCGGCGCGGTGACGGCGTAGATGTCCTGGCCACGTGCCACGGCCCGCCGTTCGCTGCCGCCGGAGCGCACGACGACGTCGACGAGGAAGGTCTGCGCGGACCGCCCGTGCTCGTCGACCGGGGCCGGGGCCGGGGTGCCCGGATCCGACAGGTCCCTGGCGGCCTCGACCGTCATGTACGTCCGCACGTCGGGGATGGACAAATGGCTGGGAATGGTGACGACGTCGGCCATCGTGAACTCTCCGATGACGGCCCGCGGTCCCATCGGGGCGGGGAAGGGCCACTCCAGGGTCGGCTGCTTGTCGTCGCGATACTCCAGCCGGCCGTTCGCATAACGGACGCGCCGGCCGCCCCGCCGCTGCCCGGAGACCACGCCCGAGGCGCGGGTCCCGGCGGTCGGGTGCCAGCCGCTCAGCCCGTACGCGACGTGCGCCTCGTCTGCGGCCGTCCAGTCGCCCATCGCGGCGGTGGCCAGCAGGTCGCCGAAACCGCCGTAGAAGGCCATCGCGGGGACGATCACGGCTCCGGCGGCGCGGGCGCGGTCCGCGAAGTTCGCGAACGTGTCGACGTTGGCCTCGATCTCCGCCGCCACGTCCACGTAGGGGATCCGGGCGCGCAGCGCCGCCTCGATCACGGGCGCGGCCGTCGCGGCGAAGGGCCCGGCACAGTTGATCACGGCCGCCGCGCCGGCCAGGGCGCGGTCGAGCGAGGCCGGGTCGCCGACCGGGGCCGGGCGGGCCTCCAGCCCGGTCTCCGACGCCGCCTTCTCCAGCTTGGCGGCGTCCCGTCCGGACAGCACGGGCACGAACCCGCGCTCCCGCAGCCGTGCCACCAAGAATCGCCCGGTATGCCCGTACGCGCCGTAAACCGCCACCGTGAGACCCGATTCCACCGGTTCTCCTCCTCGCCCGAATGATTCGTCGAATGATCCGTCGCGGACATCCTGACGAGGACGGGCGTCCGGCACGAGTGTCCGGAACGCCATCACCCGTACAATTCCGGACATGAGCACTGTCGCGCTGGCCGTCACCGACGGGATGCTGCACTTCGAGCTGGCGCTGGCCTACGAGGTCTTCGGGGCCGACCTGAGCCACGTGGCCGACCCCTGGTACAGCCTCGTCGTCTGCGGTCCCGGCGCGGTGCGGGCCGGGCGGTTCCGGCTGGAGCCCGACCACGGGCTCGACCGGCTCTCGCACGCCGACACCGTGATCGTCCCGGGCTGGGCCGACGCCGAGGTCGATCCACCCGCCGAGCTGGTCGACGCGGTGCGCGCGGCCCACGAGGCGGGCGCGCGGGTGGCCTCCCTCTGCACGGGCGCGTTCGTCCTGGCGGCCGCCGGCCTGCTGGACGGCAGGCGCGCGACCACGCACTGGGCGCACACCGAGGAGCTGGCCGCCCGCTATCCGCGGGTGGAGGTGGACCCGGACGTCCTGTACGTGGACAACGGCAGCGTGCTCACCTCCGCGGGCAAGGCCGCGGCCATGGACCTGTGCCTTCACCTCGTGCGCCTCGACCACGGCTCCTCGGTCGCCAACACGGTCGCCCGCCGCCTGGTCGTGCCGCCGCACCGGGACGGCGGCCAGGCCCAGTTCGTCACCACCCCGGTGCCCGCCCCCGGCAACCACCCGCTCGCCGAACTGTTCCCCTGGGTCATGGAACGTCTTGACCATCCGCTGACCGTGGACGACCTGGCCCGCCGGGCGCGGATGAGCTCGCGCAACCTGAGCCGCCACTTCAGGTCGGTCACCGGCACCACCCCGCTGCAGTGGCTGCTGGTGCAGCGCATCCGCCGCGCCCAGGAGCTGCTGGAGACCACCGACGACGGCATCGACGTCATCGCGGCGGCCACCGGAATGGGCACCGCCACGACGCTGCGCCGGCACTTCAACCGCACTGTCGGCGTGCCTCCGGACACCTACCGCCGCACCTTCCGGGCCCGTACGCGCCCCGGCCTGGGCGGGCCGCCACGTCCGGGGGAACTCGTGGGGGACCGTGGGGATGTGTTCCGGCCCGTCCCGGCGTAGGCTCACAGGACGTGGGCTTGGATCTGGACTTCGCTATCAGGCACTCGGGACGCCCGGCGGCCGCCATGACGCGGCGCGACGTCGCACGGGTGTTGCTGGCCGTGCCGTCCGGACACGCCCTGGTCGCCCTGCCCGACCTGAGGCGGCAGCTTCTCGCGGCGGGCAACCCGCTGTCGGTCAGGTTCTGGGAGTCGGCCAAAGCCGTGCTGATGAGCATCGAGTCCGGCGTGGCGACGGTCGGGGACGTGCAGCGCTGGCTGGAGTCGAGCGGCACCGAGCCGATCATGCTCACCCGCAGCTATTTCCTGTGGCCGGAGGAGAGCGAGCGCGGCCCGGTCGCGACCGAGATGTACGAGCGGCTGGTCGAGTTCCTGGAGGAGCGGCTGGCGGCCGGGGAGATCGACCCGGACGCGCTCGCCGCCGGGGACCCCGGCGCCCGGCACGCCTACGAGGAGCTCCAGGAGCGCTGGCTCGGCACCCCGCTGCCGGACGGCCGGGTGCCCAACGTCGTGGTCAACGACGAGCAGGACCAGGAGCTGTACGCCGCCTGGGACGAGGAGGAGGCGTTCGCGCTCGGCGAGCTGCGGCGGGTGCTCGACGACCTGCCGGAGCCGCCCTTCCCCGAGGCCGATCTCCGCTCGGCCGCCCGGCGGCTGCGGGTGACGCTGACCCGCCCCGGTTATCCGGGCAACGTGCTGCGCGCCTGCGCCGGGCTGGAGGACGGCGATCTGCCCGAACGCGACGAGGACCTGTGGCTCACGGTCGCCGCCGGGATCGCCGCGCCGATCTCCGACCTTCCGGACGAGGAGGACGCCGCCCGGTTCTTCGACATGGAGGGCGAGCTCAGCCACGAGGACTCGATACTGGCGTCGCTGTGCGCCATCCACCACGCCGACTGGCTCGCGTCGGTGATCGCCCTGGTCCGGTACGGCCCGGGCGTGCTCGCCTCGCCCGAGCGGATCGCCCGGTTCATCGCCGACTCCGAGGACGTCGACATCGACCCGGACGAGCCGGAGGACCTGGAGGCGACGGAGATGCTGTTCACGGCGGTGACGCCGCTGTGGGCGCACCTCGGCATCGTGGACCGGGCCGAGGTGCTCACCCCGCTGGGCTGGTGGGGCCTGCCGAAGGCGCTGGAGCGTGCCTGGTCTTCGGGCCCCGCGCTACCCGAATGATCCGCCCGGTTCAGCCGGGTGTGTCGGCTCAGCCGGGTGTGTCGACCAGGTCGCGGTAGTCGTCGTCCACGAGATCGCGGTATTCCGGATGCCGCTGGATGTACCAGGCCACGAACGAGCAGAGCGGCACGACACGCAGGCCGGCCGCCCGGGCCGCGTCGAGGGCTCCGCCGACCAGCGCGCCGCCCAGCCCGCGGCCCTCGAACTCGCCGCGCACCTCGGTGTGCGGCAGGACCATCGCGCCGTCGCGCAGCCGGTATTGGGCGAACCCGGCGACCACGCCGTCCACGATGATCTCGTAGCGCGACGCGGCGGGGTTGTCGACGACCCTGACGTCCGTGCTCACGCCTTGGGCCCGTTTTCGCGCCGCTCGTCCTCATGCTGGTCGTGCGGCACCTGGATCTTGCGCATCTGCTTGTTCATGTTCTTCAGCAGGAAGAACAGGGCCAGGCCGATCGCGGCGACGACGACGAAGCCGAGAAGACCCGGCCCGTAGCTGGTTGCATCCACGCCTTCAGCTTACGAGCAGGCAGGGGTGACCCCCGCGGCGATCCCCGCGAACAGGTCGTCCTCCGGCAGCGTGGTGTCCACGAGCGACCGCGCGAGGTGGTAGTCCTCGGTCGGCCAGATCTCCTCCTGCAGCTCACGCGGGCAGACGAACCAGAACCCGTCGGGGTCGACCTGGGTGGCGTGCGCGAGCAGGGCGAGATCGCGGACCTCGAAATAGTCCGCGCACGGGACCCTGGTGGTGACCTCCCACTTCTGCGGGCGGTCCTCCCACCGCGAGATCCAGTCGGCGTACGGCGAGCCCATGCCGCGCTCGGTCATGGCGTTGTGCAGCGCCTCGAACCGCTCCCGCGTGAAGCCCATGTGGTAGTAGAGCTTCAGCGGCTGCCACGGCTCGCCAGTGCCGGGGTAGCGGTCGGGGTCGCCCGCCGCCTCGAACGCCTCCACGGACACCCGGTTGGTCATGATGTGGTCCGGGTGGGGGTAGCCGCCGTTGTCGTCGTACGTGAGGATCACGTGCGGCCGGAACTCCCGGACGGCGGCGACGAGCGGCGCCGACGCCACGTCGAGCGGCTGCAGGGCGAAGCACCCCTCGGGCAGCGGCTCGTTCTCGTCCTCGGGCAGCCCCGAGTCGACGAAGCCGAGGAACCGCTGCTGGACGCCGAGGATCTCGCGCGCCTTCTCCATCTCCTGGCGGCGGACCTCGCCGATGTTCTCCAGGATGTCCGGCCGGTCCATCTTGGGGTTGAGGATCGAGCCGCGTTCACCACCCGTACACGTGACGACGAGCACCTCCGCGCCCTCCGCGACGTAGCGGGCCATCGTGGCGGCGCCCTTGCTCGACTCGTCGTCCGGGTGCGCGTGCACGGCCATCAGCCTCAACGGTGCACTCACGTCTCTCCTCAGGTGTTCTATGGCTACGAAAAGAGGTTAGCTTCTTAGAGACCGTGCGTTTCGGACCCGGCTGGCCGGCGTCACCGGCACGGTCGACTTGTGCGGACGATCGTCTCGCACAACACCGACAATCCTCAGGGAGATTCCGCGATGCCCACCGATGAGGTCGGCGGCCAGGGGACACGCCCGGTGCTCGGCACGCCGGACGAGTTCGCGCCCCGCCCGGCGCGGCCCTCCAGGCTGGTGTCGTACGTCGTGATCGCGTTGATCGTGGCGGTGTTCGCGGGCGGCTGGGGCTACGTGATGCTCCGCGCGAACGGGAACCCTTCGGTGAGTGCGGACGTCATCACCTTCGACGCGAGCGCCGCGGACTCCGCCGCCATCACCTTCACCGTGCACAAGCCCGCGGACCGGGCGGCGATGTGCCGGATCCAGGCGCTCGACACCCAGCACCTGGAGGTCGGCAGCCGTGAGATAACCATTCCCAAGGGCCGGTCGGATCTCGAGTTCACCGAACGTCTGAGGACGAGTTCCCAGGCCACAGCAGTTCATGTCGACTACTGCGATCTCGTATAGTGGAATCTTTGGGGAAGCGTTCGAAGGCGTTAACTTGACAGCCTTTCGAGTCACTTACGGAAACAAGGAGAGCCCGTGGCCGTCTCCCAGAACGACAACGTCACCTGGCTGACGCAAGAGGCGTACGACCGCCTCAAGGAGGAGTACGAGTACCTTTCGGGCCCGGGACGCACGGACATCGCCAAGAAGATCGAAGCCGCCCGGGAAGAGGGTGACCTCAGGGAGAACGGTGGCTACCACGCCGCCAAGGACGAGCAGGGCAAGATGGAGGCCCGCATCTTCCACCTCCGGCAGATCCTGGACAACGCCAGGGTCGGCGAGGCGCCCCGCGCCGAGGGCGTGGTCGGCCCCGGCATGACCGTGACGGTCCGCTTCGACGGCGACGACGAGGAGGTCACCTTCCTGCTGGCCTCCCGCGAGGAGAGCGGCGCGCCCATCGACGTCTACTCGCCGAACTCTCCCCTCGGGTCCGCGATCAACGGCAAGAAGATCGGGGAAAAGGCGACGTACACGCTGCCCAACGGCAGGCAGAACACCGTCGAGATCCTCGAAGCCGTGCCGTACATCGGCAACTGACCCTTTTCGCCCCGGCCGGGAATTCCGGAATCGTTTGCGGGATTCCCGGCTGTGCGGCAGTCTCGTCCCTGACCGGACCATTCGCCGCGGGAGGGGTGAGATCGTGCTCGAACGCCGAGCGCGGCCGTCCACCCGTTTAGGCAGGAAGCTCGCGAGAGCCGTGTCCGAGGCTCGTCAGGATCTCGCCTATCGCCCGCGGCTGCCCCGCCCGGGGCGCCTGCGCAGGACGGTTCCCCTCATCGCCGCGGCGCTCGTCGCCGTGCTGACCATCGACGTGCTCGTGCTCGGGGATCTCCGGCCGCAATCCGGGGACCCGGACGTGGTCGCGGCCCTGTCCGGGCGGCGCGCGGGCCACGGCTACGTGGCCGCGACCCGGCAGGCCCGTGAGATGCCGGCCCCGGCGCAGGGCCACCAGGCCCCGGCCGCTCAGACGGTGTCGCAGCAGCCGGTGGCCCCGCTGCAGCGGCTGATCCGCCCGCACCTGTTCGTGGTGGCCACCCGGCCCCTTCCCCCAGAGGTGGTGGAGAAGGTGCGCAAGGTGAAGGGCGTGGCCGCCGCCGAGGCGACCGGCGCGGCCGAGGTGACCGTGGACGGCAAGCGGGTGCCCACGATGGGCGTCGACCCGTCCACCTTCCGCTCGTACACGCCGAAGGTCACGGCCTCCTCCGACGAGCTGTGGCGCAACATCGCCGCCGGCGACATGGCGGTCTCCTTCGAGCTCGGCAACGACGGCGGCGTGCAGCTGGGCTCGCAGGTCCAGAGCGGCGCCCGGCGCCTGCGCATCGGCGCGTACGCCACGGTGGGCATGGGCTCGATCGCGGCGATCGTCTCGAAGGGGACGGCGTCGGCGCTCGGCATCCCGGACGGCAACGCCCTGGTCGTGAGCGCGCCCAAGGTCGACTCCGGCAAGCTCCGCCTCAGACTGCTGAAGATCCTCCCCAAGGGCAGCCAGGTCGCCACGATCAACCCGGTGGTGGTGGCGCCGAAGGGCCGCAAGGTGTGGCCGCAGACGGCGTTCATGTCCGCGGAGCAGCTCAAGGTCGCGCTCACCGCCGCCGTCAGCAAGCTCGGCCGGCCGTACGTGTGGGGCGCCGAGGGGCCCGACAGCTTCGACTGCTCGGGGCTCGTGCAGTGGGCGTACGCGCAGGCGGGCGTGCGCATGCCGCGGGTGACCTATCAGCAGTGGGTCACCGGGCCGCAGGTGCCGCTGTCGCAGGCGCAGCCGGGTGACCTGCTGTTCTGGCGCAACGATCCGACCAACCCCGGCTACATCTCGCACGTCGCCATCTATTGGGGCAACGGGAAGATGCTGCACGCCCCGCACACGGGCGACGTCGTGAAGATCGCGAACGTCTACACCAAGAACCTCGCCGGGGTCGTCCGGGTCAGTCCGCAGATCTCGGCGCGCGTCCGCTGACCGCGCCGGCGGCCAGGCCGTCCAGCACGAGCGAGAACAGGTGGTCGCGCCGCCCGGCGACGACCGGGCCCTGCTCGGCGATCCACCCGACTGCGCTGACCAGCGCGAACACGTCCATCCCGTCGATGTCCGGCCGGATGTGGCCGTCGTCCTGGGCCCGCTTGACCAGGCGCCCGGCGGCCTCCCGCATGGCGGAGCACGACGCGTGGAGGGCGGAGTCCTCGTCGCCGATCGTCGTCATCATCGAAGAGGTCAGGCCGCGGTAGGCGCTCGCGCGGCTGAGGAACTCCCGCAGCCATTGCCGCAGCGCCTCGCGGGAGTCGTCCGCGCCCTCCAGCTCCTCCGCGCGGGCCGCCAGGGTGTCGAACCGCTGCCGGAGCAGGGCCTCCAGCAGGGCCTCTCTCGTGGGGAAGTGGCGGTAGAGCGTGCCCATGCCGACCTCGGCGCGCCGGGCGATGTCGCGCAGCGACGCCTGGGTGCCCTGCTCCTCCACCACGGTCCTGGCGACCTCCAGGATGCGCTCGTAGTTGCGCTGCGCGTCCGCGCGCTGCTGTCGGCCCGTCATGCGTCGATCCTCGCACTTGACATGTGGAGCGGTGCTCCGCTTATTATCCGGAGCATCGCTCCGAATCGTAGTCGTCCAGGAGGACCGATGCCCACCATGAAGGCCGTCCGCATGCACAGGACCGGAGACCCCGAGGTCCTGGCGCTGGAGGAGGTTCCCCGCCCCGAGCCGGGTCCCGGGGACGTGCTGGTCCGGGTGCACGCGGCCGGGATGAACCCGCCCGACTGGTACGCCCGCATAGGCTTTTCGAACATTCCCGAGGAGATGCGGCCCGCGTTTCCCCTGCCGTACACGCCGGGCTCGGACATCTCCGGCGTGGTCGTCGCCGTCGGCGAGGGCGTCGGCGAGTGGCGGGAGGGCGACGAGGTCTTCGGGCTCGTGCGCTTTCCCGGCGCTCTGGGCAACGGAGGCCGGGGCTACGCCGAATACACCACCTCGCCCGCGTCCCACCTGGCCCGCAAGCCGGCCTCGCTCAGCCACGTCGAGGCGGCCGCCGTGCCGATGGCGGGGCTCACCGCCTATCAGTTCGTCTTCGACCACATCAAGCTCGGCGAGGGCCGCAGGGTGCTGGTCAACGGCGCCGCCGGCGGGGTCGGCCACTTCGCGGCGCAGCTCGCCAAACTACAGGGCGCGTACGTCATCGGGGTCGCCTCGGGGCGGCACGAGACGTTCCTGCGCGAGCTGGGGGTGGACGAGTTCGTCGACTACACGACCACGCGCGTGGAGGACGCGGTGCGCGACGTGGACGTGCTCATCGACAGCGTGGGCGGGCCGGACGCCCACCGGTTCCTGCGGGTGGTGCGGCCCGGCGGCGTGATCAGCCCGGTCTTCCACGGCGAGTATCACCGCGACCACGCGGCCGAGCTGGGCATCACGTTCCGGGGCGGCCAGGTCCACTCGGACGGCAAGCAGATGGCCGAACTGGGACGCCTGCTGGAGGAGGGCCGGCTGCGCGTCGGCATCGACGCGGTCTTCCCGCTCGCCGAGGCCGCGAAGGCCCACGAGCGGGCCGAGCGCGGGCACATCCAGGGCAAGCTGGTCCTTCAGGTGGTTCCCGACAAAGCCGATTAGATCGGCAGCCCGGCCTCCAGGTAGCCGAGTGCCTCGTCGAGCAGCACGGGCAGCGGGATCCGGCCGTCGTGCTCCACCCAGGTGAACATCGCCGGGAGCATGACCCCCATCACCGCGCCGGCCAGCGTCCGTACGGCGGGGCTGCGGGGGTCGCGGCCCGCCCGCTCGGCCACCGCCCCGGCGAGCATCTCGATCGTGGAGTACAGCCCTTCCATCGTCCGGGCCCGCAGGGCGGGCACGGAGGTGGTCAGCTTGGTCCGGGAGAGCATCCGGTCGAGCTCCTCGGGCTCCATCGCCTCGAAGGCGGTGCGGAACGCGGCGCGCAGCGTGGTCAGCGGGGGCAGGTCCGGCGGCTGCGCCTTGATCGCCTCCATCAGGAGCGGGTCGTAGTCGTCCTGGGTGACCGCGTCCTCCTTCGTGGGGAAGTAGCGGAAGAACGTGCTGGGGGAGACCTCGGCCGCCTCCGCGATCTGCTCGACCGTCGTCGCGTCGTATCCCTGCTCGGCGAACAGCCGCAGCGCCTGCTCCTGGATGGTCCTGCGGGTCTTGGCCTTCTTGCGCTCGCGCAGGCTCGTGACAGCGCGGTCGGAGGCGGGCGAGGTCCGGTCAGCGCGCTGAGGTGAGCTCATGCCCTGATTCTGCCGTCTTCCCGCGCCCTGCCGTACTCCCCGGTAGGAAGACGGCCACGAGGACGGTGGTCAGCACCGACAGGGCCCCGCACACCAGCAGGACCAGGTCCATGCCGTCCACGAACGCCTCCCTGGCCGCGCCCAGCAGCGCGGCGTCTCCCGCACGCGCGGCCAGGGCCGTCACGGCCGTGATCGAGCCGGCCGCTCCCTCCGGGACCCGGTCCGGCAGACCCGAGGCGTACGCCGCCGAGAGCAGGCTGCCGAGACCGGCCACGCCCAGCGCGCCGCCGACCTGGCGCACGGTCTGCAGGGTCGCCGAGCCGGAGCCCGACCGCTCCTCGGGCAGCGTGGCGAGCACGCCGTCCATGGCGGGGACCATGGCGAGGCCCACGCCCGCGCCGAGGACGGCCAGCCAGGCCGCGACGAAGCCGTACGCGGAAGACACCGAGGTCGCGGCGCCCAGGAGGAAGCCGGCGGCGAGCAGGACCAGGCCCGCCGGCATGACCACGCGCAGCCCGAGGCGGGCCGTGAGCCGCTCTCCGGCCAGGCCCCCGGCCATCAGCCCGGCCACCATGGGGATCACCCGCACACCGGTGCCGAGGGCATCGTGCCCGAGCACGGCCTGCAGGTGCTGGGGGACGACGAACAGCACGCCCGACATGCCGAGGCTCACGAACGTCGCGCCGGCCGCGCCCCAGACGAAGACCCGGCTGCGGAACAGGCCGAGGTCCATCATCGGCTGCCGGGTGCGGGCCTCGACCCGGACGAACACCGCCAGCAGCGCCGCCCCCGCGCCGAGACCGGCCAGCACGCGGGGGTCGCCCCACCCGCGCGCCGGGGCCTCGATGACGCCGTACACCAGCGCGGCCAGGCCCGTCACCGACAGCAGCGCGCCGGGCAGGTCGGTCCGCGGCGCGGCGGGGTCGCGCGACTCGGGGATGAACGCGGCCACCGCCGCCATCGAGACGACGATCATGGGGATGTTCACGAGGAAGACCGAGCCCCACCAGAAGTGGTCGAGCAGGTAGCCGCCCACGACCGGGCCGAGGGGCAGGCCGAGCGCCATGGCGGCCGTCCACACGGCGATCGCGCGCCCGCGCTCGGCCGGTGGGAAGACCACCGGCAGGATCGAGGTCGACAGCGGCATGATCACCGCGCCGCCCGCCCCCATCAGCGCGCGGGCCGCGACCAGGGCGCCGGTGCCGCCCGCGTACGTCGCGATCACCGACGCGATGCCGAGGGCCGCGAGCCCGGCCAGCAGCAGGCGCCTGCGGCCGAACCGGTCGCCGAGCGCGCCCGCCGGGAGCATCAGCGCGGCGAACGGGATCAGGTAGGCGTCGACGATCCACTGCAGGTCGCCGGTCGAGGCGTGCAGGTCGGCCGCGAGGGTCGGCAGCGCCACGTTGAGCACGGTCGCGTCCATGCCGATGACAAGGGCGCTGAGCACGAGGGCGCCGAGCGCCCACCATCGAGAAGTGAGAGTAGCCATACTTTGAAAGTAGCTCTCAAAAAGTAGCAACTGTCAACCTAGGCTGCTGTGCAATAGCGATGTAATGTTGATTACATGCATTCAGAGGAACAGCTGAGCGCCTGGTTCGCCGGCCGGGTGCCGGACAACTGGTTCGCCGAGACCCCCAAGGTCGTGGTGGACCGCGAGGAGATCACCGTGCTGGGCACGCTTCCGCCGCTGTCGGTGGCCGAAGGGCTCCCCGACCCGGAGCGTGCGGCGGCCATGGATGGGTACGTCGAGCGGTTCCGCGAGGAGACGCGCGAGCGCAGGATCGACATCGCCAGGGAGGCCGAGCACCGCTTCCGCCGCAAGGTCTCCTGGGGTGTCGTCGTGGGCGGCGAGACCGTGATGTTCACCACTCTTTCCGTCCCCGTCATGACCCGGCTCCGCCAGCCGGAACGGCAGGTCCTCGACACCCTGGTCGCCGCGGGTGTCGCGCGCAGCCGCAGCGACGCGCTGGCCTGGTGCGTGCGGCTCGTCGGCAAGCACACCGACAGCTGGCTCGCTGACCTGCGCGATGCCCTCCAGCACGTCGACAGGATCAGGGCGGAGGGCCCCGGCGGATTGGACTGAACCAATTCGCCGAAAGGTCTGGACCAGTCGAATTGGCCTATACCAATGTGTAAGGACGGTGCTGCGGGTAAGGGGAAGAGCGACGTTTTTCCAACAGGGCCAGAGTGGGTAAGGTCCCACAACATCACGGCCACTGCCTGTGCGGATGGCGTCCGTGGCCATGAAGTAGAGAATGGCGCCGATTTAACGGAGTGGAAACTCGATGGTCTACTCCAATTGGATTCGGAGGCCATTCTTCGCCGATGATGCTCTGGCCCTGAGAGATTAAGGAGCCGCCCCCGTGTCCATTTCAGTAGAGGTACCCACGCCCACGAGTCACAGCGATCTGGCGGCCTGGGTGACCCGGATCGCGGAGCTGACCCAGCCCGACCGGATCGAATGGTGCGACGGCTCCGAGGCCGAATGGACGCGCCTGACCAACCTCCTGGTCGAGCAGGGCACCTTCACGCGGCTGGCCAAGCGTCCCAACAGCTTCTACGCGGCCTCGGACCCGAGCGACGTCGCCCGCGTGGAGGACCGCACGTTCATCTGCTCCGAGCATGAGGAGGACGCCGGGCCGACCAACAACTGGATCGCGCCCGACGAGATGCGCCGCACGTTCGCCACGCTGTTCAAGGGCTGCATGCGGGGCCGCACGATGTACGTCGTGCCGTTCTGCATGGGTCCCCTGGGCGGGAACATCTCGCAGCTCGGCGTCGAGATCACCGACTCGCCGTACGTCGTGGTGTCGATGCGGATCATGACCCGGATGGGCGAGGACGCGCTGCGGCTCATCGAGGAGCGCGGAGCGGCGCGAAAGGCCCGAGAGAGCGAGGCACGAGCCAGCGAGGGCCGCGGCAAGCGCGACCATGAGCACGGCGACTTCGTGAAGGCCGTCCACTCGGTGGGCGCGCCGCTGGCGCCCGGCCAGGCCGACGTGCCGTGGCCGTGCAGCCAGACCAAGTACATCAGCCACTTTCCGGAGACCCGCGAGATCTGGTCGTACGGCTCGGGCTACGGCGGCAACGCGCTGCTGGGCAAGAAGTGCTACGCGCTGCGGATCGCCAGCGTGATGGCCCGCGACGAGGGCTGGCTGGCCGAGCACATGCTGATCCTCAAACTCACGCCGCCGCAGGGCGAGGCGCGGTATGTCGCCGCGGCCTTCCCGTCGGCGTGCGGCAAGACGAACCTCGCCATGCTCCAGCCCACGATCCCGGGCTGGAAGGTCGAGACGATCGGCGACGACATCGCCTGGATGCGCTTCGGCCCCGACGGCCGGCTGTACGCGATCAACCCGGAGGCCGGGTTCTTCGGCGTCGCGCCCGGCACCGGGCGGTCCACGAACGCTAACGCGATCGAGACGCTGTGGGGCAACAGCATCTTCACGAACGTCGCGCTGACCGACGACGGGGACGTCTGGTGGGAGGGCCTCACCGACGAGCCGCCCGCGCACCTCATCGACTGGAAGGGCCGTGACTGGACGCCGGACTCCCCGGAGCCCGCCGCCCACCCGAACGCCCGGTTCACCACGCCGGCCGAGCAGTGCCCGACGATCGCCCCCGAGTGGCAGGACCCCGCCGGGGTGCCGATCTCGGCCATCCTGTTCGGCGGCCGCAGGGCGACCGCGGTGCCGCTGGTGACCGAGTCGTTCGGCTGGCAGCACGGCGTGTTCCTGGGCGCCAACGTGGCCTCGGAGAAGACCGCGGCGGCCGAGGGGAAGGTCGGCGAGCTGCGCCGCGACCCGTTCGCGATGCTGCCGTTCTGCGGCTACAACATGGGCGACTACTTCGCCCACTGGCTGGAGATCGGCAGGATGACCGATCCGGAGAAGCTGCCGAGGATCTACTACGTCAACTGGTTCCGCAAGGACGCGAACGGCCGCTTCCTGTGGCCGGGCTTCGGCGAGAACAGCCGGGTGCTCAAGTGGATCGTCGACCGGCTGAACGGCGTGGCCGACGCCGTGCCCACGCCGATCGGCAACCTGCCGGCCTCGCTCGACACCGAGGGCCTCGACATCGCGCCCGAGGACATGGAGCTCCTGCTCAGCGTCGACCCCGAGGTGTGGCGCGAGGAGGCGGCGCTGATCCCGCCCCACTTCGAGACCTTCGGCGACCACATGCCGAAGGAGCTGTGGGACGAGTACCGCGCCCTGGTCCAGCGCCTGGGCTGAGTGGTCCGGCGGCTCGTCCGGTGCCCGCCGGCGCCCGCCGGGGCGGGCCGCCCCGGCGGGCCGCCCCGGCCCGGGGAGGGCAGGGCACACCGGTTCGCCCGCGATAATTGGTGATCGAGCCCATCGTCGCGAGGAAGAAGGTCGCATGAGCGCGCGCGATCTCGTGTACAAGCTGTACGAGCGCAGGCTCGAACGGAAGCTGTCCTCCGACCAGATTCCCCGCCACGTCGGCGTCATCGTGGACGGCAACCGCAGGTGGGCGCGGGCCATGGGCCTGCGGGACGTCAGCCGGGGCCACCAGAAGGGCGCCGACAAGATCTCCGAGCTGCTCGTGTGGTGCCGCGAGGCCGGGGTCGAGTACGTGACGCTGTGGCTGCTCTCCACCGACAACCTGTCCAGGGACAAGGCCGAGCTCGATCCGCTGCTCCAGGTGATCGAGAACCTCGTCCAGGATCTCGTGGACCAGGGATGGCACCTCAATCCCATGGGCTCGCTCGACCTTCTGCCCGATCACACGGCTCGTGTCCTCAAACACGCAAAAGAAACCACATCGCATCGTCCGGGCCTGATTGTGAACGTTGCCGTTGGGTATGGAGGAAGGCGTGAGATCGCTGATGCGGTGCGCTCCCTCCTCCAGGAGCATGCCAGCAAGGGCGCAAGCATCGAGGACCTCGTCGAGGTCCTCGACGTCGAGCACATCGCTGAGCATCTCTACACGCGCGGCCTGCCCGACCCGGATCTCGTCATCCGGACCTCGGGAGAGCAGCGGCTCTCCGGATTCCTGCTCTGGCAGAGCGCCCACTCCGAGTTCTACTTCTGCGAGGCCTACTGGCCCGACTTCCGCAGAGTCGACTTCCTGCGGGCGCTCCGCTCGTACGCCGCACGGCACCGTCGGTACGGCTCCTGAGACGGTACGTGACCAGCGTCTTTTTACCAGCGAAAACCTATTGGGCTGGGGAGATTCGTTACGTAACGTGGTAGCTGAGCGGCCGTCGAGGGGATCGGCGGCCACCACCTCGGGAGAGGGCCCGTCCTTGCGCGACCACCATGCGAGGAGGGCCGGAGCCCCGGTCTGCTCTCGCAGGTCACGGGCCCGGTCCGTTCACCACCAGTCAAGGCAGGGCGCCCTCAGGCGCCCGGGGGAGAACGCGTGGCAGTGTCCTCGAGCAACCCGTCCACATCCCGCACCTACGTTCTGGACACGTCCGTCCTGCTCGCCGACCCGGCGGCGATGAGCCGCTTCGCCGAGCACGAGGTCGTCGTCCCGATCGTCGTCGTCACGGAACTGGAGGCCAAGCGCCACCACCCCGAGCTCGGCTACTTCGCCCGGGAGGCGCTGCGCTTCCTCGATGACCTCAGAGTGCGGTACGGACGGCTGGATGAGCCCATGCCGATCGGCGACGGGAACATCCGGGTCGAGCTGAACCATAGTGATCCGTCCTGCCTCCCGGCGGGCTTCCGCTTGGGCGACAACGACACCCGCATCCTCACCGTCGCGCAGAACCTCGCGGCGGAGGGCAAGGACGTGGTGCTGGTGTCGAAGGACCTGCCGATGCGGGTCAAGGCGGCGTCCATCGGCCTGGCCGCGGAGGAGTACCGCGCCGGCATGGTGGTGGAGTCCGGCTGGACCGGCATGGCGGAGCTCCAGGTCACCACGGAGGAGATGGACGCCCTCTTCGAGGCCGGCAGCGCCGACATCGAAGAGGCGCGCGACCTGCCGTGCCACACCGGCCTGCGGCTGCTGTCGAGCCGCGGCTCGGCGCTCGGCCGCGTCCTGCCGGACAAGTCGGTGCGTCTGGTGAGGGGCGACCGTGAGGTCTTCGGGCTGCACGGCCGGTCGGCGGAGCAGCGGATCGCGCTCGACCTGCTGATGGACCCCGACGTGGGCATCGTGTCGATGGGCGGCCGGGCCGGCACAGGAAAGTCCGCGCTGGCGCTGTGCGCGGGGCTGGAGGCGGTGCTTGAGCGCCGTCAGCACCGCAAGATCATCGTCTTCCGCCCCCTGTACGCCGTGGGCGGCCAGGAGCTCGGCTACCTGCCCGGCTCAGAGAACGACAAGATGGGCCCGTGGGCCCAGGCGGTCTACGACACGCTGGGCGCGGTCACGTCTCCCGAGGTCATCGAGGAGGTCATCGACCGGGGCATGCTGGAGGTCCTGCCGCTGACGCACATCCGCGGCCGTTCCCTCCACGACGCCTTCGTGATCGTGGACGAGGCGCAGTCGCTGGAGCGCGGCGTGCTGCTGACCGTGCTGTCCCGCATCGGCGCCAACTCGCGGGTCGTGCTCACCCACGACATCGCCCAGCGCGACAACCTGCGGGTGGGCCGGCACGACGGCGTCGTCGCCGTGGTGGAGAAGCTCAAGGGCCACCCGCTGTTCGCCCACATCACGCTGACCAGGTCCGAGCGGTCGCCGATCGCCGCCCTGGTCACCGAGATGCTGGAGAACATCACGCTGTAGTAGCCGCGATCGACGAGAGGGGCACAAGGCTCACGGGGGGAGCTGGCCGTCTTTGGGGGCCAGATCCCAGAACTCCCGGCAGGTGTGGACCTTCAGGGGCCCGTTCTTGTCGGGAGTCGCGTGAGCGATCTCCACGGCCCAGATCTCCGGGCGCAGCCGCGCCGTACAGGTGATCTGGGCCATGGCGGTCCTGGTGATCTTCCAGCCGCTCACGAACAGCCGTACGCGCAGGCTGAGGGTGGCGTCGGGGTCGTTGCGGCTGCCGGCGTCCGGGGCGTACCTGACGAGCTGCACCTGGGCCAGCGTGAGGCCGGTGAGCGCGGTGGACAGCTGGTTCGGCGTCCGCCCGCTGGCCGCGAACAGCGCGTAGAGCACGTCGTTGACGTGGGGTGAGCGCGCCGCGACGCGGGTGGGCCACAGCCGGCCGTCCCGCAGCATGTAGATCGTGACGAGGGTGGGCGTGCCGCTGATGACGGGGGCGGGACCGGCGTCGATCACCCCGGTCGGCGCGACCCCGCAGGCCGCCGACACCATGAGCAGTGCCGCGAGCAGGCCCGCGAGCAGGGCCCTGGACGCGCGCCTGGTCCGTCCGCGGCTCATGGTTTCGGGATCCAGACGCGGAAGAGGGTGCCGGGGTCGCAGCGTTCGGCCCTGATCGAGCCGCCGTGCAACTCGGCGTTGGCCTTGGCGATGGCCAGGCCGAGACCGCTGCCCACGCTCCTGGCCCGGTCGGTGCCGGCCTTGTAGAAGCGGTCGAAGACGTGGGGAAGCACCTGCTCGGGGATGCCGCTCCCGTGGTCGCGCACGCTCACTTCGAGCGCCCCGTGATGCTCGCCGCCGACCGCCACCCGCGCGCCGACAACCACGGGAGGCGCGCCGTGGTTGAGCGCGTTGCCGACGAGGTTGGCGACGATCACGTCGAACCTCCGGGCGTCCAGCGAGAACGTGAGCCCGACGGGCACGGTGAGCTTCACCCGGTCGGCCCAGCCCCGCACCTCCAGGCAGTCGGCCAGCGTGTCGCCCACGTCGACCGTCTCCCGGCGGAGCGTCGCGGCGCCCGCGTCGAACCGGCTGATCTCGATGAGGTGCTCGACCAGCACCCGCAGCCGGTCGATCTCGCGGACGACGATCCGCACCGCCTCCCCGGCGTCTTCCGGCAGGTCGTCGGCGTCCTCCGACAGCATGTCGGTCACCGCGGTCATCGCGGTCAGCGGCGTGCGCAGCTCGTGTGAGACGTCCGCGACGAACCGCCGCGACATCGACTCCAGCGTCCGCAGCTCCGAGACACTGCCCTCCAGCGCCGCCGCCGTCTCGTTGAACGTCGCGGTCAGCTCCGCCAGCTCGTCCCGGCCGCGTACGGGGAGGCGGACGTGCAGCTCACCTGCGCCGAGGGCGCGGGCGGCCGCGCCCAGCCGCCGTACGGGCAGCAGCACCCGCCGGGCCGACAGCAGGGCCAGGGTCAGCGCCAGGACGAGTGTGATGGCTCCGGCCTGCGCGAGAGCGTTCCTGAGGCGGAACAGCACGGCCTCCTCGTCCGACAGCGGCACGAAGACGTAGGCCGTCAGGCCGGTCGGGCGCAGCATGTCGTCGCGGGTGGCCCGCTGGATCTGCGTGGCGACGATCAGCCACGGATGGTCCCTGAGCAGCACCCTCTGGTAGACGAGCCGCCGGGCCGCCTGCCAGCGGAGCTGGTCGGGCACGTCGGCCATGGTGAACCTGGCGCCGGCGCTGGAGCTGCGGTGGTCGCCGTAGGTCACGATGACGGTGCGCTCCGGCGCCTCCAGCGCCTGCACGACCCCGCTGAGGTCCTCGTCGGTGACGGTGGTGTCGCTCGGCCAGACCACGTCGCTCGCGCCGATCGGCAGCGTGATCTTGGAGAGCGTCTCCCGTACGTCGGCGACCGCGGTCCGCTCCGCGCGGTCGAGCATGCCCCGGCGGATGATCTGGTAGCCCAGGCCCGCCACCATGGCGGACGCCGTGACCGCCACCAGCAGGAAGGTGATCACCAGCCGGGCCTGCAACCCGGTGGGCACCCAGCTCATGTCGGGGTCATGGCGGGCTGAAGCGGTATCCGAAGCCGCGCACCGTGTGGATGTAGACGGGGTCGGCGGGCACCGGCTCGATCTTGGCGCGGATGCGCTGCACGCACGCGTCGACCAGCCGCGAGTCCGCCACGTGCGTGTGGTCCCACACGGCGCGCAGGAGATAGCGGCGGTTGAGCACCTGGCCGGGGTGGCGGACCAGTTCGAGGAGCAGACGCAGCTCGGTCGGGGTGAGGTGGATCTCCTTGCCCGAAAGGCTCACCTTGAGGGCTCCGCGGTCGATCACGAGGTCGCCGAAGGTGAGGCGGTCGGGCGAGGCGGACTCCAGCCGGCGCAGTACGGCGCGGATACGAGCGTCCAGCACCCGCGGTTCGACGGGCTTGACGACGTAGTCGTCCGCGCCGGCCTCCAGCCCCACCACCACGTCGAGGTCGTCGCCTCTGGCCGTGAGCAGGATGATCGGCAGCGGGTCGAGTCTGCGGATGCGGCGGCACACCTCGACTCCGTCGATGCCGGGGAGCATGACGTCGAGGATCGCGATCTCGGGGCGGCGGGAGCGTACGTGTTCGAGGGCCTCCTCGCCCGTGGCGTACGCGGTCACCGAGTGGCCCTGCCGGGTGAGCGCGAGCTCGAGTCCGGCGCGGACCGAGGGGTCGTCTTCGACCAGGAGGATGCCTGCCACTCGGTCATTATGGTGCGAACCTCACCATTTCCCTATTTGTCACAGCCCTGTGACACCGTCAGCACCTCATCATCAAGAAGCGGGAGCAGGCTGGTGCGCGGGCACCCATGCCCCTCCCTGTGGCGCAAAGTGTGATTAAAATCACATTGTTGGGGAAAGTCCATGTGATCGGCCATCGAGTCAAGACGTCACCAAACAGGTACCACGATTCGGTTGCGGAGCACCCCCCACCACAGGGCAAGCTCATAAGCCGTGAGCTCTGGTCAGCAGTTGAAGGATCGTCCCCGCGCCGCCCGCCCGCGGCGGGGAACCGGCGGCCGCTCGGGGTCGGGCCGGCTGACCCCCAAGGGGATGGCGATCCTCGCCGTCAGCCTGGCCGTGCTCGCCGGCGGGACGGCCTTCGTCGTCCGCACCTCGATCGAGCACAGCAACGCGCCCAAGCAGGTGCTGGACCCGGACAGCTTCCTCGCGCTCGACCCGAACGCGCCCGATCCCGAGACCGACATCCTCAAGGAGCAGGCGGTCCAGGCGCTGCGCAAGGAGCGGCTGGAAAGCACCCGCGACGACCGGAAGAAGGGCCTCGACCCGGTCGAGATCGCCGAGAAGGCCCCCGGCGGCGGTGGTTTCAGCCCAGCCAACTTCCCGCCCGGCTCCACGCCCGACCCCGGCAGCAACAAGGCGCTCGGCAAGCAGATGGCCGAGGCGCGCGGCTGGGGCGGCGAGTGGGGCTGCCTGGAGAAGCTGTGGGACAGGGAGAGCCACTGGAACGAGCGGGCCATGAACCGCTACAGCGGTGCCTACGGCATCCCCCAGGCGCTCCCCGGCAGCAAGATGGCGAGCGCGGGCTCCGACTGGCAGACGAACCCCGCGACCCAGATCAAATGGGGTCTCGGCTACATCGCCGGCCGCTACAAGACGCCCTGCGGCGCCTGGGCGCACTCCCAGTCGACCGGCTGGTACTGACCGCGAAACTCTGGTCAGGGTTTCTCGACCTTTCGGCAAGCCCGCGCGTACGGCGGGGCTCGCACTGCACGCTTGGCCTCATGGGTGTGAAGGTCAGCGTGGTTATGCCCGTGTCCAACCCCGGGCTGTCGAACGACGCCTTCGGCGCGTCCGTGCGCTCGGTGCTGGAGCAGTCGCTGCCGCCGGATGAGTACGAGGTCGTCTTCGCCGACGACGGATCGACGGACGGGACCCGCAGGCGGCTCGACGCCATCGCCGAGCAACGCGACAACGTGCGGGTCCTGCACCTCGACCACAGTGGTTCGCCCGCGCGCGGGCGCAACGTCGGCCTGTCGGTGGCCCGCGGCGAGTACGTCTACCTGATCGGCCAGTACGACCGGCTGGAGCCGGACGCCCTGGAGCGGATGTACGACAGGGCCGTGGACACCGACGCCGACGTGCTGATCGGCAGGCTCGCCGACCAGGGGCCGCCGCCGGCCGCGTTCTCCCGCGACCGGGACCGGGCCGACGTGCTGCGCGACCACCTGCTCGCGCTGCCGACGGCGCACAAGCTGTTCAGCCGCGACTTCCTGGAGACCTGCCAGCTCCGCTTCGCCGACCGGCCGCTGTCCGAGCAGGCGTTCGTGACCAGGGCGTACCTCGCCGCGAAGGTGATCGCCGTGCTGTCCGACGAGATCTGCTGCCACCTGGGCCCGCCGTCGCCGGGCACGGCGGAGGAGGAGACGCCGGACGCCGAGGCGCTCTTCGACGGACTCAACGCGATCTTCGACGTGGTGGACGCCTACACCGAGCCGGGCCCGCAGCGGGAGCGCATCCAGGCCCACTGGTACAAGACGCTCGGGCTGCGCCGTCTCGCGGGGGCGCGGTTCCTCGCCGCCGAGCCCGACGAGCGCATGATCCTCTTCTCGTTCCTGCGCCGCTTCACCCTCGACCGTTTTCCCGCCGCGCTCGACACTCATCTGCCCGCGCACCTGCGCGCCCGTGCGGCGCTGCTGCGCCTCGACCGCCTCGACGCGCTGGTCGCGCTCGCGGAGGCGTCCCGGGGCGCCAAGCTCAGCGCGGAGCTGCGGGAGCTGCGCTGGGACCAGGGCGTGCTGATGCTCGACCTGAGCGTGGAGATCCTGCGGGCCGGGGGCGCCCCGCTCTGGCTGCGGCAGCGGGGCGACCGGCTGCTGTGGACCCCGCCGCCCGGGGTCGAGGGCCTGCTCGACGGCCTGCTCGACGACGAGGGCGCCGACGTGACCGACGCGGTGCGCAGGGCCCGCGTGGAGGTCTGCGTACGCCACGCGGAGACCGGGGTGGTCCACTCGCTGCCGGTCACCTGCTCGGTGGGCCGTGCGAGCCTCGGCGACCAGGAGCACGGCGGCCAGGTGCGCGTGTGGGTGAACGGCCAGGCCCGCCTCGACGCCGGCGTGGCGGCCCTCGGGCGGCCGCTGCCCGCCGGGCTGTGGGAGATCCACGTGCGCATGCGGGGCGTGCACACGGGCCGCACCCGGGTGGCCCGCCCCGCCCTGCCGATGAGCTGCGCGGGCGCGCTCGCCGGCGAGCCGAAACGGCTCGTCGTGCCGTGCTGGTCCGAGCGCGGCGAGCTGGGCGTCTGCGTGGAGCCGAAGTCGTTCCCCGAGTCGATCGCGCTGGTCTCGTCGCGCGCCTCCGTCGCCAGGCAGGAGGGGCACGTCTTCGTCGTCGTGCCCGTGCCGTACGTGCCGCCGAGCGGGGGGCCGCCGACCGAGCTGGTGCTGCGCGAGCAGGACGGGCGCGGGCGCAGCATGGTCGTGCCCGCGCTGGTCGAGCCGGGGATACCCGGCCGGGTGGCCGGTCAGCTCGTCGCGCGGGTGCCGGTCAGCCGGATCGGCGGGGACGACTGCCTCGGCCCGGGGTCGTGGCGGCCCGCGCTCCGCGTCGACCAGAAGGACGTGGACCTGCTGTTCGGGCTGACGGTGCGCCGCGGCGGGCAGGTGCACGTCCTGCCCGCCGGGGCGTCGCCGCAGGCTCCCTCACTGCTGCGGCGCATCGCCGTCCGCGTCCTGCGCGACCGCCGGTAGCTGTCCGCGCTGTCTATGCGCGCAGGTGGTCGAGGAGGGCCGCGCGGAACTCCTCGGGCCTGTCGAGGTGCGGGCCGTGGCCGGCGCCCTCGATGACGACCTCCCGGTAGTCGCCGTAGCGGTCCAGCACGGCCCGCGTCTGGGCCACCATGGGCTGCGCGGGCGTGCCGTCCCAGCCGGGCACGGCGCCGATCGCGCCCAGGTGGGCGAGGTCGAACAGCGACGTGTCGGAGACGATCACGTCCTGGTCGCCCCTGATCCACAGGATGGGCGGCTTCGGGTCGATCTCGTGCAGGTCGTCGATCCGGAAGTTGGTCGGCGCGATCGTGTTCAGCACGCCCCGCTTGCCCGGGGCGACGTTCGGCCAGGCGTCCGAGGCCGCCGAGTCGCCCGGGTAGTGGTCGTCGCCGATGCGGGTGGACAGCATCGACTCCACGAACGCGTCCTCCTCCTCGCCCAGGTCGGTCCCGGCGGCGACGTACGTGGCACGCAGCACGTTCCGGGGCGAGACGGGGGAGTCGGCGGACCGGTCGCCCGCCCGGAGCGCGGCCACGAACTCGGGGTTGGCCGCGCCGCCGCCGGAGCCCGCGCCGTCGGGGCTGGTGAGCACGCCGTCCGGGCCCGTGGTGCCGCCGAAGCCGTACGGCGAGACGGGGTTGACCAGGACGGCGCTGCGGACCACGTCGGGCCGGTCGCGCAGGGCCTGCATGACGACTCCGCCGCCGAGGCTCCAGCCCACGAGGTGCGCGGGACCGATCCGGTCGAGCAGCGCGAGCACGTCGTCGGAGTAGTCGCGCACGCCGCGGCTCGCGTCCACCGGCTCGGGGTCGGTGTCGCCGAAGCCGCGCAGGTCCACCGCGTACGGACGGAAGCCCTCGGCCGCGATCGCGGTCATCGTCGACCGCCAGAACGCGCTGGAGGAGACGTTGCCGTGGACGAACACCACAGGGTCACCCGCCGAGCCCGGAACGGACAGGACGTTGAGGGTCAGCCGGGACGTGCTGACGCGCTCGGCGGATATGGGTTGGGTCATGGTGTCGCTCCCAATGTGCAGGTGTTCTCAAGGTCGCCCGAGGCCGGGCGAGGCAGGGTGGCGTTCGGGGGCGGCGGGGTGCCCGTGCCGATCCACTTCTCCAGCGCGGTGAACGCGCTGCGGAAGCACGGCAGCAGCGGCCGCAGCCGGTCCGGGAACGACGGGTAGAGGCTGTCGACGTGGTTGCCGCCCTCGAAGCGGTAGTAGCGCATCAGCCGGTCGCGGTGCCGATCACCGATCATCTTGGCGTAGACGTCGGAATCCTTCCGGATCGGCAGCAGCGTGTCCAGGGTGCCGTGCACGATGACCAGCGGCCGCTTGATCTTCCCGGTGAGGCTCACCCGCGCCATCGCCTGCTTCACCGCGGCGGGCCGGGAGGCGTAGTCGTAGTCGGTGTCGCAGCCGGGCGTGCCGGACGCGCAGAACGGCGTGCCGGCCTCGGCGTCGCCGTCGTAGGAGGGATCGAACTCCTCGCGGTAGAGGCGCTGGGTGAGGTCCCAGTAGTACTGGTAGTGGAACGGCCACAGGAAGTCGGACTCCGGCGCGAAGCCCGCCGCCGCCACCCCTGCGCTGTCGCCCTTCGCGTACGCGCGCAGCGCGGGCGGCAGGAACGTCAGCAGGTTGGGCCCGTCGGTGGTGAAGAGCGTGCCCTCCCAGTCGACGCCGCCGTCGAACAGGTCGGGACGGTTCTCGATCTGCCAGCGGACCAGGTAGCCGCCGTTGGACTGCCCGGCCGCGATCGTCGTGCGGGCCGGCCTGCCGTACCGCTGCTTGACGACGGCCTTGGCGGCGACCGCCAGCTCGCTGACCCGGTGGTTCCACTCGGCGACCGCGTCGCCGGGCCGCGCGCCGTCGCGGTAGAACTCGACGCCGGTGTTGCCCTTGTCGGTCGCGGCGTACGCGTAGCCCTTGGCCAGCGCCCAGTCGGAGATCGTGAAGTCGTTGGCGTAGGTCTCCCGGTTGCCGGGCGACCCCGCGACGACCAGGCCGCCGTTCCACGTCTTCGGCAGCCGGATCACGAACTGCGCGTCGTGGTTCCAGCCGTGGTTGGTGTCGCCCGTGGAGGTGTCGGGGAAGTAGCCGTCGATCTGCATGCCGGGCACCCCGCTGGGGTTGACGGCGCCGGGCGAGTTGAGGCCCGACCAGTCCGACTGGTCGGTGTGCCCGGAGACCAGGGTGCCCTTCGTGGTCAGGTCGTCGAGGCAGGCGATCACCTGCTTCTGCGCGCCCGGCACGATCACCTTCGGGCACGCTGAGGCGTGCGATGGGGTGGCCTCCGCCGGGGCGGCGACGGCCAGGGGGAGGGCCAGCGCGAGGGCGGCCAGGGCCTTCATCAGGCCTCCTTCACGATCGCGGCGGCGTGGGCGGCGCCCGAGGTCGGCTGGATGGCCGACAGGTCGCGGTCGCGGGTCTCCCTGGAGGCGACCACCGCGATGATCGTGAGGACCGCCGCCGCCACCACGTAGACGGACACCGGCACGCTCGACCCGTACGCGTCGAGCAGGGCGACCGCGATCAGCGGGGCCACGCCGCCCGCCGCGATCGAGGCGAGCTGGTAGCCGATCGACACGCCCGAGTAGCGCATCCGGGTGGCGAACAGCTCGGAGAAGAACGCCGCCTGCGGGCCGTACATCGCGCCGTGCAGCACCAGGCCGATCGTCACCGCCACGGTGACCAGGAAGAAGCTCTTGGTGTCGATCAGCGGGAAGAACGCGAAGGCCCACAGCCCGACGCCGGCGGCGCCGAGAAGATAGACCGGCTTGCGGCCGATCCGGTCCGACAGCGCGCCCCACAGCGGGATCGTGACGAAGTGGATCGCCGAGCCGATCAGCACGGCGTTGAGCACGGTGCCCTTGGGCAGGCCCGCCGCCGTGGTGCCGTAGACGAGGACGAACGCGGTGATCACGTAGTAGGAGACGTTCTCGGCCATCCGGGCGCCCATCGCGACCAGCACGTCGCGCCAGTGGTGGCGCACCACGCCGACGATGGGGGCCTTCGGCGCGGCCTCCTGCCGCTCCAGCGCCTGCTGGAACACCGGAGACTCGGTGACCGTGAGCCTGATCCACAGGCCGATAAGCACAAGGACGCCGGACAGCAGGAACGCGATCCGCCAGCCCCAGGCGAGGAAGGCCTCCTCGGACTGCACCGCGGCGAGCAGCGCCAGCACACCGGTGGCGATCAGGTTGCCACCGGGAGCGCCGGCCTGCGGCCAGGACGCCCAGAAACCGCGGTTGCGGGCGTCGCCGTGCTCGGAGACCAGCAGCACCGCGCCGCCCCACTCGCCGCCGAGGGCGAAGCCCTGCACCAGACGGAGCACGGTCAGCAGCAACGGCGCGCCGGCGCCGAGCGCGGCGTACGTCGGCATGCAGCCGATGAGGAACGTCGAGCCGCCCATCATGAGCAGGCTGATGACCAGCAGCCGCTTGCGGCCGAGCCGGTCGCCGTAGTGGCCGAAGACCAGCCCGCCGAGTGGCCGGGCGACGAAGCCGACGGCATAGGTGAGGAACGCCAGGAGGGTGCCGGTCAGCTCGTCCTCGGTGGGGAAGAACAGCTTGTTGAACACCAGGGCGGCGGCCGAGCCGTAAAGGAAGAAGTCGTACCACTCGATGGTGGTGCCGATCAGGCTGGCCCCGACCACCTTTCCGATCCGTGCAGGGGGGGTGTTTGCCATGGGAACTCCTCCGATGGGGGGTTCCGCACACGGTATGCAGTGACCGAGGTCACTCCTATGGGGCGCCGCCACACACCTCAGGCGTCCGGCATGTGGGTGCGCAGCCGGTGGAGCCGCAGGGCGAGCTGGATCTCCAGGGCCCGCTCCGGTTCCTGCCAGTCGTCGCCGAGCAGCTGCCCCACCCGGTCGAGCCGCTGGGTCACCGTGTTCACGTGGATGTGCAGGGCCTCGGCCGTACGCGACAGCGAGCCGCCCGTGCCGAAGTAGGCGTTGAGGGTCTTGACCAGGGCGGTTCCCCGGCGCGCGTCATAGTCGAGCACCGGCCCGAGCGCGCCCGCGAGGAAGCCGGACACCTCGCGCCGCTCGCCCACGAGCAGGCCGACGAAGCCCAGCTCCCCGGCGCTCGCGCCGTCACCCGTACGGCCCAGCGCGACCAGGGCCCCGGCGCAGCGGCGGGCCTCGGCGTAGGCGGACGCCACCGCCGTCGCCGGACCCGTGGCCATCGCGGCTCCCGCCGTCGCCGGGCGGCCGAGAGAGGCGCTCAGCTCCGCCGCGACGCGCCGGGCCAGCGCGCCCGGCCGGTCGCCGGGCAGCAGCAGCACGACCTCGTCGCCCCTGGTTGTGGCGAGGCCGTGCGCCAGCGTCGCCTGCGACGACGCCCAGAACGCGCCGCGCTCCCGCTGCCCGTCGTGCCGCGCCACGACCAGCACGTGCGGCGCGTCGAGATGGATGCCGAGCCGCCGCGCCCGGTCGTCCAGCCCGCGCAGCTCCGGCCGGGACACCAGGTCGTCGAGCAGCTCGCCGCGCACCCGCCCCTCCGCCTCGGCGACGCTGCGGCGGAACAGCAGCAGCAGCGCGGTGACGATCGCGGCGCGCTCCAGGATCCGCTGGTCGGTGTCGGACACCAGGTGGTCGGTCCGCAGCACCAGCGTGCACAGCGGCGCCGCCCCCACGTCCACCGACGCGACGTACGCGTCCCCCCGCTTGACCGTGCGGCCCAGCGCCCGCGACGACTGCGCGGCGTCGAAGACGCCCGTGTCGAGGTCGCGGGACTCGCCCACGAGGGGGCGGCCCTCGTCGTCCAGCACGGTCAGCCGGCCGCCCAGCACCTCGGTGACGACCGCCGCGACGTCCTCGACCCCGCCGCCGCGCAGCACGAGGCCGGTCATCCGGTCGTGCGCGTCCGCGGCCCGCTCGATCGACTCGCTGTGCGCCCTGATCAGCGTGTTCGCCTCGCTCAGCTCGCCCAGCGCGGCCCGGGTCTCCTGCAGCAGCCGGGCGGTGTCGATGGCCACGGCGGCGTGCGCCGCCAGCGAGCACAGCAGCGCCACCTCCTCCTGCGCGAACGGCCTGGCGCTGCGGTTGGCCGCGAACAGCACGCCGATGACCTGCGTGCCGAGTCGCAGCGGCACCCCGAGGATCGCCACCAGGCCCTCCTCGTGGACGGCCACGTCGATCGTGTTCGTGTGCCGGAACCTGGGGTCGGCGAAGTAGTCCGCCGTGTTGTACGGCGTGCCGCTCTGCGCCACCAGCCCGCCCAGCCCGGCGCCCATCGGCAGCCGCAGCCGCCGGAAGCTGGCCGAGATCGACCCGTCGGTCACCCGCATGTAGGTGTCGCCGCGCTCGGGGTCGTTCAGCGTCATGTACGCGATGTCGGTCGCGAGCAGCTGCCTGGATCGGTGCACGATGGCCTGGAGCACCGCGTCGAGGTCGCGCAGCCCGGCCAGGTCGCTGGCGGTGTCGAACAGCGCCGACAGCTCCGCCTCCCGCTTGGCCCGCCGGCGCAGCACGGCCCGCACCTGGAGCGCCGCGACCTTGGCCCGCTCCAGCTCCTCCAGCGTGGCCGAGTCGGCCCCGGCCGCCCTGGCCTGCAGGATCGGGCCCTCGAACTCGACCGCCGACGCCTCCCGGGCGAGCAGGTCGAGATAGGCGTGCGCGCCGCTCGCCGGAGCCGTCGCGTTCTTGGGAGACGATGTGGTCAGCGCGCGCTCCATCCTCCGTCGATGGGAATCGAGACGCCGGTGACGAACGATCCCTGCGGCCCGCACAGGTAGGCGACCAGCTCGGCCACCTCGTCCGGCTCGACCAGCCGCTTGATCGCCGCGGGGGCGAGCATGATCTGCTCGACCACATCGTCCTCGCTGATCCCGTGGGTGCGCGCCTGGTCGGCGATCTGGTTCTCCACCAGCGGCGTCCGGACGTACGCGGGATTGACGCAGTTGGAGGTCACGCCGTGGGCCGCCCCTTCGAGGGCGATCACCTTCGACAGGCCCTCCAGCGCGTGCTTGGCCGTCACGTAGGCCGCCTTGAACGGCGAGGCGCGCAGGCCGTGCACCGAGGAGATGTTGACGATGCGGCCCCACCCGCGCTCGTACATGCCGGGCAGCACGTCGCGCACGAGCAGGAACGGCGCCTCGACCATCACCCGCATGATCTTGTTGAAGATCTCGGGCGGGAACTCCTCGATCGGGGCCACGTGCTGGAACCCCGCGTTGTTCACGACGATGTCGGCGCGCAGGTGCGTGTGCGGCGAGGGCGGGAGCTGGCCCCGCCAGGCCACCAGGAACTCCGGATCGGACAGGTCGACGGCCACCGGCGTGCCGCCGATCTCGGCGGCCACCTTGCTCGCGGCCTCGGCGTTGATGTCGGCGACGACGACGTGCGCGCCCTCGGCGGCCAGGCGCCGGGCACACGCCCGTCCGATGCCGCTCCCCGCGCCGGTGACGAGGGCCGTACGTCCTTCAAGGCTCATGCTGCCTCACGATAGAAACCGCGCTCTTCCCGGCACATGGCGGACGACGACATAGATGCGCTCCCTCCTATGTGGGGCGGGTCATGGACAGCACGTCCAGCGCCCGGTCGAGCTGCTCCTCGGTCAGCGTGCCGTTCGCCACGTGGCCGCGCTCGATGACGACCTCCCGGATCGTCTTGCGCTCCTTCAACGCCTGCTTGGCGATCTTGGCTGCCTCCTCGTACCCCACGTACCGGTTGAGCGGGGTGACGATCGACGGCGACGACTCGGCGTACTCGCGCAGGCGCTCCACGTTGGCGGTGATCCCGCTGACGCACCGGTCGGCGAGCAGCCGCGACACGTTGGCCAGCAGCCGGATCGACTCCAGCACGTTGCGCGCCATCACCGGCAGCATCACGTTGAGCTCGAACGCCCCCGAGGCCCCGGCCATCGTGATCGCCGCGTCGTTGCCCACGACCTGCGCGGCCACCATCGTGACGGCCTCCGGGATCACCGGGTTGACCTTCCCCGGCATGATCGACGACCCCGGCTGCAGGTCGGGCAGGTTGATCTCGCCCAGCCCGGTGCGCGGGCCCGACCCCATCCAGCGCAGGTCGTTCGCGATCTTGTTGAGCGAGACGGCGATCACCTTGAGCATGCCCGACAGCTCGACCACGCCGTCACGCGCGCCCTGCGCCTCGAAGTGGTCCCTGGCCTCGGTGAACGGCAGGCCGGTCGTCCGGCTCAGCTCGGCGATCACCGCCTGCGCCCAGCCCGGTCCCGGCACGTTGACGCCGGTGCCCACGGCCGTGCCGCCCAGCGGCAGCTCGGCCAGGCGCGGCAGCGTCGCCTGGAGCCGTTCGAGCGCCAGCTCGATCTGGGTGGAGTAGCCGCCGAACTCCTGGCCGAGCGTGACCGGCGTCGCGTCCATCAGGTGGGTGCGGCCCGCCTTCACCACGTCGGCGAACTCCGTCGCCTTCTCCTCCAGCGCGGTCGCCAGGTGCTCCAGCGCGGGCGTCAGCTCGTGCACCACGGCGTACGTCGCGGCGACGTGGATGGACGACGGGAAGACGTCGTTGGACGACTGGGCGGCGTTGACGTGGTCGTTGGGGTGGACGGGCCGGCCGAGCCGCTCCTGCGCCAGCGTGGCGATGACCTCGTTCATGTTCATGTTGGACGAGGTGCCCGAGCCGGTCTGGAAGACGTCCACGGGGAACTGGTCGTCCCATTTGCCCTCGGCGACCTCCTCGGCCGCCTCCTGGATGGCCTGTGCCATGTCCTTGTCGATGACGCCGTACTCGGCGTTGACCTTCGCGCAGGCCGCCTTGATGCGGGCGAGCGCCGCGATGTGCGCCGGCTCAAGCCCCCGGCCGGACACCGGGAAGTTCTCCACCGCCCGCTGGGTCTGGGCCCGCCACTTCGCACGGGCGGGCACCCGGACCTCGCCCATGGAGTCGTGCTCGATGCGATATTCGTCCATGTCTCAGTCCTACAGCCTCTCGTCAATCGCATCGTTCCTGCCCGGATCCCCGCCCTCCGAACGGGCACTCTCATCCGCGGCCCCGCCTGTGACCTCCTCGGGCAGCTCTTCTCCCGTCACCTCCCGGAAGACCGTCGCGACCCCCTCCGGATCCGACCGGTAGGCCCTCCGCAGACCCCGAATGATCTCCTCGACTGTCCTCCGCACTTCTTCCGTGTGCCGCCACGCCTCGGCTAACGAGCTTGCTGCCGGCGAGAGATGACCTTGCTCGATGTGCCACTTCCATTCCCAGAGGTAGTCCGCCGTCAGCATTGGCCCTTCCGCCGCCCGGGCCAAGCTGTCGATCAGTGGGTGATAGAGGAAGTGTGCGGCGTCGAGTAACTGTTGGCCTAATCCCGTGTCCGGCCTCATCGTGAAACCGCCCACTCGCTGGTAGTTCTGGTAATTTTCGATGCCGACGTACCGGATGAGCGGGTCCGGGTCGCCGCCGTCGAACAGATCCCGTTCAACCTGAAAGCTCCTGTGCAGGCTGTCGAAGGTGAGCCCGCTCAACCGGGAGTGCCATAGGGAGGCCAGGCGATACCAGGCGCCAGCGGGGTAATCGTCGTGGGGGAATAGTCGGCTGGCCGCTATTCCGTCGGTGGTGAGAGAGGCGAGGATCACCAGATTGGCCGTGTAGTAGGCGTACCGGGTGACGAACGTCGACTTCTCCGGACGGTAGTCGGCGTAGCTGTGATCCGTTCGGGTCTCCGCGGTGTGTAGCAGGCGGACGAGCAGGTCGATGGTGGGCTCGCGATCGAGGGCAGGGAGTAGGTCGCGGAGGAATTTCACGATCGGCTGCCGCTCGGTCAGCACGGCGAACGACAGCAGCGCGTACAGCAGCCCGTCGTCGGGCTGTGGGCGGCCGAAGAACGGGTCGGTGGCGGCCCTCTCGCGGGCGACCATGCTCCGCAGCACGTCGCGCACCATCCGGGCGATCAGATACTCGCCGAAGGTGGCGTGCAGGAACTCGTACGTCTGGAGTTTGCCGCCGTCCCTCTCGGCGGACGCCTGGTGGACGAAGAAGAACTTCCCGATCACCCGGTCGGCTCGGGACAGGGGCGCCTGGAAGCTTGCGGTCTGGGCCGTCGGAGTCGGGAGCAGCGCGGCCAGGTCACTGTTGAGGTCGTCGGTGGAGACCCACTGTCTGCCACGGTTGAACATCGCGAACGCCGCGACGGCCAGCGTGCGCAGCTCCGTCTCCACGGCCTGGTCGATCTGCGCGTCCGGCAGGCCCGGCTGGTGTTTGCGCACCTCGCGGCGGGCGAAGCGGGTCAGCAGCCGCTCGTACAGTTCCGCCTGGCTGAGCCCGGTCTCGCCGCGTTGCAGGGCGTTGGCGTCGGCGTCGTACAGCGCGAGCATCAGCAGAAGCAGCGGCTGCGACGCCAGGTCACCATGTGCCAGGGCCGTCTCGGCCGGCAACGGTTTCAGTCCTTGAGTGGTGAAATAGTCCTGGTTCGCGGTGTTCCATACCGACAGCCAGCGGCGGACCTGCTCCTCCTTGAAGGGCTCCAGCCGGATCATCAGGCATCCCGGAGGGAAGCGCATCCGGTCGGCGACGGCCGTGCGCGTGGTCACGAGCACGACCAACGGGCGACCAAGCTCGGCTTCTCGACGTTGGAACTCGGCCACCTGGCTCAGGTAGTCGGAACGATGGACCCCGGTGGCCTGGAGCAGCTCGTCCAGCCCGTCGAGCATGACGACCGGCAGCGCGCCGCCCGCCGACCGCGCCAGCTCCGGCCAGCTCAGGTGCTCGCCGGTGGCATTCCGCACCGCCGATTCGATTTGCTCCTGGATCGTCCCGTCGGCCGGCACCTCCCGCAGCGGCACCCGCACCGGCAGGAAGTCACCGTCCGGCAGGCGACCGGCCAGGATCTTGGTGAGCACGGACTTCCCGGCGCCGGGCTGGCCCAGCACGACCAGCGGCATCGTGGTGGCCTCGGGCGAGGTGAAGTAGCGGGCGAGGAACCCGACGATGTCGTCGCTCTGCTCCGCCTTCGCCCACCACCACTCCGCGCTCGGATCGGTCCGCTCGCCGTACTCGGCCAGCCGGAAGTCCGGGTTCACGTACGCCTCGACGAGCGTGGGCATGCGCATGCCCGAGGGGACCTCACCCGACTGGGCGATGGGCCGGTGTAGGGCTGCTCGGTGCGCCAGGGACAGCGTATGCCGGTGCTCGGGTGTCCTGGTGTTGGCGGCGACCTCGGTGAGCAGCGCCTCCAGCTCGGCCAGGCCGGTCTCGACCCGCTGCCGAGAGATCATGTCCTGCCACAACGCGAACTCGGGAACATCCTGAGCCAGCCGCCGGTGAAGTTCCTCGTACTTTCGGCGCGCGGCCTCGGGCAGCTCCACCTCGATCGCCGTCTTCGCGCGTGCCCACTCGGTCGCGTCGAGACGGTCGCGTACGGCCAGTCCGGAGACGAACCCGGTCAGCGCCGCCGCGAGCGTGCGGTAATACTCGGTGATCGAGTCGAGCATGACGGCGTACGACTGATTGGCGCGCAGACCGGCCGGCTCGATCGTCATCAGGGTGTGGATGAACGAGCCTGGTTGCGGGCCGGCTCCGGACAGCGCCGCCTGCTCGTCCCGGTCGAGGCGGAGTTCCTTCGGATCGAACGGCAGCGGCAACTCGTCCAGGGCCTCGAAGAACGCCGCCACGACGAGGACGGCCTGGGCCGCCTCCAGCCGGGCCGTACGGTCGTACCGGTTCAGGCCCGTCACACGGTCGCGGAGCTTGCCGGTCGCCTCTCCCGCCAGCCGTACCGCCTCGTCTTTGACGTCGAGCAAGGACAACCCCGGCACAGCCCCGGCGAGGGTGCCGGTGAGGATCTTCGCGACCGTGCTCTCCTGCCCGAGCAGTTTGACCGCGTCGGCGTAGCTGATCCCTTTGCGCACCGGTCACTCCAGGGGGACACCGAAGGTATTCGTGACCTTGCTAGCAGTGTCCGGACATCCGGCGCAACACTCGCCAGTCCCCCTCCACGGTTCGACGGGGGCGAGGGAGCGGAGCGGAAGGGAGTGAGGACCGCAGCGAAGGCCCAGCGGAGCGGGCTTCGCGAGGACCGGAGGTTCCTTCCGGCGCAGTGACCGACCAGGCCAGAGCTCGCCTCACCCGGTCGGCGGTTTCCGGGCGCTGAACGCGGTGATCGGCCGGGCCAGGGCTCGGGTCACCTGGTCGGTGGCGTCCGGGCGCTCAGCGCAGGACCCGGCCGGGTCGGGGCTCGGGTCACGTGGTCGGCGGTATCCGGGCGCTCAACAGCACTGACAGACCGGGCCAGGGCTCGGGTCGCCTAGTTGGTGGCGTCTGGATGCTCAAGAGCACTGACAGGCCGGGCCACAGCTCGTGGACATCTGGCCGACGGTGCCCGGAGGTCCGGGGCGACGATCACTTCGCGAAGATGAAGACGCCCAGGAGGATCAGCGCGAGGACGCCGAAGAGCGCGACTCCCATCGTCACGAGCACCCGGACCTGCGTCTTGGCGTCCGGGCCGGAGGGACTCTGCATCGCGAACAGGTCCGTGCCCAGGCTGGGCGGCTTCCCCGGAACCCCATCCCCCGGCGGTAAGGCCCCATGTGGCACGCCTCCGGGCGGCATGGCACCGGGCGGCATGGCCCCGGGCGGGAAAGCGCCAGGCTGCGGGCCAGGGTGAGGCCCTGGCATTGGCGCCGGGCCATTGCCGAAGCTGCTCCCGAAGCTGTTCCCTGAGCCGGGGCCGGGCGGCGGGGGCGTCATGGGTCCAGAGCCGGGCAGCCTGCCGGGCACCGTGGTGCTGTGCCTGTCCCCGCCCCCGGAAGCGCTCCCCGAAGCGCTCCCGGAAGTGCCCCCGGAATAGGCCCCCGAAGCGGCCTCCGAAACGCGCTCGGGGGCGTGCTCGGGCCTGCCGACGGGCTTGGCTGCGGTGTTGCCTGTGGTGCCGTTCCTGGCGCCGCCCGGAGGCGGGGCGGGGAGGCGGGGGGCCGCCGTGGGGCGGGGGACGACCATTGTGCGGTTAGCGTCGTCATCGTCGTCCTCGGGCACGTTGCCCCCGGCCGGCCGGGCGGCCGAGGCGTTGCCGTCCGGACGCGCCGTCGCGTCGCGTGCGGGTGCCGGGGGGACGGCGGGAATGGAGCCCGTAGGGGTGTCGGCGATCAGGCGGAGCATCGCGGCGGCGCGCTCAGGGGTGAGGCGCGCGGTGTGGTCCTTCACGAGCAGCCCGTCGAGGACCGGCCGCAGGGCGCCGGCCTGCGCGGGCGGGTCGGCCTCCTCCGTCATCAGGGCGGCCAGCGTCTCGCCGACGGTCGCGCGTTCATAGGCCGGGCGTCCCTCGACGGCGAAGTAGAGCGTCGCGCCGAGTGACCACAGGTCGGACTCGGGGCCGGTGTATTCGCCCCGGGCTCGCTCCGGGGCGGTGTATCCGGGCGAGCCGATCACCATGCCGGTCTGGGTGAGCGCGTGGTCGCCGAGCGCCTTGGCGATGCCGAAGTCGGTCAGCACGACTCGGCCCGTCTCGGTCAGCAGCACGTTCGCGGGCTTGACGTCGCGGTGCAGGATGTCCTGGGCGTGGGCGGCGCGGAGCGCGCCGAGCAGGTCGTAGCCGATCTCCGCGACCAGACGCGGCGGCAGCGGGCCCTCTTCGTCGATCACCTGTTCCAGCGAGCGCCCCTCGACGAGCTCCATGATGATCCACGGGATGCCGTCGGACACGATGACGTCGTGGATGGTGGCGACGGAGGGATGGCTGACGCGCGCGGCCATGCGGCCCTCGCGCATCATGCGTTCGCGCAGCTCCTGCCGTTGCCGGGGGCTGAGCGAGGGGTCCTGGCGGATCTCCTTGACCGCGATCTCCCGGCCCAGCGACCGGTCGTACGCTCGCCAGACGGTGCCCATGGTCCCCCGTCCGATGCGGGTGCGCAGCTCATAGCGGTCGGCGAGTGGCCCAGGGTGCTGTTCCGGCATATCTAGAAAGATAGCGATTCTGCCTTGGAAATCGCTTTCTGGTTACTTGATGAAGATTCGCGGCCAATACCGGCGGGGGAGCAGCAGCTTGATCATTTTTGCCACGTGCCGCATCATCGGACTGCGCACGACCTGGTGGAAGGCGGGCTCGGACGGCTTGCGGTGCAGGCCCTCGCTCGGCCGCCGCCGCTGGGACGGCACGGACGGCGCCTCCCGCGAGTAGCCGTAGTCACGCGGATAACCGCGCTGGTGCGGCTGCCCGGACTGCTGGTGAGGGCCGCTGTACGCGCCCCCGTGTGAGCCCCCATAGAAACCGCCGTGCGGACCGCTGTGCGAGCCCCCGTGTGAGCCCCCATGTGAGCCGCCGTACGGGCCGCCGTACGGGCCGCTGTGGGACCCGGTGGATCCGCTGTGCCGGAGCTGACCGCTCTGACCGAACTGGCCGTACTGTCCGGACTGCCCGTGCGGGCCGTGCAGGTCGTACCGCCCCGAGGCGTACGGATCGTACGCCTGCGGCTGCACGTGCTCCCCGGGCCGGTGCGGCTGGCCGTACGGCCACTGCTGGCGGTGGGGCCCGGAGTCGCGGTCGCGCGGGGTGACCTTGGGCGCGGGGCGCGACTCGGCCCGGTGCTGTCCCCGCTGGCTGCGCTGCGGCGGCTTGCGGGTCTCGGGGGCGGTGGGCTGCGGGGCGGTGGGCGGCGGCGTGGGCCGGCCGGTGCGGAACGGGGAGGCGAAGGGGTCGTCGGCCGTGCCTCCGGCCGCGATCCTGGACAGGGCGTGGGCCGCGCGGACTCCGTCGAGCCGGGCCGCGGGGTCGATCTGGAGCAGGCCGCGCAGGACAGGGGCGAGCGGGCCCGCCTTGTCCATGGGGATCGGAGCGCCGCTGGTCAGCGCCGCGAGCGCGGCCGCCGCCGTACGGCGGCCGTGCAGGCCGCGGCCTTCGACGGCGGTGTAGAGGGTGGCGCCCAGCGACCACAGGTCGGCCGCCGGGCTCGCCTTGTCGCCGAGGACGCGTTCCGGGGCGATGTATCCGGCGGAGCCGAGGACGATCCCGGCCTGGGTGATGGAGGCGTCGCCCTCCAGGGCGGCCAGCCCGAAGTCGGTCAGCACCGCCCGGTCGTCGTCGGTCACCAGCACGTTGCTGGGCTTCACGTCGCGGTGCAGGATGCCCTTGGCGTGGACGGCGCGCAGCGCGCCGAGCACCTGCCGGCCGATGTCGGCCACCCGGCGCGGCGGCAGCGGGCCCTCCTGGCGGATGAGCTCCTCCAGCGACCGCGCCCTGAGCAGCTCCATCACGATCCAGGGGCGGTCGTCCTCGGTGATGACGTCGAAGACCGTGATGACCGAGGGATGGGCGACCATGGCGGTCGCCCGGCCCTCGCGTTCGGTGCGCGCGCACAGCTCCGCCCGCAGCTCCTCGTCGAGGACCAGCGGGAGCCGCACCTCCTTGACAGCCACTTCGCGGTCGAGCAGCTCGTCACGCGCGCGCCACACAGTGCCCATCCCGCCGCGCCCGACCGGCTCGATCAGCCGATAGCGCGCGGCTAGCAAGTATCCGGACGGCGCACGCATGGGTGGCAGCTTACCGATTTGTGTAGTGCGACCTGTAGAGACCATGCCGGGAAATTGTTGAGATCTTCTGTCAAAGATCCTGACAACCTCCCCGCAGATCAGCGCCTTCCGATGGTAAGGACGGGACCGGTGGTGTCGGCGAAGAAATCGTCACCCTTGTCGTCGACGACGATGAAGGCGGGGAAGTCCACGACTTCGATCTTCCAGACCGCCTCCATTCCCAGCTCCGGATATTCCAGGACCTCGACCTTCTTGATGCAGTCCTGGGCGAGCCGGGCGGCCGGGCCGCCGATCGAGCCGAGATAGAAGCCGCCGTACTTCTGGCACGCCTCGGTCACCTGCTTCGACCGGTTGCCCTTGGCCAGCATCACCATCGAGCCGCCCGCGGCCTGGAAGCGTTCGACGTACGAGTCCATCCGCCCGGCGGTGGTGGGGCCGAAGGAGCCGGACGCGTAGCCCTCGGGGGTCTTGGCCGGGCCGGCGTAGTAGACGGCGTGGTCCTTCATGTACTGCGGCATGTCCTCGCCGGCGTCGAGCCGCTCGGCGATCTTCGCGTGGGCGATGTCGCGGGCCACGACGAGGGGGCCGGTGAGCGACAGCCGGGTCTTCACCGGATACTTGCTCAGCTCGGCGAGGATCTCCGGCATCGGGCGGTTGAGGTCGATGCTGACGACGTCGCCGCCGAGGTGCTCGTCGGTCGTGTCCGGCAGGAAGCGGGCGGGGTCGGTCTCCAGCTGTTCGAGGAAGACGCCCTCCGGCGTGATCTTCGCGAGCGCCTGCCGGTCGGCGCTGCAGCTCACCGCGATGGCGACCGGGCACGACGCGCCGTGCCTGGGCAGCCGGATGACGCGTACGTCGTGGCAGAAGTACTTGCCGCCGAACTGCGCGCCGATGCCCAGCTTCTGGGTCAGCTCGAAGACCTTCTTCTCCATCTCCAGGTCGCGGAAGCCGTGCCCGCTCGGGGAGCCCTCGGTGGGGATGGAGTCGAGATAGCGGGCCGAGGCGTACTTCGCGGTCTTCAGGGCGTACTCCGCGCTGGTGCCGCCCACGACGATCGCCAGGTGGTACGGCGGGCAGGCGGCGGTGCCGAGCGAGCGGATCTTCTCCTCCAGGAAGGCGAGCATGCGCTTCTCGTTGAGCACCGCCTTGGTCTCCTGGTAGAGGAACGACTTGTTGGCCGAGCCGCCGCCCTTGGCCATGAACAGGAACTTGTACTCGTCCGGGTGGCCGTTGGGGTCCTCGGCGTACAGCTCGATCTGGGCCGGCAGGTTGGAGCCGGTGTTCTTCTCGTCCCACATGGTCAGCGGGGCCATCTGCGAGTAGCGCAGGTTGAGCTTGGTGTAGGCGTCGTAGACGCCGCGGCTGAGGTGCTCGGCGTCGCGCCCGTCGGTCAGCACGTGCCTGCCGCGCTTGCCCATGACGATCGCGGTGCCGGTGTCCTGGCACATCGGCAGCACGCCGCCGGCCGAGATGCTCGCGTTCTTGAGCAGGTCGAGGGCGACGAAGCGGTCGTTGCCGCTCGACTCGGGGTCATCGACGATCTTGCGGAGCTGGGCCAGGTGGGAGGCCCGCAGGTAGTGCGAGATGTCGTGGATCGCGGTCTCGGTGAGCAGCCGCAGGGCCTCCGGCTCGACCTCCAGGAACCTGCGCCCGGCGGCCTCGGTGACCCGCACCCCCTCGCTGGTGATCAGGCGGTACTCCGTCTCGTCCGGTCCAAGCGGGAGCAGGTCGGTGTAGTCGAACTCCGGCATCGTCCTCGGTTCCTCGTGGTCTGCCTGGTCGGGCGTGCCCGCCCCGCGAGCCGCCCATGGTCTTTGCACAGCGTACGGCTCGCGGGCGATGGTCATCATGCCCGGGCCATGCGTCCGTTTTGAACAACTTCAAACCGGATATTCGATCATAAATGGGGATAAATAACACAGAGGACAGAGAGAGGAGGGGCCATGCATGGCGAAGTATGGGTCATGGTCGTCTTCGCGATCGGCATTCTCGTGGGCCTGGCGGTGTCGCTGCTGACGCTCGTGTTGCGGCAGGTGAAGGAGGGCGAGATCACCTGGTGGACCCCTCCCGGGAGGCGGCGGACGCCGAGCGAGGAGCCGCCGCCGGCCGAGCGGGGCCCCGAGCAGACCGAGGAGACCGAGCACGCCGAGCGCGCCGAGCGCGCCGAGCACCCCGAGCGGGTGACCGGAGCCCGAGGGCGATCCCGCTGATCACGAGGGCCGCTCCGGCCAGGTCGGCCGCAGAAGGGACGGCGATCCCCAGCAGGGCGGCCGTCGTGAGCGCCCCGACGGGAACCACCCCGGCGAACAGCCCGGCCCGGTCCGGGCCCAGGTGAGGCAGTGAGCGATACCACAGGAAGAACGCCACGGTCGTCACCACCAGCGCGAGGTAGGCGAGACCACCCGCCTCCGCGGCGGTCGGGACGCGCAGCATGTCACGGCCGTCCAGGACGAGGCCGGTGACCAGCAGGAACGGCACCGACAGCGCGGCCGTCCACGCCGACAGCCTGAGAGGGCCGATCAGCGGCAGCAGCGGCAGCGCCAGCAGCGAGAAGCACAGCTCGCAGACCAGGGCGCCCAGCGACCACAGCAGCCCGGGCAGGTTCCCGCTGCCGGCGCCGGTCGCCAGGGTGGCCCCGGCGGCCACCACCAGACCCGCGGCCACGACGCGCGGGGAGGGCCGGGCGCCGGTGAAGATCGGGCCCACCAGTGCGAGCGCCAGCGGCACCGTGCCGAGGACGATGCCGGGCAGCGCGGGCCCGGCCGCGCGGTTCGCCTCGACCACGCAGAGGTTGAACAGCAGGAGCCCCGTCAGGGCTATCGCGACGAGCAACCCCCACTGACGCGGGCGGAGCCGTACGTGGCCGAGCCCGCGCGCCCGGGCGACGGCGAGCATGACCACGGCGGCGAGGGCGTAGCGGACCGCCTGCCCTCCATAGACCGGATAGTCCTCGATGACGCCGGAGACCGCCGCCAACGTCCCCACGAGGAACATCGCACCCGCGGCTCCGGCCACATGAGTGTTCATGCGAGGGATGCTAGGGACGGCTTGGTCCTTACTGCTGGTCCAATCGGCCGCCGTTAGAGTGGACCAATGGCCGATCTTCATCTCGTGGTCGACAGGGCCGCGGGCGGGCTCGCCGGGCAGATCGCCCGCGAGCTGCGCGAGGCGGTCCGGTCCGGGCGGCTCGTCCCCGGCGCCCGTCTTCCCGCGACCCGCGACCTCGCCCGCGATCTCGGCCTGTCGCGCGGCGTCGTGGTCGAGGCGTACGAGCAGCTCGTGGCCGAGGGGCTGCTCGAATCGAGAACGGGCGCGGGCACGAGGGTCGCGGCCAGGGTCGGGGCAGGCGTGGCGGCAGGGCTGGCGGCGGGGGCCGGGCGGCAGGCCGCCCCCGAGCGGCAGGGAGACCGGCGGGAGGCCGGTCGGCCCCACTATGACCATCGGCCCACGTCGCCGGACCTCGGCCTGTTTCCCCGGCAGGCATGGCTGGCCGCCGTCCGGCACGTGCTGGCCACGCTGCCCAACGACGGGCTCGACTACGGCGACCCCGGCGGCGTGCCGGCCCTGCGCCGCGAGCTCGCCGCGTACCTCGGCCGGGTGCGCGCGGCCGACGCCTCACCGGACGATCTGGTGATCATGACAGGGGTGGCCCAGGGGATCAGCCTCGTCGTCGAGGCCCTGGTGCGCGACCGGGGCAGGCGCGTCGTGCTGGCCGTGGAAGACCCGACGAGCACGCGCATGCTTCCGCTGCTCCGGCGGGCCGGGGCGGAGATCGTCCCCGTGCCCGTCGACCATGAGGGGATCGTCGTCGCGGCCCTGCCGGACGACGCCGACGCCGTGATGGTCACCCCCGCGCACCAGTACCCGACCGGCGTCGTGCTGTCCCCGGCCCGCCGCGCCGCGCTGGTCGAGTGGGCGGCCGACACGGGCGCCCTCGTGCTCGAAGACGACTACGACGCCGAGTTCCGCTTCGACCGCGACCCTGTCGGATGCCTGCAGGGCCTCGCGCCCGACCGGGTCGTGCTCGCCGGCAGCGTGAGCAAGGCCCTCGCCCCGGGGCTGCGGCTCGGCTGGATCGCGGCGCCCCCGCACGTCGCCCGTGCCGTACGGCTCGCGCGCGGCGAGTCCGACCTCGGCTCGCCGGTCGTCGACCAGTACGTGTTCGCCCACCTGATCGAGGGCGGGACGTACGACCGGCACCTGCGCCGGGTGCGCAGGGAATATCGGCGGCGCAGGGACGCCCTCGTCGGAGCGCTGGCCGAGCACCTGCCCGGGATGACCGTGCGCGGCATCTCGGCCGGGCTGCACCTCTATGCCGAGGTCAATGCCGAGGGCGGGGGTGATCCGGGCGGCCTCGCCGAGGCCGCCCGGGCCGCGGGCCTGACCACGGAGGTCGTCACCTCGGCGCACGGATCGCCGGGGCTGGTGATCGGCTTCGCCCGCCTGCCCGCCCACCGTGTCGCCGAGGCCGTACGCGTCCTGGCGAAGAACGCCGGAGGGGGCGTCAGGGAGTGACGACGGTGGTCGTGGCGGCCGGTTCGGCCTTGCGCGGCTGGAAGCCGCGTGCGAGCAGGATGATCGCGGCGGCGAGGACGAGCGGCGCGCCGAAGGCGACCCGATAGCCGGAGGCGTCGGCGAGGCCGCCGACGAGCGCGGCTCCGACGATGAACCCGACGTAGTTGAACATGTTGACGCGGGCGATCGCCACGCCCGTGCCCGCGGGGTCGAGGCGGCCGGCCGCGGAGAACGACTGCGGGGCGACGACGGACAGGCCGATCCCGGTGAGGGCGAAGCCCGCGATCGCCAGCGGCACGGTCGGCGCGGCCACGATCGCGACGAAGCCCAGCGTCGCGACGGTGCCTCCGGCGCGCACGATGGCGGCCGGGCCCCAACGGCGCACCGCGAAGTCGCCGCCGACCCGCACCAGGAACGTGGTGAGCTGGTAGGCACCCAGGGCCAGCGGGATCACGGTCGCCGAGGCGTGCACGACCTTGTCCATGAAGACGGTGCCGAAGTTGGAGACCGACGAGTCGCCGACGTAGAGGAACGCCATCGCGAGGCACAGGGGGATGATCGGCCGCCACGCGACGCCGGCCGGCTTGGCCGCGTTCGCGGTCTGGTCTGTGGTCTTGGCGGGGGCCGGGGCCGCGCGGTGCTCCTCCTCCGGCCGGTAGAGCCAGAGCGACGCGAGGACGGAGACGGCGGCGGCCGGCACGAGGGCGATGGCGAACGTGACGGGCAGGCCGAGATCGAGGGTGGCCGCCGCGGAGGCCCACACCGAGCCGATGACCGCCGCCACGCTCCACAGCGCGTGGAATCCGGTGAGCACCGCCCGGCCATACTCACGTTCGACCGCGACACCCTGCATGTTCATGCCCGCGTCCACCCCGCCGAGGCCGAGGCCGAACAGGATGTTGGCCGCCACCAGCATGGGGACGTTGGGGGCGAGGCCCGCGAGCACGACGGCGGCGCAGGCGACCGGCTGCACCACGCGCAGGATCAGGCGGCTGCCCCATCGCGACGCGGCGGCGCCGGCGAGCGCGCTCCCGGCCCCCGCGATGACCGGGACGACGAGGAGCAGGATGGTCAGCTCGCCGTCGGTCAGGCCGTGCTTCTTCTGCAGCGCCGCCACCTGGGTGAGCAGCGTGGCGAAGGTGAGGCCCTGGACGAAGAACACCGCGAAGGTGGCGAGCCGCGCCTGCCGGTCGCGGGGAGCGGGGGCCGTGCCCCGCGCCGACGCCGTGTCCTCTACTGGCATCGTGGGCCTCCACGAACATGAGGGGGGTTCAAGTTTCGGCCAGCGTAGGAGCCGCCACCCGCCCGGTCAATGGGGTGCGCCGGTCAGGACCTGCCGCCCGCCCTGCGTGCGGCCATCCAGGCGGCGATCTGGGCCCGGGAGGCGAAGCCGAGTTTGTCGAGGATGTGCTCGACGTGGCCCTCCACGGTGCGCTGCGAGATGACGAGGGAGCAGGCGATCTCCTTGTTGCTCTGCCCCTGGGCGATCAGCTCGGCGATCTCCTGCTCACGCCGGGTGAGCGGGGACGGCTCGGCCGCCGGCGCCGCGGCCGCGGGGTGTTCGGGCGGGGTGGGCTCGGCCTCCGCGACCGTCTCGTCCACGCGCGCGGGCTCACGCTCGGCCCGGTCGCCGATCGCCTCCTCGATCGCCTCGTGCATCGTCAGCCGCTGCCCCCTGCGGGTCTCGCGGCTCAGGGCCCGGTCGCCCAGACGCGTACGGAGATCGTCCAGGCACCGCCCGTGGAACTCGGTGAACCGCTTGTCGCGGCACGGCGTCATGCCCACGGAACGGCCGATCTCCTCCGCGGCCGCGAGCAGCCGGGCCGCGAGAGCGTGCCGGCCCTCGCCGGCCTGCACCCAGGCGATGACCTCCATGCTCATCGCGATGTTCAGCCGGTCGCCCAGGTTGCGGGTGAGAAGGAGGGCTTCGCGTGCCATCGCCAGCGCTCGGGCGTTCTCCCCTGCCTGCCACAGGTCGATGGCGAAGATCGTGTACACCCAGGCCCGGCCGGTGCGCTCGCCGTGGGCCTCGGTCAGCGCGAGAGCGCGCTCGAACAGCTCCGTGGCACGGGCATGGTCGCCGAGGTAGCCGACATCGGCCGCGAACGTGATGAGGGCGGTCAGCAGGCCGCTCAGGGTTCCGACGGCCTCCTCCTCCGCGACCGCCCGTTCGAGCAGCCGGTTCGCCTTCGCGTAGTCGCCTGAGTAGTGCTCCGTCATTCCGGCCATCAGGGACGTGTGGGCGAGCACTTCCGGGTCGCCCAGGCCCTCGGCGAGCGCCCGGCTCTCGGCCAGCAGCCGCCGGCCCCTGTCGATGTCCCCCTGGATGAGCACCAGTTCCGTGTCGGCGCACAGCGCCAGCGCCCGCAGGACGGTGGGCTCGGGCGCCGCCCACAGCATGCGGTCCAGCCAGTGACGGCCCTCGTTGTAAAAGGCGTTGGCCAGCCAGCAGGGGTCGTTCAGGCAGAGGGCCATCCGCAGCCCGGTCTCCGCCTCGCCGGGCTCCTGCAGGCAGAAGTCCATCGCCGTGCGCAGGTTCGCGTGCTCCAGGTTCAGCCGCCTGAGCCAGGAGGACTGGTCGGGGCCGAACCACTCGGCGGCCGCCTGCCGCGCCAGCAGGAAATAGTGGTCCCGGTGCCGCCGCTGGAGCGCCCGGCGCTCCGCGGGCCCGCCGAGCCGCATGCGGCCGAACTCGCGCAGGGTGTCGAGCATGCGATAGCGGACCGTGCCTTCGTGCTCCTCACGCAGGAGCAGCGACTTGTCCAGCAGCGCGTCGAGCAGGTCGAGGACGTCGTCCCGTTCGATGCCGTCGCCGGCGCACACCGCCTCGACGGCGTCCAGGTCGAAGTGAGAGGGGAAGATCGACAGCCGGGTCCACAGCGTCCGCTCCGCCGCGGGCAGCAGCTGGAAGCTCCAGTCGACCAGCGCGTGCAGGGTCTGCTGACGTGGCACGGCCGCACTGCTGCCTCCGGTGAGCAGGCGATAGCGGTCGCGCAGGCGCTCGACGAGCGCGTTCACCGACAGGGCCCGCAGCCGCACCGCGGCGAGCTCGATGGCCAGGGGGATGCCGTCGAGCTGGCGGCACAGCTCGGCGACGGCCGCCTGGTTGTCCTCGGTGACGGCGAATCCGGGCAGGACGGCCGCCGCCCGTTCCGTCAGCAGGCTGATCCCGTCGTACAACTCCAGTGATCTGCGGTTGAGCGGCCGGTCCGGCTCGGGGACGGGCAGCGGCGAGACCTTCATCCGATGCTCGCCTGTGATGCCGAGCGACTGCCTGCTCGTCGCGAGGATGCGCAACTCGGGGGCCGCCCGCAGGAGCCGGTCGGCGAGCACGGCGCAGGCGTCACGCAGGTGTTCGCAGTTGTCCAGCACGAGCAGGGTCCGCTGCGAGGAGAGCACCCGCTCCAGCGCGTCCAGCGGGCAGTCCGCGGTCTCGTCCCGCACGCCCATGGTCGCCGCCACGGTCTCCGCCACGAGCGCGGGATCGGTGACGGTGCTGAGGTCCACCAGCCAGACGCTGTCGAACGCGCGGCGCTGCTCGGCGGCGGCCCGCAGGGCCAGCCGGGTCTTGCCCACGCCGCCCACGCCCGTGAGGGTCACCAGGCGCGACACCGAAAGCAGCCGCCTGATCTCGGCCAGCTCATGCCTTCGGCCGACGAAACTCGTCAGGTCGGCTGGAAGGTTGCCGACCTGCCGTGTCACCGCCCCCGCGACCACGCTCCTCACGCTAAGTGGCCATGAAGTCCCCGGTCAATTCCGGGAGGGCGATGCCGGGCGTAGCGCCGCATGGTGACCGTCGTACGCGGACCGCTTACTCTCGAAGATGTGAGCAGCAGCGAGTCCTCAGCCGTGAAGTGGATCTCCGCGTTCCTCGCGCAGCGCACTCCGGACACGCCCGACCCCTCCCTGCTGCGGGCCTCGGACGCCGACCGGGAGCGGATCGTAGAGGTGCTCACGGACGCCGTCACCGACGGGCGGCTCACGCCGCTGGAGCACGAGGAACGCATCGAGCGTGTCTGGGCCGCCAGGACCCTCGGCGAGCTGGCCGAGCTGACCGTCGACCTGCTGCCGCCCGAGAGCCAGCCGTTCCGGATGGACAGCCGCCCGGTCACCGCCTTCTTCCGTACGGAGACCCGCGGCGGCCGGTGGGTCGTGCCCTCCCAGGTGCCGGTGACGTCCCTCGGCGGCACGGTCACGATGGACCTGTGCGAGGCGCTGCTCCAGTCGCGGCACGTGGTGGTGCAGCTCGCCGTCATGGCCGGCACCGTCAACCTGACGGTGCCCGAGGGCGTGCGGATCGTGACCGCCCCGGACGCCCGCGTCCGGTCGTTCAGGAACGAGGTGCGGCTCCCGCCGGGCGCGACCGACTTCGCGCCGGACGCGCCCGTGATCGAGCTCGCGGGGTTCGTCTTCGGCGGCAGGGTCGTCGCCCGCTCGCCGAAGCGCCCCCGCCGCCGCCTGTTCGGCAGTTGAGGTCCTATACGGCGGTGTCGAAGTTGATGGCGCTGTAGGCGCCGAGCTTCCAGAGCTGGTGCTCGCTTTCGATCTTGCGGATCGTGCCCGACCGTCCCCGCATGACGAGGGAGTGCGTCACCGCCGCGCCGCCCTGGAACCGCACGCCGTGCATCAGCTCGCCGTCCGTGATGCCGGTCGCGGCGAAGAACACGTCGTCGGAGCGTACGAGGTCGTCGGTGGTGAGCACCTGATCGAGGTCGAGCCCGGCGTCGAGGGCCTTGAGGCGCTCCTCCTCGTCGCGGGGCCACAGCTTGCCCTGGATGACGCCGCCCATGCACTTGAGCGCGCAGGCCGCGACGATGCCCTCGGGCGTGCCGCCGATGCCGAGCATCAGGTCGACGCCGGTGCCGTTGCGTGCCGCCATGATCGCGCCGGCGACGTCGCCGTCGGTGATGAAGCGGATCCGGGCACCGGTCTCCCTGATCTCCTTGACGATCCGCTCGTGCCGGGGCCGGTCGAGGACCACCACGGTGACGTCGGACGGCTTGGCGCCCTTGGCCCGGGCCACGGCCCGGATGTTGTCGGCCACCGGGGCGTTGATGTCCACGTGCTCGGCCGCCTGCGGGCCCGTGACGAGCTTCTCCATGTAGAAGACCGCCGACGGGTCGTACATCGAGCCGCGCTCGCTGACCGCGATCACGGAGATCGCGTTGTTCATGCCGAGCGCGCACAGCCGGGTGCCGTCGATCGGGTCCACGGCGACGTCGCACTCGGGGCCGGTCCCGTCGCCGACCTCCTCGCCGTTGAACAGCATCGGGGCGTTGTCCTTCTCGCCCTCCCCGATCACGACGACGCCCTTCATCGAGACCGTGTTGATCAGCTGGCGCATGGCGTTCACCGCGGCGCCGTCCGCTCCGTTCTTGTCGCCGCGTCCCACCCAGCGCGCGGCGGCCATGGCAGCGGCCTCGGTCACCCTGACCAGTTCCAGGGCCAGGTTGCGGTCGGGCGCGCGTTCCCCCGTCGCGAGAGCGGCCGGTACGTGATCAGCCATTTGTCCCCTTTTAGGTAGGTGCCGTTCCAGCGATCGTAGTTCGCGAACCGGTTCTTGTCCGATTGGTCTGAACCTGTTGGGCCAGGTAGGAGGCCATTTGCGGGCGCGGCCCCCCGGAACGCACGGGCCGGGGATATCGTCGCCGCATGAGCGGCGACACCGAACGACCAGTGACGATGCGCACGTCGGAGCGCGGCGCGGCGACCCGGGTAGCTCTCCTGGACGCCGCGAAGGAGACGTTCATCACGAGCGGCTTCGCCGAGGCGGGCGTCACCGACGTCGTGGCCAGGGCAGGCGCCAGCGTCGGCAGCCTCTATCACCACTTCTCCGGCAAGGCCGACCTCTACCTGACGCTGTTCGAGGAGTTCCAGAAGCGGCAGACCCAGCGCACCCGGCAGGCCGTGCAGGAGGCGCGGGCGGCCGGGGAGACCGACCCCATGCCCCAGTTCCTCGCCGCCGCCCGGGCCTACCTGGAGGGCTGCCTCGAAGAGCGCGATCTCGCCGCGCTCTTCCTCCGCGGCGACGCCCCGCCCGGGTTCGAGGTGATCATGCGCGACCGCCTCCGGCAGTGGGCCAGGCGCACCGCCGCGCTGTTCGAGCACGAGGACGCCCTGGTCGTCGTCGTCACCGGCGCCCTGGCGGCCGTCGTGCAGGAGGTCACCCTGTCCGAAGACCCGCAACACGCCCGGAGGATCGCCGAGGACGCTCTTCGCATCATCGGCGAAATTCGGCACCCCTGACGGCCGATACGGCCACCGCCCACCCCACCGACTAGTCTCGCCTTACGTGGGACGATTCACCCAGGGCATCTACGGCTACGCGTTCGCGCTCCTCGTCTGCCTCGCCGCGGTCGGAGCGTTCCTGCTCGTCACGCCGCAGAGCCGCACCGAGCACATCCCCCGGGTGGACTTCTCGATCGACCGGGTCAACGCGGCGCGCGCGGCGTCGTACGAGGTCGTCGCCCCGAGCCAGGTGCTGCCCGACTGGGTGCCCAACAGCACGTCGCTGACCGAGAAGAACGGCGTCGTGACGTGGCGGCTGGGGTTCGCGACCGCCAAGCGGCAGCACGCCATGCTCGCCCAGAGCGACGAGAGGCCGTCCGCGGACTTCGTGAACCGCATGGCCAACACCGACAAGTCCGGCGGGAGCCGGCAGATCGACGGCGCGACCTGGGAGGAGCGGTTCCGCCAGGACAAGAACCAGCGGTCGCTGGTGCGGGTCTTCCCCGATCACGCCGTGGTCGTCACCGGGACGGCCGATTGGGACGAGCTGACCGCCCTCGCCCGGACCCTCGCCCCGCAGCCCAAGCCCTCTCCCGTGCCGTCGTCGGGCTGAGCCCGGGTCTCTTCTGCCGTCACGCCGGGGGAGTGCAGCCGTGCACGATGACCTCGGCGTGCCCGACGGCCGTCTCCGCCGGCCACTCGGCGGCTCGCCGCCCTCTGGGAGGTCTGGGACGGTCAGAAGGGGGCCTCCTCGGGGCCGTTCGGCTGGGGCTCCTGGCGCTGGGCCATCGCGGCGGCCAGTTTGGCGCGGGCGCCCTGCAGCCACTCCTCGCAGATCGCCGCCAGCCGCTCTCCCCGCTCCCACAGCTCGATCGACTGCTCCAGCGTGAGCCCCCCGGTCTCCAGGCGGCGCACCACCTCGGTCAGCTCCTCGCGGGCCTGCTCGTACGACGGGGTCGCATTGTCAGACGCGGTCGCCTTGCCCGACGCGGTCCGCTTGTCCGGCGGGGTCTGCTTGTCCTCAGCCACGTCCCCACCTTAGAGGCCGGCACCGACACTCCGCGGCCTCTTAGGTCTGTCCGTTTTGGGCATAAAACATAGACATTGTCTGTTAGTTAGAAGGACTAACCACTTTCGAGGGCGATGATCGGGGGGTCATCCTCATGTGTGGAATCAGCGGCTGGGTGGACTTCGGACGCGACCTTCGTCGCGAGCGGGAGACCGTGCAGGCCATGACGGACACGATGGCGTGCCGGGGGCCCGACGCCGAAGGGATGTGGCTCGCTCCGCATGCCGCGTTCGGCCACCGGCGGCTGGCCATCATCGACATCGAGGGCGGGCGCCAGCCCATGATCGCCGACGCCGGCGGCGAGGTCGTGGCCGCGCTCACCTACAGCGGCGAGGCCTACAACTTCAGGGAGCTGCGGGCCGAGCTCATCCAGCGTGGGCACCGCTTCCGCACCCAGAGCGACACCGAGGTTGTCCTGGAGGCGTACCTCGAATGGGGCGAGGACTTCGCCTCCCGGCTCAACGGCATGTACGCCTTCGCCATCTGGGACGTCCGCAGCGAGGAACTGCTGCTCGTGCGCGACCGCATGGGGATCAAGCCCCTGTACTACTACCCGACGCCTCACGGGGTGCTGTTCGGCTCCGAGCCCAAGGCCATCCTGGCCAACCCGCTCGCCGAACGAGTGGTCGACGCCGACGGCCTGCGCGAGATCCTGTCCTTCGTCAAGACGCCCGAGTGCGCCGTCTTCCGGGGGATGTACGAGGTGCGGCCCGGCCAGGTGGTGAAGGTGCGCCGCGAGGGCCTGAGCAAGCGCCGCTACTGGCGGCTGGAGGGGCGTGAGCACACCGACGACCTGCAGACGACCATCAGGACCGTGCGGGAGCTGCTCGAAGACATCATCGAGCGGCAGCTCATCTCCGACGTGCCGCTGTGCACGCTGCTGTCCGGCGGGCTCGACTCGAGCGCGGTCACCGCGCTCGCGGCCCGCGCGCTGGCCGGGAAGGGCGCGGTGCGGTCGTTCTCCGTCGACTTCGCCGGCTACAGCGAGAACTTCCAGGCCGACGACATGCGCGACACCCCGGACACTCCGTACGTCCACGACGTCGTGCGGCACGTCGGCTCCGATCACACCGACATCGTGCTCGACTCGGCCGACCTCATGGACCCCGCCGTACGCGCGGCCGTCCTGCGGGCACGGGACCTCCCGCTGGGCATCGGCGACATGGACACCTCGCTCTACCTGCTCTTCAAGGCGATCAGGAAGCACTCGACGGTGGCGCTGTCGGGGGAGTCCGCCGACGAGGTGTTCGGCGGCTACCGGTGGTTCCACGATCCCGAGGCGGTCGACTCCGGCACCTTCCCGTGGCTCGCCATGCAGGGCCCGACGGGGCTGGCCACCCTGGGCGAGTTCCTGAACGAGGACCTGCTCGGCAAGCTCGACCTCCCGGCCTACCGCGCCGACAGCTACCAGCGGGCGCTGGCCGAGGTGCCCCGGGTGCCGGGGGAGACCGGGCTGCAGAAGCGGATGCGCGAGGTCAGCTATCTGCACCTGACCCGGTTCGTGCAGATCCTGCTCGACCGCAAGGACCGCATGAGCATGGCCGTCGGCCTGGAGGTCCGGGTGCCGTTCTGCGACCACCGCCTGGTCGAGTACGTCTTCAACGCCCCCTGGTCCATGAAGACCTTCGACGGGCATGAGAAGAGCCTCCTGCGCGCCGCGACGGCCGACCTGCTGCCCCGCTCGGTGGTCGAGCGCCGCAAGGTGCCCTACCCTTCCACGCAGGACCCGGCGTACGAGCGCGCGCTGCGTGCCGAGGTGGCCCGCGTGCTCGACGGCGACCCGCCGATCAAGGGCCTGGTGGACGCGGCGAAGGTGCGCAGGATCCTCGACCAGCCCGTGGGCGCGGTCAGCCTGCAGGGCGCCCGGACCTCGCTGGAGGGCATCCTGCAGATCAACGCCTGGCTCGAGGCATACAACGTGCGTCTCATGATCTGACGAGACCTGGCCTGATGGCCCGACCTGACGCGATCCGGCCCGATCCGGCCCGATCCGGCCCGACCTGGCGCGATCCGGCCCGAGCGCCCGGGGCTCCGGCTGCGCGTCCCCGGATCACGCGTCCTGGGCGGTCACCGTCACCCGGTCGTCCGAGAAGCGGATCGTGAGCTCGTCGCCGGGCTTCACGTCCGAGGCCAGGCGGACGACCTCTCCGGAAGGACGCTGCGCGATGGCATAACCCCGTTCCAGAGTGGCGGCGGGGGACAGAGCCACCAGCCTGGCCCTGAGATGTTCCAGCGAGTCGGCCGAGCGGTCCAGGGACGAGGAAAGGCAGCGCCGTGACCGCTCGCGCAGCGCGTCGACCTGCTCGGCACGCCGGTCGAGCTCGCGGACGGGATCGGCGAGCGACGGCCGCGACCGCACGGACTCGAGCCAGGAGATCTCGCGCTCGACCCAGCCCCGCAGCACCCGGCGGCCCCGGTCTCTGAGCTGGTGGACGAGCGTGAGCTGCTCGCCCACGTCGGGCACGACCTTCTTGGCCGCGTCCGTCGGGGTCGAGGCGCGCACGTCGGCGACCAGATCGAGCAGCGGGCTGTCCTGCTCGTGTCCGATCGCGCTCACCACCGGCGTACGGCAGGCCGCGACGGCCCGCACCAGCGACTCGTCGGAGAACGGCAGCAGGTCTTCCAGGGAGCCGCCGCCTCTGGCGATGATGATCACATCGACCTCGTGGTCGGCGTCGAGCCTGCGCAGCGCCTCGGTCACCTCGCCCACGGCGTACGACCCCTGGACGGCGACCTGCTCGACCTTGAACCGGACGGCGGGCCAGCGGCGGCGGGCGTTCTCCAGCACGTCACGCTCGGCGGCCGAGTCGCGCCCGCAGATGAGCCCGACGGTGCCCGGCAGGAACGGCAGCCGCCTCTTCCTGTCGACGTTGAACAGGCCCTCGCCCGCCAGCACCTGGCGGAGCCGTTCGAGCCGGGCCAGCAGCTCGCCGATGCCGACCGGGCGGATCTCCAGGGCCGTGAACGCGAACGAGCCCTTGTTGACCCAGAAGTCCGGCTTGACGTGCATCACGACGCGTGCGCCGTCGACGGGACGCGGCACGCTGGCCTCGTACACGCCCCGGGCGCAGGTGATCCGCGCCGAGACGTTGGCCACGGGATCGCGCAGCGTCATGAAGACGGTGCCGCCCCGGGCGGTCAGCTCGGTGATCTGCCCTTCGACCCAGACGGTGCCCAGCTTGCCGATCCACTGGGCGACCATCTGCAGCACCGACCTGATCGGCAGCGGCGCCTCAGGAGACGTCTTCGCGCTCAAGTGCCCTCCTCGCCTGGACCGGCTCGCACCTGCAGGCTAGCCGCACCCGCCGACATTTCCCGGGCGACCGGCGGATGGCGCCGTACGGCGTGGACCGTCCGGGCATGGGCCGGGGGCGTGGGCCGGTCGGGCGGGTACTGGAGGGCGCTCGCCATAAGGCCATGCGCATAGAGCCGCGCATGAGCCCGCCCGGGTGTGGGGCCGGGCGGGCGCGGTCCGGGATCAGGACTCGGACTGGAGCTTGGCCAGCCGGTTCTGGAACATCCGGACCACCTCGGGGCGGTTCAGGTGCGCCTGCTCGTAGTCCAGCAGCGCCTGCACCTGCTCGGCCGACCTGCCGCGCATCCGGGCCCGCAGCGACGCCACGGAGAGGTTCGCGTAGCCCGGCAGCGGCTCCGCCGCCTCGGCGGTCGTCTCGACGGTCGTCTTCACTGCCGCCGGCTGCTCCACGGGCTGCGCGGGCTGCTCGGTGGACTGCGCGGGCTGCGCAGCCGGCTCGGCCGCTGCGGCGGCGGGCTTCTTGCGCGTCCTGGTGGCCTTCGGCGCGGCGGCCGCGCTCTTGGCGCTCTTGGTGCCGCTCTCGGCGCTGCTCTCGGCGGCCTCTGCGGCTCCGGTGGCTTCGGGGGTTTCGGCGGCGGTGGCCTTGCGGCGGGTGCGCGGCTTCTTCGGGGCGGCAGCGGCGGCGGGCGCGGCCTCCTCCTGGGTTCCCGCCGTCGCCGAGGTCGCGGTGGCCTCAGTGGTTTCGGCGGTTGCGGGGGTTTCCGCCGTTTCGGCGGCGGCCTTGCGACGAGTGCGCGGCTTCTTCGGCGCGGCGGGCGCGGCCGGGGCGGCCTCGGCCTCCGGCTCGGTCGCGACGGGCTCTGCAGGCTTGACGGCCTCCCCGGCCTCCCCGGCCTCCCCGGCCTCAACAGCCTGGGTGGTCTCGGCGGCAGGTGCCCCGGTAGCGGCGGGTGCCTCGACGGGGGCGCTCTCCGCGACCGGCGCCTGGGCAGGGGTGGTCGTGGCGGCCTGCGTCTCGGCGGGCGCCGCCTCGGTCGCAGCGGACGCCGCAGCGGGAGACTCGGCAGGGGCGGCGTCCGTGGCAGGGGTCCCGGCAGGTGCCTCGACGGGGGCGGTCTCCGCGACCGGCGTCTCGGCAGGAGCCCCGGCAGGTGCCTCGGCAGGGGCGGTCTCCGCGGCAGGAGCCCCGGCAGGAGCCTCAGTGGGGGCGCTCCCTGCGGCAGATGCCTGGGCGGGGGCCGTCTCCCTGGCCGGTGTGGCCGGTGCCTCGGCCGTCACCGCGTCGGTCTTGCCGGCCTCGGCCTTCTCGGCCTCCGCAACCTTTTCGGTCTTCTCGGCCTTCTCGGTCTTGCTCGGGCGGGGCGCGAAGATGACGGGCTCCCGGCGCGCGGGCCGTTCCCCGGCGGCCTGCTCGGTGCTCTCCTCGGTCCTTACTGCTCCGTTTCGCGCTGCCTCGGCGCGTGCCCCCTCGGGCGTCTCTGCGGTCTCGCGGCGCTCGCCGTCCTGCGCCTCGCCACCGGCGAAGCGCTCCTTGAGAGTGGACTTGATCTTGTCGCCGGCCAGCAACGCCTGTCCGACCCCATTCAGAGCGGTCTGAAGAACGGTCGTTATTGCTCTAAGGACGGACATTTCGGCTCCCGGGGAGATGCGTATCTGGTACACCCAGTCTTGCAAGACCAGGGTCAAGAGGTGGCTCGCGTTCCACATAGCATAGGAACATGGACGTGCAGACCTCAGCGACCCGCCGTGTCCTGGTCGCCAAGCCCCGCGGTTACTGCGCGGGCGTCGACCGAGCGGTGCAAGCGGTCGAGCGGGCGCTGGAGCAGTATGGCGCGCCCATCTACGTACGCAAGCAGATCGTGCACAACACCCACGTCGTGAAGACGCTGGAGAAGCGCGGCGCCGTCTTCGTGGAGGAGACCGAGGAGGTCCCCGAGGGGGCCATCGTCGTCTTCTCCGCCCACGGCGTCGCGCCCGCCGTGCACGAGGAGGCCGCGAGCCGCCGGCTGCGGACCATCGACGCGACGTGCCCTCTGGTGACCAAGGTGCACAACGAGGCCAAGAGGTTCGCGGCCAAGGACTACGACATCCTGCTCATCGGGCACGAGGGGCACGAGGAGGTCGAGGGCACCGCCGGCGAGGCGCCCGAGCACGTCCAGCTCGTCGACGGGCTCGACGGCGTCGAGAGCGTGTCCGTACGCGACCCGGAGAAGGTGGTCTGGCTCTCCCAGACGACCCTCTCGGTGGACGAGACCACCGAGACTGTCGCGCGGCTGCGGACACGGTTCCCCAACCTCATCGACCCGCCGAGCGACGACATCTGCTACGCCACCTCCAACAGGCAGACCGCGGTCAAGCAGATCGCCGCCGAGTCGGACCTGGTCATCGTCGTCGGCTCGGCCAACTCCTCCAACTCCAAGCGGCTGGTCGAGGTCGCCAAGGACTACGGCGCCGCCGCGTCCTACCTGGTCGACGACGCCTCGTTCGTACGGGACGAGTGGCTGGAGGGCGTGCGTACGGTCGGCCTGACCAGCGGCGCCTCCGTCCCGGAGGACCTTGTGCAGGGCGTGCTCGCCAAGCTGGCCGACCACGGCTTCACCGACGTAGAGGAGGTCGAGTCGGTGCAGGAGAGCATGCGGTTCGCCCTGCCCCACGAGCTGCGCAGGGATCTTCGCGCGGTCTAGCAGCGGTTCAGCAACGATCCGCGTTCACTCGTCGGCGGCCCTGCCGTACACCCGGGGCTCGAAGTAACCCTCAGGCTCCGGGTCGAACGTGTGGGCCCGGCCACGGCGTGAACGGAAGCGGGACGCCGACGTCGGTTCGGGCGCCGGTGCGCCGCGCAACTCCCGCACATTGTCGGGCAGGCCGCGCACCCACGCGATGCCCAGCGCCAGCGCGGACCCGAGGAACAGCCACGGCGCGCCGGACGACAGCGCGGTGAACATCCCGAGCCCGAACGTCGGAAGCGTCGACGCGGAGCCGAGCGCCCGCATGAGCTCCACCAGCAGCGCCGCGGCGAAGAAGACCAGCGGAGGCGTCACCACCAGCGGCAGCAGATCGCGGGGACGCACCAACAGGACCGCCGCCAGGCACCCGGCCACGAACGCGGGTCCGGGCAGGAACGGCATGCCCACCAAAGTGATCACGAAGAGCATGACGATCGCCCCCCGAGCGGTCAGCCGCAGCCCCGCTCGACCGGTGCCTGTCATCGGGCCCCCCTTACGACAAGTCTCGCGTCAATTTACCGTTCTGAACGATGCGGGGGAGGGGGGCTTACCCGCTCTTCACCTTCGAGTTCGGGGATGGCGACCGGCCGGGGGACCTCCTCGACCGCCGACGGGGCGTCGAGCGCGTAGTCCACGAGACCGAGGTCGTTCATCCTCCGCGCGCTGACCAGCACGCGGCTCTCCAGCGAGCCGACCGTCTGGTTGTACGCGGTGACCGCTCGCGTGAGCGCCTTGCCGAGGTTGTCCACGTGCCGTCCGAGGCCGCCGAGCCGCTCGTACAGTTCCTTGCCCAAATCGAAGACGGCCTTGGCGTTCTCGCTGACCGCCGTCTGCTGCCAGGCGTACTGCGCGGTGCGGAGCATCGTGACGAGCGTCGTGGGCGTGGCGATGTGGACGCGCCGGCGCATCGCATACTCAAGCAACCCCGGGTCGCGCTCCAGAGCCGGCGCGAGGAACGCCTCGCCGGGGATGAACAGGACCACGAACTCCGGCGACGGGTTGAACGCCTGCCAGTAGGACTTGGCCGCTAACCGGTCGACGTGCTCGCGTACGTGCCGCGCGTGGGCGTCCAGCCGGGCCGAGGCGAACGCGGGATCGGCGGCCTCGGCCGCCTCCAGGTAGGCGGCGAGCGAGACCTTCGCGTCCACGACGATGTTCTTGCCGCCGCTGAGCCGTACGACCATGTCGGGCCGGACCACGCCGTCACGGGTGACGGCGCTCACCTGCTCGTCGAAGTCGCAGAAGCGGGCCATCCCGGCGATCTCCGCGACCCGGCGCAGTTGGAGCTCTCCCCACCGCCCCCGGGCCTCCGGCCGCTGGAGCGCCCGCACCAGCGCGTCCGTCTGGGCCTTGAGCCGATCGGAGCTCTCCCGTACGAACTCCATCTGCTTGCTCAGCTCGGCGCGGGCGGCGCGGGCGCCCGACTCGCTCTCCCTGAGCTGGCTCTCCACCTTGGCGAGCGTCTCCCGCAGCGGCGCGACCAGGTTCTCGACCGCCTGCCTGCGCTGGTCGAGATCCCCGGCCGCCTCGGCCCTGGTGGTGTTGAGCCGGTTCTCGGCGAGTTCGAGGAAACGCAGGTTGGCCACGTCGAGGGCGTGCGCGGAGAGGGCCTGGAACCGCTCGGTGAGCTGGTTCTCCATGTAGGACACCTTGTCCTCGGCCGCCCGCGTCCGGGCCTCGGCCTCGGCCACCCTTGCGGCCGCCTGGGCGGTCCGGCCCGCGGCCCGCATCCCGGCCAGGGCCGCGCCGACCACCACCCCGATCACCAGTCCCAGTGCGAGCGCCACGACATCCACGGTCTGGATGATTTCAGGCATTGGCGTCCCAAACAGGGAGGCGCGCCTGCGGGCGGGCCGAGCCGGACCACGAGGCCGTCGATGTCAGGCGCACCCCCCGAGACCCCTAAACTCGTGGTACGTGAGCCTGAGCATCGGCATCGTCGGCCTGCCCAACGTCGGCAAGTCCACGCTTTTCAACGCCCTGACCAAGAGCGGGAACGCCCTCGCGGCCAACTACCCGTTCGCCACGATCGAGCCGAACGTGGGCATCGTCGGCGTGCCGGACTCCCGTCTGGACAAGCTGGCGGAGATCTACGGCTCCGCGCGCATCCTCCCGGCCAAGGTCGAGTTCGTCGACATCGCGGGCCTGGTGAAGGGCGCGTCGGAGGGCCAGGGCAGGGGCAACCAGTTCCTCGCCAACATCCGCGAGACCGACGCGATCTGCCAGGTCATCCGCGTCTTCTCCGACCCCGACGTCACCCACGTGGACGGCGAGGTGGCGCCGGAGCGCGACATCGAGACGATCAACACCGAGCTGATCCTCGCCGACCTGCAGACGATCGAGAAGGCGCTGCCCCGCCTGCAGAAGGAGGCGCGCAACAACAAGGACCGCAAGGTCCTGCTGGAGGCCGCCGAGGCCGCGGCGAAGCTGCTCGACACCGGCACGACCCTGTACGCCGGGGGCAAGGCGGCCGGGATCGACCTCGCCGACCTGCGCGAGCTCCACCTCCTCACGGCCAAGCCGTTCCTGTACGTGTTCAACCTCGACGCCGACGAGCTGACCGACACCGACCTGCGGGCCAAGCTCTCGGCGCTCGTGGCCCCGGCGGAGGCCGTGTTCCTCGACGCCAAGATCGAGTCCGAGCTGGTGGAACTGCCCGACGACGAGGCGCTGGAGCTGTTGCAGTCCGTCGGCCAGGAGGAGTCGGGCCTCGCCCAGCTCGCCCGGGTGGGCTTCGAGACGCTCGGCCTGCAGACGTACCTGACGGCCGGGCCCAAGGAGGCCAGGGCCTGGACGATCCGCAAGGGCGCGACCGCCCCCGAGGCCGCCGGGGTCATCCACACCGACTTCCAGCGCGGTTTCATCAAGGCCGAGGTCATCTCGTTCGAGGACCTGGTGGAGGCCGGCTCGATGACCGCCGCCAGGGCCGCGGGCAAGGCCCGCATCGAGGGCAAGGACTACGTGATGCGCGACGGCGACGTGGTGGAGTTCCGCTTCAACGTCTGAACCGGCGCTGTCCGCCGTGCTCGCCGCGAGTGGCCGGCCGGGTCCGCGTCGCAGGGTTGCGATGCGGGGGTTCGCGATGCGGGGGTTTGCGATGCGAACCCGGCCGGCCGGTGTCACCGTCGGCTCAGCTGCGGGACCACTTCTGGTTCCCGCCGCCGTTGCACGTCCAGATCACCAGCTGCGTGCCGTTGGCGGTGCCGCCGCCGTAGGCGTCCAGGCACTTGTTCGAGCCGACTCCGACGATCGTGCCGTCGGGGTTGAGCGTCCACTGCTGGTTGGTGCCGCCGTTGCAGTCGTAGATGTCGACCCGGGTCCCGTCCGCCGTGCCCTGTCCGTAGGCGTCCAGGCACTTGGTGCCGTAGACCATCAGCTGCTTGGACGGCGTGAGGGTCCAGGTCTGGTTGGCGCCGCTGTTGCAGTCCCAGAGCGCGACCTGGGTGCCGTTGGCCTGCGACTGGTTGGGGACGTCGACGCAGCGGCCGGAGGCCTGGCCCCTGATGGGACCGACGCCGCTGTTGCCGTTTCCGCCGCTGGTCTCGGTGACGGAGAGGTTGTCGAACATGTCGGTCTGGTATCCGACCACTCCGAGCCCGACCTGTCCGGTGAAGTAGGAGTTGTCCGTCACCGAGCCGAGCGCGGTGCCGTCGAGGGTGGCGCTGATCTGGTTGCCCGTGAAGCTGAGCGAGATCGTGTGCCAGGTGTTGGTCCCGAGCGAGCCCAGGGAGCCCGAGGTGAGGGTGCTCACCGTGCCGGACGTGGTGCTCTTGGCGATCGACCAGGCGCCGGAGTTGTTCAGCCGCAACTGGTAGGCCGCCTGGTGGCTCTGCGGGCGTGACTGCGTGTTCGCCCGCCCGAGCAGCGTGATGGTGCCGGCCTGCTGGAAGTTGACGTCCACGCTGACCTTGTAGTTGCTCCAGGACGGGTCTCCGACCAGGCCGAAGGCGTCACTGTCGTCCTGCCATTCGATCGGACGCATGGGGGTCACCTGCTGCAGGCACTGACCGGCCCGGCCGCCTGCGCAGGGCCGGACCTCGAAGGATCCCTGCATGTCGGAGAAGTACTTGGCCTCGGTGCGGGAGGCGTAGGCGTCGAAGTCGTCGGAATACGGCAGAGCCAGCGGCGCGCTCGCCGGTCCGGTCGCCGTGCCCTTGCCCTGGCCGGTGGTCGTGGTCACCGAGTAGATCCGGTTCGGCTGCATGGTGAGCGAGTAGGAGCCGTTGCTGGGGGTGATGTCCGGCTGCCTGACGAACCAGTCGGCCGGGTTGTTCGACCCCAGGTCGGTGGACCACACGTGCACGGTCCCGGTGCTCAGCCCGCCTGTCACGTTGACGTTCACGGTCTGCGTGGTCGTCGACGTGCTGGTCTCGTAGATGGTCGAGTAGTCGGTGTTGTTCGTGGACTTCAGGGAGATGTAGCTGCCGTTGCTCCGGTTCCCGCCGAGGTATCCGCTCGCGGAGCCGGTGAGGAAGCGCCAGCCCGGCTGGGTGAACTGGGCGACCTGGGCGTTCGCCCACAGACTGCGGCCCACCCGATAGGCGCCCGACCACGGCGAGTTGGCGACCGCCAGGGCGGTGGTGTTGAAGGGCAGGTTCGGGTAGAGCGCGGCCACCAGCGGCCAGTTGACGAAGCCCGTCATCTGGCCGTCGAGATATCCGCGGGTGATGCTGCGGATATAGGGGGCCGAGCCGCTGATGTAGTCCTGCGACCCGAACTCGCTGTTCCAGATCGGCTTGCCGGTGGCCACGGCGTTCGCGCTGGACGGACACGAGGTGGCGTCGCTCAGGTAGCCGCACAGGTAGTGCGCCCCGACCACGCCGACCGCGTTCTTGAACGCGGAGTCGCTCAGCATGTCGTCCGCGGTGGACAGGCCGAAGCTGTCGTCGCCGACGATCTGCACGTTGCCGTAGCCGTTGGAGTCGAGGGCCGACCGGAGGTTCTTGTACCAGGTCTTGTTGTGCCCGCGCTCGTTCCATCCGCCGATGTAGCTGATCGTCAGGCCGTGCTGCTTGGCGCAGTTGAGCCAGGAGATGTCGTAGTCGATCATGTCTTGGGACCAGAAGTTCCCGCCGCCGATCCAGCCGGGCGCGGTCCACGGCAGCGCGATCAGCTTGATGTTCGGGTTGCGCGCCACCGCCTGCTCGCCCAGCCAGAACTCGTAGCCGACGTTGCAGTTGATGTCACCGCGGGTGTGCTCGATGCTGGGTTCGGAGCCGTCGGTGGAGTTGGCGTCACCGCCGATCTCCAGTTTCAGCAACTGCACCGCCGCGCCGTACCCGGGCTTGAACAGGTAGTCCAGGATCTGGGAGCGCTGCGTCTCCGGGTAGTCGATGAGCAGCCGGGAGTTGCCGCCGCCGCCGCTGATCGCCCCCACCCCGTCGAACGTGCGACCCGTCGAGCCGCCGTTCAGCGTGATGGTCGTCGTGGCCGCCTGGGCCGCCGGCGCGGTCACCACCACCGCGCCGGCGCCGGTCACGGCCGCTGTGACCGCCGCCATGATGATGCGGATCCATTTCCTGTCGCCGACTGGTCGACGTTTGCGCATGCCGGACCTCCGGGGTGTCCGTGTGGGGGATGGGTGACGGGCGGTCCACCGACCCTGCCGGATCGCTTTCTGTTGGAAGCCGTTTGAAATTGTCAGAGCGGTTGGGGCATGTCAAGGCGTGGTCAGGCGGGAAAGATGGCGTGTGAACCTGGCTGAACAGGCATGCAGCGGAAACGCGGCTGACGGCCGTCGCCCGTGATGAACGTTTCAGGCGTCCGCGTACGTTCGGTCGCGCTCGGTTATGGCAGAGAATGTTGGAACGCGAGCCCTCGACGTTCGTGCTGCTCAGACGTGCTCAGACGCGCTCAGACGGGCTCAGACGGGCCCAGACGGGCTCAGACGGGCCCAGGCCGTGCTCAGGCGAGAGCGCGGTAGTAGTGGAACATCGGCTCGGGCGCTCCGGGCTCGACGTTGGCGAAGCCGTGCGCCTCGTAGAAGCGGCGCGTGTCGGTGTCCTCGCCGTCGACGTTGATCGCGAGGATCGCCGCGCCGCGCTCCCGTGACAGGCGGCACGCCTCCTCGAGCAGGGCGTGCCCGAACCGCTGCCCGCGCAGGCCGGGCCGTACGTACAGCTCGTCGAGGACGACGGACGGGCCGTCATGCCAGACGTCGGGCCGGAAGGTCAGAACGGCGACGCCGACGGCCGGTTCGCCGGTGAGAAGGGCGACGAGGTCATCCCCGGCGAGCAGCCGGCGGAGGCGCGCCGTGAGCACGTCGGTGCCCGGTGTCGGCGTGTCGAACTCGCGGTTGAAGGCGTCCAGCAACTCGGCGACGACAGCGGCGTCGGACGGCCTCGCCTGCCGCGCCGGGTGCTCCTGCTGCGATATGGCCACCTTCGCACCCTCCCTGCCCGGCTCGGCGGACCGCAAGACATTTTGCGGGTGACCATTTCCGGCCCGTTCGCGTCTGGTCTGTTGTGACAGACACGAAGACGCGGGGGGCATCATCATCGAGGAGCTGTACCGCGAGCACTGGGCGCTCGTGTGCGGGTTCCTGTTGCGCCGCACCCGCGATCCCCACCTCGCCGAGGACCTCGCCCAGGAGACGTTCGTCAAGGCGACCAGGGCCCTGCTCGGCTGGCGCGGCGGAAACCCGGCGGCATGGCTGCTCGTCATCGCCCGCAACGTTCTCGTCGACCAGGTGCGGCGGCACCGCCGCGAGCTGGACCTGCCCCACCCTGACGAGCTCGGCGTGCCTCCGTTGCACGTCGAGTCGCTGGCCGTACGCGACGCCCTGGACCGCCTGCCCGAGGAGCACCGCAGGCTGCTCACCCTGGTCTACTTCGAAGGCTTCTCGCTGGTCGAGGTGGCCGCGATGACCGGCAGGAAGCACACCGCCGTCAAGACGGCCGTGTGGCGTGCCAGGGCGGCCTTCGCCGATCTCTACGGAGGCCCTCATGACTGACGACGCTCTGCTGCCGCCCATGCCCGACTTCGATCCCCGGGCGACCCGCCGGGCCGTACGGCGGGGTGTCGCCCGCACCGCGATCACAGTGCTGGCGGGGCTGCTGGTTTCGGTCCTGGCGGCGACGGTGGGCTCCGGCATGATCCAGCGGCGCGGCGACAGGGAGCAGCGCATGACCGACGTGCTGGGCACCGCCTTCAAAATCTACAACCCGAGCTACGACATCGAGGTCAGAAACTGGGGTGCCACCACGCCGCTGTCGATGTCGTTCACCGTGGCCGCGAGGCCGGTGCGGGCCGTCGGAGGTTTCGTCGAGGGGTACGGCGGCGCCGAGCACGTGGTCACCCAGGACTTCTTCGGCCATGTGGGCAGGCTGCCGCTCGGCGCGAGCGCCGGCACCACGCTCAACCTCGCCCTGATGAACGTGGGGACGGGCAACCAGCCCAAGGAGGACAGCCGCAAGGTTCTGGCCCGGCTCCCCGAGGGGCTCAACGCGCTGGCGGTGGTCGAGTTCGCCACGCCGCTCACCATCGATGAGCTGACCTCATTCACCGGCAGGTACAAGTCGTACGCCGACAAGGTGGTTTTCGAACGGCGTCCCAGGTCGATCCCCATCACCTGGGGAGGGACGACGACATGGGACCGGGCCCCGATGCCGGGGGAGGACGATGAACCACTCAAATCCGACCTGGCGAACTTCCGCCGCTGGGTCGGCATCCTCAAGGACTACGACGACGACAACCTGCGCGACTTCGATCTCAGCCTGGCGCGGCTGCGCAAGGCCGTGAACGACGGCCTGGCCTACGCCTACGTGGACTCGTTGGTGACCATCGGAGAGCTGCGGAAGATCATCGAGGATCCGCTGGTACGGACGGTTCGCGTGGCGGACGTCGCCTACGATCTCGAACGGCCTTGAGATGGCCCGGTCGGGCAAAAGCGGTGGTCATGGTGGTGAGCGGCATCACCCGCCACACCTCTCCCTCTGGTCAGATCCTCCATGGCCAGCGGAAACGCTTGGGCCAACTGCCCTAGACGCATTCGTGAGCTTCGTTGAAGCATCGAGATGAGGCCGTTTGGCGCGTAGTCGCCGTTTGAATCCCTTTTCGCCACAAATCTCTTCGCCGCCGCAATCCGGCACAGCGGAAGGGGATGCCGGCCGATTTCGGGCACCGGGAAAAGCCCAGGTGGCCTGACCTGGCGAGGCCCGATCGGACCCAAGGAGGGGACCATGCATCGGAAATCCAGACAGCCGGCTCTCGCGGTGATTTTCGCCTCGACGCTCACGGCCGCCGGAGTCGCGCTGCTCGGCGGCACCGCCTCCGCCGCGACGGGTGCCCCGGAGTCGGCGTGGGCGCCGCAGGCGAGCGAGCCCGGCGGATCGGTGCGGGCGACGTCGTACACCACCACCCTCGGCGAGCCGATGATGATGGCCGAGGCCATGCCCGAGACGATGCAGCTCGGCATGCCGATGATGACGGTCGCGGAGCTCCCGGCGCAGTGGTCCACCGGCTGGTACGGCGGTGCGAGCCTGCGGAGCCAGGCGCTCCCGGGCATGACCGCGGCGTCGATAGAGGAGATGGCGGAGCAGGCCCGCCAGAGCATCAGGGACGAGGCGAGCAGCGCCAAGCAGCAGATCATGCAGGAGGCGGCGAGCGCACAGCAGCGCATCGAGGAGATGTCCCAGCGCGCGCAGCAGCAGCTGTCGGACCAGGCCCAGTCGCTGGCCGAATCCCAGGCCCAATCTCCGGAGCAGTCGTCCGCGAGCGAGTCGCAGACCTCCTCGCTGCCGGAGAGCGCCCCGGAGAGCGCCCCGGAGAGCGTGACGGGCAGCGCCATGGGCAGTGCGCCGGAGAACGTCCCGCCGGCGGCCATCCCACCGGCGTCGACCGAGTCGCAGTCGTCCTCCGCGTCCTCCTCCGAGGCGTGCCAGTGACGGTGCGGGCGTAGCTCAGAGGCACGACGGCCCTGCTCCGGCGGGGCCGTCGTGGCGCGTACGGACGGTTTCGTTATGCCTGCGAGCTGCGAAGACAGCAATAGGTGGCGGTTAGGTAATCGATGCCCCCGCTGGCCAGGCGTAACGTGCTTTTTCGCGGAGTGGATAGGTGTGGGGCGTCTCTCTGGGGATGTGGACCCGGTTTGCTCGGTCGCGGCGATGCTTGCACCATGGGCGTGGCTTACCTGGAAGAATTGGCGAGGCCGCTAGGGTGAATACTTCAATGCGGTTAACCGGATCGAGAGCAAGAGGAAACCGCGCCAGCCGGAGGGATCGGCGCGAGCGGAGGCGTGATGGCTCGCAGGTCAGACGTCCAGCAGGATCCGCGGATCGCTGGCGACCCTGACCCGTACCCACTGGAAGGTTTCGAGGCGGCGAGCGCGGCGCACGGCACGGTCCCCCGCCGCAGAGGCTGGAGCGGTGGTGGAGGCCGCTGGCTCGTCTGGACCGGGCGGGTCATCCTCTGGGCGCTGATCATCGTCATCGTGGTCAACGGCATCCGCGCCCCGCTTGATCGGCTGACGCAGGACGACCCGGCCGGCGTGGCCCCCACCGGCTCGGCCACCTCCGGATTCCCGGTGACGCAGGCGGCGGCCTTCGCCAACCAGTTCGCGGCGGTCTACCTCAACTACGACGCGGCCAATCCCCAGCAGCGCGCGGAGCGGCTGAGGACCTTCCTGCCGGAGGGCGCCGACGAGCAGTTCGGCTGGAACGGCTACGGACGCATGTCCGCGGGGGCCTTCCAGTTCACCGGCATCGACGTGATCGACGACCACAACGCCCGAGTGACCGTGACCTACCAGTCGGGGGGCACCCGCGGGCTGCTGTCCGTGCCGGTCTACTACGACAACGGCAGGTTCGTGGTTTCGGCCCAGCCGGCCCTGCTTCCCGCGCCCGGCCCGGCAGGGCTGCCGCAGCTCCCGGACCCCGACCGCGACTCCGCCACCGAGGCCGAACTGCGTCCCCAGCTCGAAGGCTTCTTCAAGGCGTACGCCGCGGGCAACCAGGTCGACCTCCAGCGCTACGTCGCGAGCGGGGTGACCGTGAACGGGTTCAACGGCGAGTTCAGCCTCGCCGAGCTGAAGGACGTGGTGGTCCCGCCGGGCAGTTCCGACAGCAGGAAGGTCACGGCCGTGGTCGTGTGGGCGGTCGCGTCAGGACAGTCGGCGGGGGTGGCGAGCCCGTCGCAGGACCCGGCGGCACAGCCGGCCGGTCTCGAACAGGCCTATCAGCTGACCATGGAAAAGCAGGGCGGCAAGTGGTTCGTCAGGGACATCCAGGGTGCGAACCGGTCCGTGGGGTAGCGCATGCCCGGCAAAGACATCGCTGATCCATCCCCCCGGGAGGGCGAGAGTTGATACTGAAGACCATCGCGGACCACTTCCTTGATCTCGCCGCGCCCTCACCGGCGCCGACGGCGGGCATCAACACCGAAGGGCTCGCCGACTTCCTCCGGAGGTTCTTCGCTCCGCTCTTCCTCGCGGTCGTCTCCGTCGTGGCGATCTTCTTCCTCTTCACCCGCGAGATCACCAGGTTCGTCCAGTTCATCATCCTGGCGATCGCGATCGGCGTGATCTTTTACGTTCCCAACATCATCGAGGTGACGGCGAAGGCGATCGCGGGCGCACTTGGCATCAAGTGATCGGGCGGAGAGGAGGTTCGGGGTGGATCTGCCCACGTATACCAATATCTGGCGTATTGAGAAGCGGCTGTACAAGCTGTACGACCTACGGCTGCCGATGCCGCTTCCGGTCGTCTGGATCGGTGTGTTCGTGGGTGTCTCCGTGCCGTGGTGGGTCTTCCTCTACCTGATCGGACTGCCGTTCGAGGCTCCCTGGCACGTCATCTACCTCGTTCCGCCGGGTGTGCTCACCTGGTTGTCCACCCGCCCTGTCATCGAGAGCAAGCGCCTCACCGAGCTGCTCCAGTCGCAGCTCCGCTACATGAGCGAGCCCCGCACGTGGTGCCGTATGGCCCCGTTCGACGAGCCGGATGAGGTCACGCTGACGGCGCGTGTCTGGCGGACCACGCCGCCGGTCGCGGCGCCGCAGGCCAGGGCGGAACGCAAGGCGCGCCGCGCGGTCTCGGTCAAGGTGCCCGTTCCGAAGGTCTCCAGGAGCGGCGCGCGGCCGGCCTCGCGGGCCGCCGCGCGAGCAGGCGCGCATCAGGTGGATCCGTCACGTGTCGTACGCCCGGCCGTGGCGGCCGCCGCTGCCGCCGCCGCCCCGGTCGCCGACGCGCCTCCCGCACCTCTGTCCCGAAGCGGTGCCGCCTCCCGGGCGGGCGCCACCGGCGAGCGCGTCGTCTACCTCACGCAGCCGCCCGCGCCGCCCGCGCCGTCCGCGTCGCCTGTGTCCTCCGCGCCGCCCCTGCCGTCTGCGTCACCTGCGCCGCCCCTGCCGGCCGCGTCGTCTGTGTCGTCAGTGCCCCCGCCGCCGCCGCCGTCGCCGACGGAGTTGGAGCGGGAACGCGAGCCCCAGGAGCTTCACGAGAGCCGCGAAGAGAGCCACGAGCCGGGCCCTGTGCATGCCGCCGTGCAGGACCCCATGCAGGACTCTACGCAGGGCACTGTGCAGGGCACTGTGCAGGGCACTGTGCTGGACGCTGTGCAGGGCACTGTGCTGGACGCTGTGCAGGGCACTGTGCTGGACGCTGTGCAGGACTCTGCGCATGGCGCCGTGCAGGACTCTGGGCAGGGCGCTGCGCCGGCACCTGTGGAGCACGCGCCCCTGGCCGCCGCTGAGTCCGCCGCGCCCGCCGAGGCGTCGGAGGCACCCGCTGCTCCGCACGCCGTCCCTCCCATCGGCACCGAGACGCTGCGCCGCCTCCGCAGGCTCGCCGCCTCGGCCGAGCCCCGTCCCCAGCCCGGTCCCGAGCCCGGTCCCCAGCCCCGCCTCGAACAGGCTCCCGAACCCCGGCCCGAGCAGACTCCCGAGCCTCACGCCGTACGGTCGTCCGGTGCGGCGTCCTTCACTGAGCCGGAGCTGGAGCTGGAGCCCGGGCCGTTGCCGGAACCCGAGCCGGAGTCGGCTGCGGTGGAGCGCGCGCACGCCGCTGACGCCGCGGACGCGCCCCGGAGGCCCGCCGAGGACGCGGGTCGGGCACCCATGGCCCGGGAAACCACGGCCCGGGAAACGACGGCGCGGGAAACGACGGCGCGGGAAACGACGGCACAGCACGCCGCCGAGGCACTCGCGCAGCATCGGAAGGGCCGTCCGCCGCGGCTCGTGCGGCCCCGGGTGCCGGTCGGCACGGAGAGCGACGCAGCGGGCGAGCCGGCGGGCGAGGTGCCCGTGGTTCACGCGGCCACAGAAGCGGCATCCCCCGCGTCCATGGCGCCCATTGAGACCCTGGAGCCGGCGGGCGAGGCGCCCGTGGTTCACGCGGCCACGGAGGCGGCGCCCCCAGCCCCCCCGCAGCCGCTAGCGCCTCAGGCACCCCCAGCGCTCCCGGAGCCCCTGGAGCCGGCGGCCGACGTCTCCACTGCTTCCCGACCTGCTTCCCAACCTGAGACGCGGGACACGCCCGCCCGGGAGGCGGCGCACCACACGGGGGCCAGGCCGTACGAGAGCGCTGCGGGCACTGTGGGCACCCCTCGTTCAGCGGGCGCTGCGGGTTCGGCGGGCACGGCGGGAGTGTCGATCCGCGCCGTGCCTGTGGGGCCGCGCGCCGCGGGCCCGGCCGGTCCCGCCCGGCCGTCGCTGCCCACCCCGGGGACGCCCACCCCCGGCAGGCCGGCGCACGAGGAGCCGCCGCGCCTGCGCCGCGTCGAGGCCGTCGTCGGACGTGACACCTCCGGAGGCTGGCGCCGCCTGGCGCAGGTCGTCGTGGGCGGCAGCCGTACGGACGGCATGGAGGTCGACGAGGCCAGGACCCGCATCCCGCTCACCACGAGCAGGCGGATCATGGTGCTCGGCTGCACCGGCGGCGCCGGGCAGACGACCACGGCGTTAATGCTGGGCCACACATTGGCCCGCTATCGCGATGACCGTGTGCTCGCGCTCGACGCGAACACCGGAGAAGACACGCTCACGACGAGGATCGCCGCCGAGTCCCCCGAAACGCTGAGCTCGCTCATCGAGAGCTCGGAAGAGGTGAACGGCTACCTCGGCATGCGGGCGTACACGACGCGCTGTGAATCGGGGCTTGAGGTCGTCGGGGCGGACACCGACGACCGGGTGACGCAGCGCCTGGCCGAACGCGCGTTCCTGGCCGACTGGCGCAGGACGCTCGCCGCGCTCGACCGGCACTACCGGCTTACCGTGATCGACCCCGCGGCCGCGCTGGCGGCCCGGCTCCTGCCGTACGCCGACCAGCTCGTGCTGGTCGCCCCCGCGAGCGAGGACGCCTCCGAGGCGGTGGCGATGACCTACGAGTGGCTCGACGGGCACGGCTGCTCCGACCTGCGGCGACGCGCCGTAATGGTGATCAACGGCGTGAGCCGCCGCAGCCTCCCCGACGTGGAGCAGGCCGAGGCGGTGGCCAGCGGCCGCTGCCGGGCGATCGTCCGGGTGCCCTGGGAGGACGAGCTGGCTCCTGGGCGGCCGGGACCGGTCGACGTCAATCACCTCCGAATGGGCGGCCGCAGGGCGTACGTTGCGCTTGCGGGTGTGATCGTGAGCGGCCTGGCGGCTGTCCAGGCCAAGCAGGAGGTGGCCAGATGAGGGGCGAGCGAGGAAGCTGGTGAGAGGTCGATGAGCAGGGCGCGCAGTCGCCTCGCGGTGCGTTACTTCGACGACCGGGTTCTTCTCACCGACTCGGCGGCCTGGGCCTACTTCCGGCTGCCGACGGTGAGCTACGAGTTCCTCACCCCCGAGGAGCGCGAGGCGCTGGCCACCAACATCACGATCGCGCTGGCCGCGATCAGGATGTCCGACGCCGAGGTGCACCTGCGCATCGCGCACCGGGCCTACCCGGCGGCGGAGTGGGCGATGGCGCTCAACTCGACCTCCGACGAGGGCCCGGGCTGGCGGGAGTACCTGGAGGAGATGTACCGCCACGTCTGGGCCAAGGACTTCTGGAGCAAGGAGGTCTATCTCGGCGTACGGCTCGGGCCGCGTGGCGCGCAGCTCGGCACCGGCGTGCTGGCCCAGCTCTTCGGCTTCTACCAGCGCAGCGAGAAGGCGCTCGGCATCGAGGACGATCACGTGCCGGACAAGGAGATCACCCGGTGGACCGAGGCCGCCGAGCGGCTCGGCCGGGCCCTGGCCTCCAGCGCGCTCTACGCCCGCCACGCCACCTCGACGGAGATCGCCTGGCTGTTCCAGCACGCGGCGGCGGGCGGCCTCGGCGAGCCGTCCCCTTCGGCCACGCCGCGCCGCAGGTGGGGCAAGGGCGAGATCGAGGCGCTGGTCGAGGGGCAGATCCACAACGGCAGGTCGCTGCTGCGGATCGAGCAGCCGGCCGGAGACTCCTACACCGCGCACCTGTCGTTCGCCCGGTTCCCCGACCTCATGCCGTTCCCCGACGGCGAGCCGTGGCTGCACTTCGCCGACCAGTTGCCGTTCCCCGTGGAGATCTCCAGCCGGATGCGGCTGATCCCCCCGGTCAGGGCGAGCAAGGACGTGGCGCGCAAGCTGGCCCACGCCCGCGACATGGACATCCACATCCGCGAGGCGGGCGCGGAGGCGCCGCTCGCGCTGGCCGAGCAGATCGACGCCGCCCGCATGCTGGAGCACGGCATCACCAAGGAACGCCTGCCGTTCGTGTACGGCTGGCACCGCCTGAGCGTGAGCGCGCCGACCGAGGAGATGTGCGTCCAGCGGGTCGAGGCCGTCGTGGAGCACTACCGCGACATCGGCATCGACGTCGTCAACTCCACCGGCGACCAGTTCTCGCTGTTCTGCGAGGCCCTTCCCGGCGAGCGGCTGCGGGTCAACGCGTACGCCCAGCGGCAGCCGCTGCGCACGATCGCGGGCGGCATGGCCACGGCGACCGTCGAGCTCGGCGACCGGGTGGACGAGTCGAACGCCGGCTGGATCGGGCCGTACGTGGGGGAGACGCTGGGGCGGGCGCGCAGCATCGTGCACTTCGATCCGCTCGTCGCGGCGGCGCGCAACCGCCCGACCGCCATCGCGATCACCGGTGAGCCGGGCGGTGGCAAGACCACGCTCGCGCTGCTGCTGATCTACCAGATGGCGCTGCGCGGCGTCACGATCGCGGTCATCGACCCCAAGGGCGACGCCGAGTCGCTCGTACGGCTGCTGCGCGACCGGGGCCGCAGAGCCAGGGTCATCCCGCTGGGATCGGCCTCGCCGGGCCTGCTCGACCCGTTCTCGTTCGGCGACGACATCGCGACGAAGAAGACGATGGCGACCGAGACCCTGCGGCTGCTGCTGCCGAGGATGTCGGAGGAGCGCGAGTCCGCCATGATCCAGGCGGTCGCCGCGGTCTCCAACGAGCCCGACCCCTCGCTGGGCAAGGTCGTGGATCACCTGGAGCAGTCGACCGACCCGGCGTCGAAGAACCTCGGCGCCGTGCTGCGGTCGATGTCGGAGATGCACCTCGCCCGGCTGTGCTTCGACGCCTCGGGCGGCGAGCAGATCGACACCGAGGGCTGGACGACCGTGTTCACGCTCGGCGGCCTCACGCTGCCCGACGTGATGACGGCCAGGGACGACTACTCCTACGAGCAGCGGCTGTCGGTCGCGCTGCTCTATCTGGTGTCGCAGTTCGCGCGCCGCCTGATGAACGGGCTCGACCGGCGCACGCCGAAGGCGATCTTCCTCGACGAGGCGTGGGCGATCACGTCCACCCCCGAGGGCGCCAAGCTCGTGCCGGAGGTCTCCCGGATGGGCCGCTCGCGCAACACGGCGCTCGTCCTGGTCTCACAGAACGCCGGTGACCTGCTCAACGAGCAGGTGACCAACTGTCTGTCGTCGGTCTTCGCGTTCCGTTCGACGGAACGCGTGGAGGTCGAGCACGTGATGGAGCTCCTGGGCGTCGACCCGTCGGAGGAGCACAAGGCGGTGCTGCGTTCCCTGGGCAACGGGGAGTGCGTCTTCCGGGATCTGGACGGCCGGGCCGGCCGTATCGGGGTGGACCTTATCTCGGAAGAGCTGCTGCGCTGGCTTGACACCAATCCGACACACGACAAACCCAACGAGAACGTGCATGATCTTCTTGACGGGGGCTCCGGTCGGTCGGGGGTCGCGCAGGAGGTGCGATCGTGAGCGTGCGCAGGAACGGTCCCAGGGGTCGCACCCGGGAGGGCGGCAGACGTGGCAGGCGGGTCCGCCGGACCCTGGCCCTGCTTCTCGTCGCCTTCGCGGCGTTCGTGACGCTTCCCCTGGTTTTTCCCACCAGTACGGCGAGCGCGGTCGGGCCCTGTGACCTGTCGCCCAACCTCGCCCCCGAGATCGTCGGCGGCGGCGTCGACGGGCTGGTCCAGCCACCGGCGACCGACGACGCGGTGGCCGGCCAGAACACAGGTCAGAACACCGGCCAGAACACGGCGCAGGCGCCGAAGGAGCCGCAGACCAACTATGAGCGGTACGGCATGGCCGGCCAGTTCTGGCACACCTATGACCTCGGGTGCTCCGACGTCACGGCCGTGCTCGGCAACGCGTGGGCCAACACGGTCTTCTCGTGGGCCAAGGCCGTCGACCGGCTGACGATCAGCACCTACCAGGCGGCGGCGACCGAGGGCCCGCTGCAGCCCATCAAGGACGTCGCCGACGAGATCGTCACCAACCTGGCCAACGCGATGTACTGGCCCTACCTGCGGCCGATCGTCATCCTCGGCGCGATCTGGCTGGCGTGGTACGGCCTGATCCGCAAGCGCGCGACGACGACCACCGAGGGCGTCATCTGGATGGTCCTCGCGGTCACGGTCGCCATCTGGTTCTTCAGCCGTCCGGGTGACTTCACCAGCCTCGGCAAGACCGTCACCGACAAGACCGGCGAGATCGTGAACTCGGCGTTCTCCGGGCTGCCCGGGGCGGGCGGCGCGTCGTGCCTGCCGATGAAGGAGACCGCGCCGGGCGAGGTGCCGAGCGCCCCGACGGCGGGCGGGTACGGCCGCCAGGGCACGCCCGGTGTGGCGCAGAACGCCGACGCGCTGTGGTCGGTCCTGGTCTGCAAGCCGTGGCTGATGGGCGAGTTCGGCACGGCCGACCCCAACTCCGGTCTCGTGAAGGGTCTGGGCGCCAAGCTGCTCAACCTCCAGGCGATCGACGCCGCCGAGCAGGCCGCCGACCAGACGCCGGCCTCCGACTCGCACCAGCAGCGGTTCGAGGAGGAGATCGCCAAGCCGATGCAGAGCACCCCGGCGTACTTCCTGTTCCAGGGCAAGGACTGGACCAGCCGCCTGGGCATCGCGATCGGCGCGTTCATCGCCGCGATGGTCGCCGGTCTGCTGATCTTCCTCGTCGCGGTGTCGCTGCTCGTGCTGAAGGTCGGCTTCCTGCTGCTGCTGATGCTCGGACCGGTCTTCCTGTTGATCGGCGTGCATCCGGGCTCCGGCCGCATCATCGCCATGCGCTGGGTGGAGATGCTGGTCGGCACCCTGCTGCGTCAGGCGGTGCTGGCCCTGGTGCTGGGCGTCCTCGTGTACGGCTACGCGCTGATCATCTCGACCAGCCTGCCCTGGGGCATGCAGATCCTGTTCATGGCGCTGCTGACGATCGCGGTCTTCTTCTACAGACGGCCGTTCCAGCACCTGTTCGCCTCGATGGACGGGCACACGATCACCACCCGGATGCTCGGCGAGGCCGCGACCGCGCCGACCCTCTCGCGGGCGGCCAACGCGCTGCCGCCGGTGGCGGCGGCCCGGGCGGCCCGGTGGGGGCTGCGCAAGGCCGAGCCGGTCATGGGCGCGGTCGCGATGGCGACCGGTGCGGGCACGGCGGCGGCCGCCGCGACGGGCGTGGCGCAGGGCCGCGTGCGCGGCGAGGAGGGCGCAAGCAACGTCCCCGCCCAGGCGGGAGCGCGTGCGGGGGCGCAACCCGCGCCGCTCGACGCCGACGCGCAGGGGGCCGGCCGCCGCAAGGCCGGGGTCACCGCCTCGCGTCCGGGTACGGCCCCGCCGCTCAACCTCTCGGGCGTGCGCCCCGCCGGGGCCGTACGAGCGTCCATGCCGTCGGGCCCGGGCAAGCGCCCCGCGGCACAGGCGGCACAGGCCGTGTCGGCGGCGTCCGCGGCGTCCGCGGCGTCCGCGGCGTCTGCGGCGTCGGCGGGTAGCCCGCCGCAGCGGGTCACCGGCGTGTCCCCCGTGCCCGCGCCGTCTGCCGCGTCAGCCACAGCACAGCCCGCGCCGTCCCGCGGCCGTCTGAGCGGCGGGTCGAGCGGCGGGTCGTCCGGTGGATCGAGCGGCGGATCCGGTGGTGGCGGCTGGTTCGGCGGCAGGTCCGGTGGCGGCTGGGCCTCCCGGCCGTCGTCCACCCGGTCGTCCGGCGGCGGCTCGGGCGGGTTCTTCGGCGGCGGCTCGCGCGGCTCGTCGGGCAGGTCCTCGAACCGGTCGTCCGGTGGTTCGTCGGGTGGTTCGTCCGGTGGGATCTTCGGCGGATCGTCCCGCCGCAGCGACGGCGGCCGGTCCCGGCCCGCCCCGCGCGAGTCGGGTTCGTCCGGCGGCATCTTCGGCGGGTCGTCCAGCCGTCCCCGTTCGGCCGAGCCGCCGCCGCTCTGGCTGCCGAGCAGGGGAGAGAGCACGCGCCGCGACGGCGACGCGCCCACTCCGTTCTGGGCCAAGCCCGCCGACCGCGACTCCGGCGACTGACGGGAACCTCCGCGCCGTCATGAGAAGCCGAAACAGTGATCGGGGGAAGGGGCTCGCCTTCGCGGCGGCCGTTGTGGTGCTCGCCGCCGTCGGCGTCTACCTCACGATGAGCGGGCCGTCGGACTCCTCCTCGGGAGACGAGCAGACGAGGGAGCAGTCGGTCGTCGCCACCTCGCGGGCGACGGCCGCGGCCCGCGAGCCCAGCCCGGTGGCGACGACTCCGGGCGCCTTCGACGTGTACGCGTACCTGCCGCTGTCGAGGCAGGAGATCGGTGCCGCGGCCGACCTCGCGCGCCGCTTCACCGAGGCGTACGGCACCTTCTCGCCCGGAGATGAGCCGGCGGCGCGCGCCGACCGGCTGAAGCGGTTCGCGACCGACGAGTTCGGCGGGCAGATCACCAGGACCGTCACCGATCCCGCCGTGGTGGAGCAGAACGAGGCCGACCAGGTGACCTCCAAGGGGTCGGCGAAGGTGACGACGATCCGCGACATGACGGCCGACCAGGTGGTGTTCGTCGTCGACTCGGTCCGTCACGTCACGGACAAGAACGGCCAGAAGGACGTGCCCGAGCGCTTCGCCGTGACCGTGATCAAGGCAGGGACCGACTGGCGGGTGTACGACCTGCAACTGGCCGACGCCGGTCAGGACGGGGACAGCACGCCGTGACCGCTCCGCCGCGCATGACTCCCGCCTCGACGCGCGTCGTACGCAGGCTCGCGTCGGCGGGGCGGGACTGGCGGATGATCGCCGTGGCCCTCATCGTGATCGTCCCGGCCACGTTGTTCGGCTCGATCATCCTGATGACGCCCAGCCCGTCGATCCTCTTCGGCGGCGGCGCGGCGGAGAACTGCGCGCAGGCGGCCACGGGGGAGGGCGCCGCCGACGTCTCGCAGACCGCCCAGGGCGACATCCCGGCCGACTACCTGGAGCTCTACAAGAAGTTCGGCAAGCAGATCGGTGTGCAGTGGAACGTCCTGGCCGCCATCGGCAAGCGGGAGACGAACCACGGCCGCTCGACGCTGCCGGGGGTGCGCAGCGGCACCAACTACGCGGGGGCCGCGGGGCCGATGCAGTTCCTCATCAGCACCTGGGGCGGCCAGCCGAGGATCAAGATCGAGCCGGGGATCAACGGCTACGCCTCCGACGGCGACGGGGACGGTTACGGCGACGTCTACGACCCGGCGGACGCGATCCTCGGCGCGGCCAAGATGCTCAAGCGCAACGGCGCGCCCGACGACCTCAGAAGGGCGATCTTCGTCTACAACCGGGCCACCTGGTACGTCGACCAGGTGCTGGAGATCGCCAAGCGCTACGCGGCGACCGGGGAGATCGGCCTGCCGCCCGACGCCGACCCGGCCTGCGACTCCGGCTTCGTCGACAGCGCCCCCGACGACGTCGTCCGCAAGATCCTCGAGTACGCTCTGGCGCAGCGGGGCAAGCCGTACCGGTGGGGCGGCACGGGCCCGGACGCCTTCGACTGCTCGGGAATCATCTACATGGCCTACCGCAACGCGGGTCTGACCATTCCCCGCACGACCTTCGGCCAGTGGCCCTTCGGCGTGAAGATCGAGGCGGGCGAGGAGCAGCCCGGCGACCTCGTCTTCTTCAACGCCGGCCCCGGCACCTCTAAGGACAATCCCGGGCATGTCGGGATGGTCGTGTCGCCCGGCAAGATGATCGAGGCGCGGTGCACGCTGTGCGGGCCCATCAAGGTCACGACGTACCGTGACCGGCCCAACATCGTGGGGTTCACCCGGCCGCTGGAGAACGAGACCGTCATCGAGCAGCTCAAGAGGGCCCAGACGTGACGGGCCCGCGTCTCGTCGTCGGCGCCGCGATCGTCGAGGGCGGCCGTCTCCTCGCCGCCCAGCGGGCCGAGCCCCCGGCGCTGCGCGGGGGCTGGGAGTTCCCCGGAGGCAAGGTCGACCCGGGGGAGGACGAGCACGCGGCGTTGGTGCGCGAGTGCGTCGAGGAGCTCGGGGTCGAGGTCGCCCTCGGACGCCGGGTCGGCGGCGACTGGCCCCTGCACGGCGACTGGGTGATGCGTGTGTGGCTCGCGACCGTCGTCACGGGTGTGCCCCGCCCGCTGGAGCACCTCGCGCTGCGCTGGCTGGAGCCGCACGAGCTCTACGACGTCCCCTGGCTTCCCGCGGATCTGCCGGTCGTCGCCGCGATCGAGAAAATGCTGCCGAATCACGGCGGATAGTCGCCGAATCGTTCGCAAGATCGGGCTTTGCTCGTGCTTTTACCAATCTACAATCGGTTCTGACCTCGTAGCAGGGCCGACAGGAGGCGAGCGGTGATCGGACGCGTGTACCTGAGAGCCGCGTCCTCGGCTGCCGCGTCCGTGGCCATCGCCACGCTGGCGGTCCTGGCCGTGGGCCCGATGATCGGCGCGAACGCCGAGCCGGTGGAGCCGTGCGACCCCACCACGGACCCCCAGTGCGCCGTCGTCACGGTGACCGTCACCCAGACGCCGCCGGTCGGGTCGTCGCCGAGCGCGAGCCCCACGGCCGAGCCCGTGGTGACCAAGACCATCACCATCACGCCGACGCCGTCGCCGAGCAAGTCGCCCAAGCCGGTCACGACCACGACCGCTCCCCCCGCGTCCACGACGGAACAGAACACCGGGCAGAACACTGGGCAGTCGATCCCGACGCTGACCGACACCCCCGTCACGGATCCCCCCAGCCCGACCCCGGAGGACGACGGGGAGGTGAGCCTGGCCCCGGCGTCGACCGGGCCGACGCCGGACGCGGCGCAGCAGAGCCCCACCCCGAGCGGTGTGACGTTCGAGCAGCCCGATCCCCAGACGGTGCCGATCGAGATCCGCAACGCGACGCCCGAGTATGACAAGCCCACGCTGGCCCACCGGCTCGCCATCCCCGCCGGGGTGCTCGTGGGCATCGCGCTGATCGCCTGGCTGATCTTCGAGGGCCGGCTGCGCCGGATGGCGCACGCCGCCGCCGTACGGCGGGGCGGCCCGGCCGCGGCGCGGACGCCGGCACCCGAGGCGGCGGCAGCGGCCTACCCCGCGGCGGCCGCCCCCGGCTACGCGCCGATGGTGGGCTTCGTGCCCGTCCAGCCCTACACCGTGGGCTATGCGCAGCAGCCCTACGGCTACCCGGTGCAGTACGGCTACCCCCAGCCGTACGGATATCCGGTGGCCGACCCCGCCCAGATGCAGGCCCAGATGCAGGCGCAGCAGCAGGCCCAGATGCATGCCCAGCCGGACCCCTGGGCCGAGGCCACCCGGTCGGGTAACCTTCCGCAGCAGCCTCACGGCCCTGAGGACGAGGACCCCACGACCCGCCGCTGAGTCACCCGCTGTCTTGAGCGCTTTCCGAGCCGTCGGTGTACTCGTGCGCTGTGGCCTGTTCGTCCACGGTCAGTGACAGGCCGGCGCTGTTGAGCCGGGAGAAGACGGTGGTCGCCTGGGAGGGGGATCCTCCGATCACCCGGACGACGGGAATGCGATAATCCTTGATCCGGTGACTCACGTCGTACGCCTCGTGGAGAAGCTCCTCAAGTTCCTCCCCCCGCGCAATGCCGGTAAGGACGCGCTGGTAGGAGAGGAAATCCTTCGTCCTGAGCACCGATCTGAGTGGCAGCCAATGCGGAGGAGCCTCGACCGGGCCCGAGTGCCTATAGCGGCTTTCACGGGATAGTCGAAGGCCAAGAACACGGTATATCCGCCACATCCAGGCATCGGCGGAAGCCTGTGCGGACGCGGGAGCACGCAGACAGCCGAAAAGGGTCGCCAGGCGCTGGTGTCCGTCGAGCACGTAGCAGATCGGCAGGCCGGGTGGTGGCGGCGGTATCGGAATCCCGCCAATCTCATTCATGCTCTCCACCTCATCGGCAGGCTCCCACAGGACCAGGCTGCCGATGGGATAGCCGTCCTCAATGCTCTCGAAGAGAGCGGTCATCTGCCGTGGACGCCAGACGAAGGGGCGGCTGAACAACGGCACACGGATAGCACCGCTCGCGACTTTCTCGATCAACGCCTCCAGTTCCCATCTCTGCGGGACGGATCTGAGCTTCCCGTCACGGTCTGGCACGGCATCCCCTAGATGATTCGTTGAAGCATGGTGAGAAGCTGGCGTAGTTCAGTGGCGATGCCCTCGCCGAGCTTCTCGAAGTCGGACTGCGTCAGCCGGCCGTCTGCCGCAGCGCGTTCCATCAGCTCTCCGGTGCCCGCGTCGGCGAGGTTGACTTCGAGCTCGTACTCGTCCAACCAGGTCAATGTCGTTGTGGCGGAACCCGATGTGACGGTCAATTGCCTGACGACCTGGTCCTGCCACTCGTCGATGTTCTGCACGGTGACGTCGACGCTCCGTGCGTCGTCGGCTGGCCCGCTGGCGCACTCCAGTCCGAGCCGGATGCTGCCGTGAGGCCGACTGCCGTACACCAAGTGGCGGAAGTCAGGTGCCTCGTCGCCCAGCTGATCGAGGTCGAAGGGCGAGCGGGACGTCGTACGGATGCCCGCCTGCAAGAGGAGCGGTGTCCGGACAAGTGCACTCTTTCCGGAATTGTTTCTTCCGAGCACCACGGTGATCGGTCGCAGCTCCACTTTCTGTGGCTTCGCAAAACATCGGTAGTTTTCGACGGTAAAGCTGATCAGCGGTATGAGCCAACGCTAGTCCGCATCTCGATGACCTGTAAGTAAAACGAAAGGCGCCGATCGGAGGGACCGATCGGCGCCTTTCCTGCAGGATCTCAGCGCTGCCGCTTGAAGATCTTCGAGCCCAGCCAGACCAGCGGGTCGTACTTCCGGTCGACCACGCGCTCCTTCATCGGGATCAGCGCGTTGTCGGTGATTTTGATGTGCTCGGGGCAGACCTCGGTGCAGCACTTGGTGATGTTGCAGTAGCCCAGGCCGTGCTCATCCTGCGCCGACTCCTTGCGGTCCGCCACGTCGTACGGGTGCATGTCGAGCTCGGCGATCCGCATGAGGTAGCGCGGACCGGCGAAGTTCGCCTTGTTCTCCTCATGGTCGCGGATCACGTGGCAGACGTTCTGGCACATGAAGCACTCGATGCACTTGCGGAACTCCTGCGAGCGCTCGACGTCGATCTGCTGCATGCGATACTCGCCCGGCTTCACGTCGGCGGGCGGCGTGAACGACGGGATCTCGCGGGCCTTCTGGTAGTTGAACGACACGTCCGTCACCAGGTCCTTGATGACGGGGAACGTCCGCAGTGGCGTGACCGTGATGGTCTCGTTCTCCTCGAAGGTGGACATCCGGGTCATGCATCCCAGGCGCGGCTTGCCGTTGATCTCCATCGAGCACGAGCCGCACTTGCCGGCCTTGCAGTTCCAGCGGACCGCGAGGTCGGGGGCCTGCGTGGCCTGGAGCCGGTGGATGATGTCGAGGACGACCTCGCCCTCGTTCACCTCGACCGTGAAGTCCTCCAGACGGCCCTCGCCGCCCTCACCGCGCCAGATGCGGAACTTCGCCTTGTATCCCATCACGACTCCTTGACCGCGGCGTCGTATTCCGCCAGCTCTTCCTCGGTGAGGTACTTCTCCAGCTCGGAGCGCTCGAACAGGCTGATGAGGTCGCCCCGCATGGACGGCTGGATCTTCTCCTCGACCGTGATGGACGTGCCGTCCGGATTCGCGGAGCAGACCAGCAGCTTGCGCCGCCACTCGGCCGACATGCCGGGGTAGTCGTCGCGGGTGTGACCGCCGCGGCTCTCCTCCCGCAGCAGCGCGGCCTTCGCCACGCACTCGCTGACCAGCAGCATGTTGCGCAGGTCGATCGCGAGGTGCCAGCCGGGGTTGTAGATGCGGCTGCCCGAGGAGGCGGTGTTCTTGGCCCGCTCCTTGAGCTTCTCGATGACCTGGAGGGCCTCGCTGATCTCCTCGGACTTGCGGATGATGCCGACCAGGTCGTTCATCGTGCGCTGCAGTTCGTGGTGGACCTCGTACGGGTTCTCCCCGCCGGTCCGCTCCAGGGGTGCCAGGGCCTCGGCCTTGGCCTCGTCGATCCCGGTCACGGCCGGCCGCCTGGCCAGCCCGTCCACGTACGCCGCGGCTCCCGCGCCGGCGCGGCGGCCGAACACCAGCAGGTCGGACAGCGAGTTGCCGCCGAGCCGGTTGGAGCCGTGCATGCCGCCGGAGACCTCGCCGGCCGCGAACAGGCCGGGAACCGACGCCGCGCCGGTGTCGGCGTCCACCTCGACGCCGCCCATGATGTAGTGGCAGGTCGGGCCGACCTGCATGGGCTCCTTGGTGATGTCGACGTCCGCCAGCTCCTTGAACTGGTGGTGCATCGACGGCAGCCGCCTGATGATCTCGGCGGCGGGCAGGCGGGTGGACACGTCGAGGAACACGCCGCCCTGCGGTGAGCCGCGCCCGGCCTTCACCTCGGCGTTAATCGCCCTGGCCACCTCGTCACGGGGCAGCAGCTCCGGCGGACGCCGGTTGTTGGCCTGGTCGTTGTACCAGCGGTCCGCCTCCTCCTCGGTCGTGGCGTACTTGTCCTTGAACACGTCCGGGATGTAGTCGAACATGAAGCGGCGGCCCTCGGAGTTGCGCAGGACGCCGCCGTCGCCGCGCACCGACTCGGTCACCAGGATGCCGCGCACCGACGGGGGCCAGACCATGCCCGTCGGGTGGAACTGGATGAACTCCATGTTGATGAGCTTCGCGCCGGCGAGCAGGGCCAGCGCGTGACCGTCACCGGTGTACTCCCAGGAGTTCGACGTGACGACGTACGACTTGCCGATGCCGCCGGTGGCCAGCACCACGGCGGGGGCGTCGAAGACGATGAAGTCGCCCGTCTCGCGCCAGTAGCCGAAGGCCCCCGAGATGGCGTCTCCGTCCTTCAGCAGCCGGGTGATCGTGCACTCGGCGAAGACCTTGATGTACGCCTCGGGGTCGCCGTGCAGCTTCTCGTCCTCCTGCTGCAGGGCGACGACGCGCTGCTGGAGGGTGCGGATCAGCTCCAGGCCGGTGCGGTCGCCGACGTGGGCGAGGCGCGGGTATTCGTGGCCGCCGAAGTTGCGCTGGCTGATCTTCCCGTCCTTGGTGCGGTCGAACAGCGCGCCCCAGGCCTCCAGCTCCCAGACGCGGTCCGGGGCCTCCTTGGCGTGCAGCTCCGCCATGCGCCAGTTGTTGAGGAACTTGCCTCCGCGCATGGTGTCGCGGAAGTGCACCATCCAGTTGTCGCTCGGGTTGACGTTGCCCATCGCGGCCGCGGCGCCGCCCTCGGCCATGACCGTGTGGGCCTTGCCGAACAACGACTTGCAGACGATCGCCGTCCGCTTGCCCTGCTGCCGCGCCTCGATCGCCGCGCGGAGGCCCGCTCCACCGGCTCCGATGACGACGACGTCGTATTCGTGACGCTCCACTTGAAATCCTTATGCGAACGGGAAGTTGATGACGCCCTTGGCCACGAGCCGGACGTACAGGTCGGCGATCACGATCGAGGCCATGGACGCCCAGGCGAACTGCTGGTGCCTGGCGTTGAGCTTGGAGATCAGGGTCCACATCTTGTAGCGCAGCGGGTGCTTCGAGAAGTGGTTCAGGCGCCCGGCGGTGATGTGCCGGCACGAGTGGCAGCCGAACGTGTAGCAAAGGACCAGCACGGCGTTCACGACGAGGATGATCGAGCCGAGACCGACGTGTCCCCAGTTGCCGTTCTCGTCGCGGAACGACAGCACCGCGTCGTACGTCAGGATCAGACCGATGACCACGGCCACGTAGAAGAAGTAGCGGTGGACGTTCTGCAGGATCAGCGGCAGGCGCGTCTCGCCGGTGTACTTGCTGTGCGGCTCGGCCACGGCGCAGGCCGGCGGCGACAGCCACCACGAGCGGTAGTACGACTTGCGGTAGTAGTAGCACGTGAACCGGAACCCGCCGGGGAAGGCGAGGATCAGCAGTCCCGGCGGCAGGGTGTACCAGTCGCCGAACGGAGCGAACCCGAACAACCGGGCCCCCTCCGGGCAGGTCGCCGCCGCCAGACAGGGCGACGAGAAGGGGGCGATGTACGATCCGGCCAGCACGCTCAGGTCGAACATCGCCCAGAAGCCATAAATCAAGAACAAGAAGAGTCCGGCGAACGTGAGCGCCGGAGCCAGCCACCATCGGTCGGTGCGAAGAGTGCGCACCCTGATCTGCGCGCGTTGTTTCCTTGTCGCGCTCTCGGCCGTTGTCTGGGTCATCGGAGACCTTCCACCCTCACTGACTCCGCGCACGCCGGAGCGACCGCGCCGTACTGCTCAGGCCGTGCGCGTATTTGGTGGGGCACACATTACGACGAGCACATCATGAAGTGTGAGGAGCGTCACTCCTCCTCCATGTGATCTCGGTCACTTCCCCGGCAGTTTGACCACGGTCACGAAGAATTCATCGATCTGCCGTACTACCCGGGTGAACTGGTCGAAATCCACTGGTTTGGTGATGTACGCGTTTGCGTGCAAGTTGTATCCCCGCAGGATATCCTGCTCGGCCTCCGATGTGGTGAGGATCACAACGGGGATGGTGTGCAACGCGGGGTCCCTCTTGACCTCCTCCAGCACCTCGAAGCCGTTCACGCGAGGCAGGTTGAGGTCGAGCAGCACGAGATCGGGCCGGGGCGCCGAGCCGTACGTCCCCTCGCCGCGCAGGAAGGCCAGCGCCTGCTCGCCGTCGTTGACCACGTGGAGGGTGTTGCCGACCTTGTTGTAGGAGAACGCCTCCTGGCAGAGCAGGACGTCGCCCGGGTCGTCCTCGACCAGGAGAACCTCGATCGGGCGGAATTCAGTCATCGGGATCTCCTATGGCCGGCAGGGTCCAGCGGAACGTGGCTCCGGCGCCTTCGCTCGTGTCCAGCCAGATCCGGCCGCCATGATATTCGACGATTTTTCGGCACAGGGCCAGTCCGATGCCCGTCCCGGGATAGACGTCCCTCGGGTGCAGCCGCTGGAAGATCAGGAAGATGCGGTCGGCGTATTTCGCCTCGACGCCGATCCCGTTGTCCGAGCAGGCGAACTCCCACATGTCGCCGTCCCGCCGTACGCCGATGTGGACGCGGGGAGGCTCCTCGGAGCGGAACTTGAGCGCGTTGCTGACGAGGTTCTGGAAGAGCTGGGTCAGCAGCGTGCGGTTGCCGACGACCGTCGGCAGGTCGTCGTGGGTGACCGTCGCGCCGGTCTCCGAGAGCCGGGCGTCGAGGTTGCGCAGGGCGGCGGCCAGGGCGTCGCCCGTGTCCATCTCCGCGCGTTCGCCGCCGACCCGGCCCACCCGCGAGAAGTCGAGCAGGTCGTTGATCAGCAACTGCATGCGGCGGGCGCCGTCCACGGCGAAGGCGATGTACTGCCGGGCACGGTCGTCGAGCCGGTCGGCGTAACGCTGCTCAAGCATCTGGGTGAAGCTCGCCACCTTGCGCAGCGGCTCCTGGAGGTCGTGGCTGGCCACGTAGGCGAACTGCTCCAGCTCGCGGTTGGAGCGCCTGAGCTCCTCGGCCTGCTCGGCGAGCTGCTGGCGGGCCTCGGCTGCCGACCGCCACTCGGTCATGATCCGGCGGCGCATGCCGTCGACGTGACCCGACAGCTCCCACAGCTCGGCCGGGCGCTCGACCCCGAGCTCGTGGTCGAAGTCGCCCGCCGCCACCGCCCGGACCTGCCGGGTCAGCCGCGCGATCGGGCCCGTGACCGTGCGGCGCACGATCAGCGCGCAGAACACGATCGCCAGCACCATCGCGCCGGCCAGCGCCGCGACCGCTGTATAGATGGTGTTCCAGCCGGAGTAGAGCCGGTCTCTGGCGACGTCGTGCAGCCGCCCGAGCAGGGCCTGCTGCGTGTCGAGCGCGCTCCTGACCGCGGAGAAGCGCTGGAGGTTGTTCCTGGCCAGGTCGGTGAGCGAGCCGGGGCCGCTCTTGAGGGTCCGCGTGACCACGGGCTCGGCGTAGTCGCGCCGCCAGGCGGTCGTGGCGTCGTCGATCGCGCGGATCTGGCGGCGCACGCCGTACCCCTCGGGCAGCCGGGGGGCGAGCCTGGCGATCTCGCCGGTCGCGGCGCGCTCCTCGGCGACCCCCTGGCGGTAGGCGTCGAGATACTGCTGCTCGCCGGTGAGCCCGTATCCGCGGATCGCGCCCTCCTGCGCCTGCACCGCACGGGCGATGCGCAGCGTCTGCAGGGCGGCGGGGTCCACCGCGTCGACGAGGGTCTCCCGGGCCTCGTGCGTCGTGGATAGCGCGAGCAGGATGGCGGCGACCGCGATCATGAATATGGTCAGGACGCCGGCTCCGGCGAGCACGAACCATCGGCCGACCGGCAGGCGCGAGCCCCGGGCGGACGGCGTGAGCGGAGGCAGGGGGGCCGGCGAGCTCACGCGCCGTCACCCCGCGAGCCGTCACCCCGGGACACGAGGACGGCCGCGACGTCGTCGTGCATGGCGCCGTCGAGGCTGGCGATGATGCGGTCGAGGTCGATTCCGTCCGCGGCGCGGATCAGGTTGGCGAGCCCCTCGGTGCCGAGCAGGTCGCGGTTCTCCCCGACCGTGGCCTCGATCAGGCCGTCGGTGTAGAGCAGCAGAGACCACCGGTCGCCCAGGGTGACGTCGATGGACGTCCACTCGATGCCCGGGAAGATCCCGAGCGGCGGGCCCGACGGCGTCTCGGTGACCACGCCGAGCTCGCCGTCGCGCAGCAGCAGCGGCGGCGGGTGTCCGATCACGTGCAGGCGGGCGGTGGTCAGGTCGGGGGCGATGGCCGCGGTGCACATCGTGGTGAAGATCTCCGGCGACTTGCGCTCGTGCCGCAGCAGCGTGTCGAGCGTGCGCAGCACGTCGTTGCCGGTCTGCCCGGCCAGGACCAGCGTGCGCCAGGCGATGCGCAGCGCCGTGCCGAGGGCGGCCTCGTCGGGACCGTGCCCGCACACGTCGCCGATCAGCACGTGCACCGCGCCGTCGGGTGTCTGCACCGTGTCCCAGAAGTCGCCCGCGAGCAGCCCGCCCGCACGCCCGGGAAGATAGCGGGCCTGGTGGTGCAGGAGCGCGGGGTCGAGCAGCGGGACGGGCAGCAGGCCGCGTTCGAGCCGGGAGTTCTCCTTGCTGACGATGCGTTCCTGCAGAAGCTCACGCATGGCGAGGTCGGCGCGCTTGCGCTCGATGGCGTAGCGGATGGCGCGGATCAGCAGCCGGGCGTCCACGTCCTGCTTGACGAGGAAGTCCTGCGCTCCGGCGGCGACCGCCTCGATGCCGACGTGCGCGTCCCCGAGCCCGGTGAGGACGAGCACCGCCGTGTCCGTGGCCATGGCGAGGACCTGCTGCAATGCCTCCAGCCCCGACGCGTCGGGAAGGGAGAGATCGACGAGCACGCACTGCACGTCGTCGGTGAGCCGCGCCCGCCCCTCGGCGAGGGTCCGCGCCCAGGTGATCTTCGGCGGCCTGTCGGCGCTCGCCAGCAGCTCCTCGACGAGAAACGCGTCGCCGGCGTCGTCCTCGATGAGCAGGAGGGTGAGCGGATCGGGCAGATCAGGGGAGAGGGGGGTCACGAACGCCTCTCGTCAGCATCGGCAGCAGCGTCGTGCAGCATCGTTCGCACAAACCTATCGTCTGGAAACCGCTCGGGCAGGGCTCACACGTCAACGTCAGGGCTCAAACGTCAACGAGCGCCTCTATTCCCTGAGGAAGCGTTCCATCACGTGCGGCCTCGCGGAGGAACGACAACAGCGCGGCGCGGAAGGCCTGCGCGGCCCGGGTCGGCTCCACATCCTTGCGGTGCGCGAGGGCGACCGTACGGCGCAGCCCGGGCAGCAGCGGGGTGCCCGTCAGCCTCGGCCGGTTCTCCAGCACCATCGAGGGCACCACCGCGATGCCCAGCCCCGCCTCGACGAACCGCAGCACCGCGTCCATCTCCCCGCCCTCGACCGCGAAGCGCGGCTCGAACCCCGCCTGCCGGCAGGCCGCCAGCGTCGCCTCGCGCACGTCGTAGCCCCGGCGGAACATGACCATGGGCCGTCCGCGCAGGTCCTCGATCCGCATGTACGGCCTGCGCCCCCGGGGCGAGGCGGAGGCCACGACGAGGTTCTCGCTCAGGATCTCCTGGGTCACCAGGGAGGGGTCGCTGCTCTGCAGCGGCAGGATGATCAGCGCCAGGTCGAGCTGGCCGCGGGCGAGGTCGCGGACGAGGTCGCGCGACCCGCCCTCCTCGACTTTCAGCTCCACGCCGGGATAGTCGCGGTGGAAGCGGGCCAGCACGTCGGCCAGCAGCCCGGCGCACAGCGACGGGGTCGCGCCGAGACGCACCCGTCCACGTCGCAGCCCGGCCAGCTCGGCGACCTCGCGCCGCGCGGTCTCGGCGTCGGCGAGCATGCGGCGCGCGAGCGGGAGCAGCGCCTCACCCGCCGCGGTGAGCGTGACGTTGCCCCGGGCCCGGCTGAACAGAGGCGCGCCCAGCTCGGTCTCAAGGCTCTTGATCTGTTTGCTCAGCGACGGCTGGGCGACCCGCATCCGCTCCGCGGCCTGGGTGAAGTGCCGCGTCTCGGCCACGGCCGTGAAGTAGGCCAGTTGCTGGAGCTGCACACCTCAATAGCCTAGGGCTATCGCCGAAGACGACTTCATGCGCCCCCACCTGTGGCCGTCGGGTGTGAATTTCGTCGCACATCCTCGGGACCTTCGCCTCTGGGATGGCGGTGGGGCAGAGCGCATAGCCGGGGGCTATCGAAACCAGACCTCTCATGACTTGGACGTCTAAACAGTGCAAACCTAGCGTGTGGAGCCGTGACTGCCACTGTTGACCACTCTGTGGACTCCGGTTCCGCGGATCGCGGTTCGGCGACCGCGCCGGTCCCAACGCATAGTTCCCCCCGCACACCCGCCCGTCGTGGCCTGCTCGGCACCTCGGCCGGCAGGAAGGCCGTCATGGCCGTCACGGGCGCCGTTCTCGTGCTCTTCCTGATCGCCCACATGCTGGGCAACCTCAAGATCTTCTTGGGCGCCGACTCCTTCAACCACTATGCCGAATGGTTGCGCACCGTGGGCTCGCCCGCGCTGCCGAACCGGACGCTGCTGACGATCACCGAGATCGTGCTCGTGGTCTGCGTCGTGCTGCACATGTGGGCGGCGGTGTCGCTCGCCCGCCGGGCGGCCAAGGCACGGCCCGTGAAGTACGCGGCCAAGCGGAAGTCGCAGGCCAACGGGTATGCCACGCACACCATGCGGTGGGGCGGCGTGATCATCGTGCTGTTCGTGATCTGGCACCTGCTGGACATGACCTTCGGCACGGTGAACCCCGAGGGCGGCGACGCCACGCCGTACGCCCGCATGATCGCCGGCTTCCAGCCCGACCGCTGGTGGGTGGCGGTGTTCTACCTCGTCGCCATGGTGATGGTCGGCTTCCATCTGCGCCACGGCCTGTGGAGCGCGTTCCAGACGCTCGGCCTGACCCGCCGTCCCCGCGTCCGCAGCATGCTGCAGAAGACCGCCGTCGCGGTCTCCGCCGTGCTGGTGATCGGGTTCATCTCGGCGCCCGTCTGCATTCTGATCGGAGTGGTCAAGTGAAGTTCCGTCGCCGCGCGCAGCAGCAGGAGGAGGAGAACGTGAGCCTCCCCGGGATGTATCGGGTGGGGGAGCCCATCCAGGACACCAAGGCGCCGGATGGTCCCATCGAGGACCGCTGGGACAAGCGCCGCTTCCAGGCCAAGCTGGTCAACCCGGTCAACAAGCGCAAGCTGACCGTCATCGTCGTCGGCACCGGCCTGGCCGGCGGCTCCGCCGCGGCCACGCTCGGCGAGCTGGGCTACAAGGTCAAGTCGTTCTGCTACCAGGACTCGCCCCGGCGTGCCCACTCCATCGCCGCGCAGGGCGGCATCAACGCCGCCAAGAACTACCGCGGCGACGGCGACAGCGTCTACCGGCTGTTCTACGACACCGTGAAGGGCGGCGACTACCGCGCCCGCGAGTCCAACGTCTACCGCCTCGCCCAGGTCAGCGTGAACATCATCGACCAGGCCGTGGCGCAGGGCGTGCCGTTCGCCCGCGAGTACGGCGGCCTGCTCGACACCCGGTCGTTCGGCGGCACCCAGGTGTCGCGCACCTTCTACGCCCGCGGCCAGACGGGCCAGCAGCTCCTGCTCGGCGCCTACCAGGCGCTGGAGCGGCAGGTCGCGGCGGGGAACGTCGAGGTCTTCACCCGCCACGAGATGCTGGAGCTCATCGTCAGCGGCGGCCGGGCCCGGGGCATCGTGGTCCGCGACATGGTCACCGGTGAGATCGAGACCCACCTCGCCGACGCGGTCGTGCTCGCCAGCGGCGGCTACGGCAACGTGTTCTACCTGTCCACCAACGCCAAGGGCTGCAACACCACGGCGATCTGGCGGGCGCACAAGAAGGGCGCGTACTTCGGCAACCCCTGCTACACGCAGATTCATCCGACCTGCATCCCGCAGAGCGGCGACCACCAGTCGAAGCTGACGCTGATGTCGGAGTCGCTGCGCAACGACGGCCGCGTCTGGGTGCCCAAGCGCAAGGGCGACAACCGCGCGCCGGGCGACATCCCCGAGGACGAGCGCGACTACTACCTGGAGCGCATCTACCCGGCGTTCGGCAACCTCGTGCCGCGTGACATCGCCAGCCGCGCCGCCAAGAACGTCTGCGACGAGGGCCGCGGCGTCGGCCCCGGCGGGCTCGGCGTCTACCTCGACTTCGCCGACGCCATCAAGCGGATGGGCCGCGAGGCCGTCGAGAAGAAGTACGGCAACCTCTTCGAGATGTACGAGCGCATCACGGGCGAGAACCCGTACGAGGTGCCGATGCGCATCTACCCGGCCGTCCACTACACGATGGGCGGGCTGTGGGTGGACTACGACCTGCAGTCCACCATCCCCGGGCTGTTCGTGATCGGCGAGGCCAACTTCTCCGACCACGGCGCGAACCGCCTGGGCGCCTCGGCCCTCATGCAGGGCCTGGCGGACGGCTACTTCGTGCTGCCGACGACGATCGGCGACTACCTCGCCGGGGCCGGCTCGTTCGGTCCGGTCGAGGAGGACGACATCACGGAGGCCAGGAAGGCCGTCCAGGACAAGATCGACAAGCTGCTGTCCGTCAACGGCAACCGCACCGCCGACTCCTTCCACCGCGAGCTCGGCCGCATCATGTGGGACTACTGCGGCATGGAGCGCACCGAGGAGTCGCTGCGCAAGGCGCTGGAGCGCATTCCCGAGCTGCGCGAGGAGTTCTGGAACAACGTCAAGGTGCCGGGCGACGCCGAGGGGCTCAACCAGGCGCTCGAACGCGCCGGCCGGGTGGCCGACTTCTTCGAGCTCGCCGAGCTGATGTGCATCGACGCGCTGCACCGCACGGAGTCGTGCGGCGGTCACTTCCGGGCCGAGTCGCAGGACGCGGACGGCGAGGCGCTGCGCGACGACGAGAACTTCGCCTACGTCGCGGCGTGGGAGTGGACGCCCGAGGGTCCGGTCCTGCACAAGGAAGAGCTGAACTACGAGTACGTCAAGATGACCCAGCGGAGCTACAAGTGAACCTGACCCTGAAGATCTGGCGGCAGAACGGCGCGTCGGACAAGGGACGGATGGTGACCTACCGGGTCGACGACGTCTCGCCTGACATGTCGTTCCTGGAGATGCTCGACGTCCTCAACGAGCGGCTGATCCTGGAGGGCGACGACCCGGTCGCCTTCGACCACGACTGCCGCGAGGGCATCTGCGGCATGTGCGGCATGGTCATCAACGGCGTCGCGCACGGCGAGCAGAAGCTCACCACGACCTGCCAGCTGCACATGCGGCACTTCAAGGACGGCGACACCATCACGATCGAGCCGTGGCGGGCCGCGGCGTTCCCGGTGGTCAAGGACCTCGTCGTGGACAGGTCGGCGTTCGACCGGATCATCCAGGCGGGCGGCTTCGTCTCCGTGCCCACCGGGTCCGCCCCGGAGGCGCACTCCGTGCCGGTGCCCAAGGCCGACGCCGACGCCGCCTTCGACGCCGCGACCTGCATCGGCTGCGGCGCCTGCGTCGCGGCCTGCCCGAACGGCTCGGCGTCGCTGTTCACCGCGGCGAAGATCACGCACCTGAGCCTGCTGCCGCAGGGCCAGCCGGAGCGCGAGTCGCGTGCCCGGGCGATGGTCGAGCAGATGGACGCCGAGGGCTTCGGCGGCTGCACCAACACCGGCGAGTGCACGGCGGTGTGCCCGAAGGGCATCCCGTTCGACACCATCGCCCGGATGAACGCCGACTACCTCAAGGCGGCTTCCAAGTAGCGGAAGGGGATGTGGGCCGGTCGGCCGGAACATAATGACCTCACCTCCTGGGTAACGTGTGCTTTGTGTTGGCGTAACACGCCTGCCGTGTCTGCGCAGGCGAGGGAGTGAGCATGTCCGTGACCGGTCCACGTTCCACCTTGAAGGTCGCGTCCACAGTCCACGGCGCGGCCGTCGTCGTGCGGGTGGAAGGCGACCTCGACGCCGGCACGGTTCACCTGCTCCATGACGAGCTGGACGGGCTCTGGAAGTCGCCTGGGACGTCCGTCATCGTGCTCGACGTCGCCGAGCTGGGGTTCTGCGACTCGCGCGGGCTCAGCGAGCTGATCTCCGCGTTGCAGCGCGGCCAGGCCCTGAACGTCCGGTTCATGCTGAGCGGCGTGCAGGGCGTGCTGCGCCGGGTGCTGACGATCACCGGCCTGCGCAACGTGTTCGAGCAGCACCCGACGGTCGCGGAGGCGCTCGTCCAAGCCACGGACGGAGGTTCGGACTCCGATTCCGGCGGGTTGTTCGAGACCGCCGGCGGCCGTTGAGCGCCTGCCTCCCTCTGCCTGCGAGGGGGGCCGGAGGTGTAACTTCTGTGTAGATCTTCTGTGCAGATCTTCCGGGCGGAGGATCTTCCGGGACGAAGGCAGGCGATGACGACGAGACTTGGCGTCACGGTGAGCCACGAGGCGACGCACACGCTCGTCACCCTGACCGGCGAGCTCGACGTGATCTCCGGCGAGCGGCTGCGCACCGTCTTCGGCAAGGTGTTCGGTGAGTTGCCCGGCGCGCTGCCGGACGAGGGCGCCGCCCGGCTGGTCGTGGACGCCTCCGGGCTGACCTTCTGCGACTCCATGGGCCTGCGGCTGTTGCTGGAGACGCACGACCACGCCGTGGAGGCGGGCGGGTTCCTGAAGCTCGCCGGGGTCCGGGGCGTTCTCCTGCGGATCCTCACGGTGACCGGGCTGCACGCCGCGTTCCCCGTCCACGAGACCGTCGAGGACGCCCTGGCGTCGCTGGACGACTGACAATGCTCTCGGGCACGGGCCGACGGGCGCGGCTGAAGCGGGTCAGAGCGCGCTCCTGACCTCCGTCCGCAGCTCGGACAGGTCGATCCCGGCGCCGGCCAGGATCCGTACGCCCAGGCCCTCGCCCTCCCGGATGATGCCGAGGAGGACGTGGCCGTCGCGGATGTCCTTGCTCTTGAGCGCGATGGCCTCGCGCAGCGCGAGTTCGAGCGTCTTCTTGGCCCGTGGGCTGAACGGGGCCCGGCGCCCGCTGAGGAGAGCCCCCCGGCGGTCGCGGCGCGGCTCCCGGTCGAGGGCCCCGACGCCGAACACCTCCTCGATCTTCTCCCGGACGGCCGACAGGTCGATTCCGATCGACTCCAGGGCCTCGGCGTCGATGTCCCCGCCCGTGGCGTCGCCGAGGATCCGCACGATCTCCGCTCTCGCCCGTTCGTAGGTGATCCCGCGGGCCGTGAGGAGCCGGGCCGACAGCGTCTCGGGGCGGCTCAGCAGGCCGAGCAGCAGGTGTTCTGTGCCCACCTGTCCGTGCCGGAGCTCCCTGGCCTGCTCCTCGGCGTGTACGACGATCTGCCGGGCGTCGTTGGTGAACCTTTCCAGCATCTACTTCTCCCGTCTCAGCAGTCCTCGCCCGCCGGCGTACTTCTTGTGCACCGCCTGCCGGGACACCCCGAGCAGGAGTGCGATGTCCTGCCAGGACCACCCGGCGTTGCGGGCGTTCTCCACCTGCAGCGCTTCGAGCCGTTCCACCAGGAGCCGCAGGGCCCGTACGGCCCGCAGACCGACGGCCGGATCGCGGCTGCCGGCGTCGCTCGCCAGTTGTGCCGTATCGCTCATGCCGTCAACATAGGTTGACAGCCGCCGATCTGTCAACCTTGGTTGACGCACTGGTTCGTGCAGGTAAAACGGTTTGCCCCGCGACCTGCGTGTTTGCGAGCCTGGAACGACCATGCGCACTCTTCCTGTGGCCGATCCCGGCACTCCCGACGCCCGCGGGCCGCTGCGCTACCTGTGGTGGGTGGCACGCGGCCAGGGCTCTACGATGCTGGCCGGAGTCGGCCTGGCGGTGCTGTGGTGGCTGGGGCAGGCACTCGTGCCTGCGGCCCTGGGCAAGGCGATCGACGCGATGGCCCAGCGGGACGCGGACACGCTGATCAGGTGGTCGGCGGTGGTCCTCGGTCTCGGCGTGCTCCAGGCGGTCACCGGGGTCCTGCGTCACCGCTTCGCCGTCGTCACCTGGCTGTCGGCGGCCTACCGCACCGTGCAGGTGACCGTACGGCAGGCGACCCGGCTCGGGGCGACGCTGCCGAAACGCCTCTCGACGGGCGAGGTCGTCAGCGTGGGCAACTCCGACATCGCGCATATCGGCAACGCCATGGACATCCTCCTGCGGGGCATCGGCGCGGCCGTCGCCGTCGTCGCGGTGACCGTGATCCTCATCGCCACCTCGGCGCCGCTCGGCCTGGTCGTGCTGATCGGGGTGCCGCTGATGGCGGCCGCGGTGGGTCCCCTGCTCAAGCCGCTGCACCGGCGCCAGCACGCCCAGCGCGACCTGCAGGGCGACCTGGCCACCCGGGCCGCCGACATCGTGGCCGGCCTGCGGGTGCTGCGCGGCATCGGCGGCGAGCAGGTCTTCGCCGCCCGCTACCGCGAGGAGTCGCAGCGCGTACGGCAGGCGGGCGTGCGGGTGGCCTCGGTGGAGTCCCTGCTGGAGGGCGCCCAGGTCCTGCTGCCCGGCGTGCTGATCGCGTGCGTGACCTGGCTCGGCGCGCACTTCGCGCTGGAGGGCCGCATCACCCCCGGTCAGCTCGTCGCGTTCTACGGCTACGCGGTCTTCCTGATCGCGCCGCTGCGCACGCTGACCGAGGCCGCCGACAAGCTGACCAAGGGGCACGTGGCGGCGCGCCGCGTCTGCCGCATCCTGTCGCTGGAGCCCGACGTCACCGGTGGCGACGGCCGCTTCCGTGTGGGCGACGGGGTGCTCCGCGACGGCGAGTCGGGCGTCGAGGTCCGCCCCGGCCGGCTCACCGCGCTCGCGGCGGCCGCGCCGGAGGACGCCATCGCCATCGCCGACCGCCTGGGCAGGTTCGCCCCCGGCGACGTCACGCTCGGCGGCACGCCGCTGGCGGAGCTGCCGCTCACCGAGGTCAGGCGGCACATCCTGGTGGCCGACAACGGCGCGCGGGTGTTCACCGGACGGTTGCGCGACGAGCTCGACGTGCGGGGCACGGCCACCGACGAGGACGTCCGCCAGGCGCTGTACGCCTCGTGCGCCGAGGACATCGTGGCGGCGCTGCCCGAGGGCCTGGACGCGCACGTGGCCGAGTCGGGCCGCGAGTTCTCCGGTGGCCAGCAGCAGCGGCTGCGGCTGACCCGGGCGCTGCTCGCCGACGCGGAGATCCTGATCCTGGTCGAGCCCACCAGCGCCGTCGACGCGCACACGGAGGCGCGCGTCGCCGGACGGCTGGGCAAGGCGCGGGCGGGCCGGACGACCCTGGTCTGCACGACCAGCCCGCTCGTGCTCGACCGGGCCGACCACGTGCTGTACGTCGAGGGCGGCGTGGTGCGGGCCGAGGGCACCCACCGGGAGCTGCTCGACGGCGCGCCCGGCTATCGCGCGACCGTCACCAGAGGGGAAGGCTGAGCATGGCCCGCGAGATCCTGCCGGTCGCCGACCGGGCGCAGGTGCGCGCCTACGCGCGGCGGCTGACGCTGAAATACCCGCGCGAGCTCGGTCTCGCGCTCGCCCTGCACGCGCTCGCGGCGATCGCCGGGCTCGTCGCGCCCCGCATGCTCGGCGACCTGGTGGACGGCCTGGCCAAGGGCCGCGCCGACCTGCACGTGGACACCGTCGCCCTGGCCATCGCCGCCTTCGTGGCCGCGCAGGCCGTGCTGACCAGGTTCGCGGTGTACGCCTCGTCGCGGCTGGGCGAGAAGGTGCTGGCCGAGCTGAGGGAGGACTTCGTCGGCCGGGTGCTCGCGCTGCCGCTGTCGACCGTCGAGCGGGCCGGGTCCGGCGACCTCATCACCCGTACGTCCAGGGACGTGGACGCGCTGTCGCGCAGCGTGCGGCAGGCCGTGCCCGAGACCCTGATCGCGGTCGTGACCGGCGCCTTCGTCGTCGGCGCGGTGATCCTCGTCGGGCCCGTGATGGCGGTGCCGTCGCTGGTCGCCGTGCCGCTGCTGTGGGGCGCCACCCGGTGGTACCTCAACCGCGCCAGGGACGGCTACCTGCGGGAGAACGCGGCGTACGCCGACATGACCGAGGGCCTGGCCGAGACCGTCGAGGGCGCGCGCACGATCGAGGCGCTCGGGCTGGAGGCCCGCCGCCGGGCCCGTACGGACCGGGACATCGCCCGGTCGTTCGCCGCCGAGCGCTACACCCTGGGCCTGCGCATGGTGTGGTTCCCCGCGGTCGAGTTCGGCTATGTCATCCCGGTCGTGGCGACCCTGCTCGTCGGCGGGCTGCTGTCCATCGAGGGCTGGGTGACGGTGGCCCAGGTGACCACCGCCACGCTCTACGTGCAGCAGCTCATCGACCCGCTCGACCGGCTGCTGTCGTGGGTGGACGAGCTCCAGGTCGGCGGGGCCTCGATGGCCCGGCTGCTGGGCGTGGCCAACGTGCCCGACGACCGCGTCGCGGGCGACGCCCGGCCGGTGGGGGAGGAGCTGAAGGTCAGCGGCGTGCGGTACGCCTACCGCGAGGGCCACGACGTGCTGCACGGCATCGACCTCGACGTACGCCCGGGGGAGCGCCTGGCCATGGTCGGGCCCTCGGGGGCGGGCAAGTCGACGCTGGGCCGCCTCATCGCCGGGGTGCACGCGCCGGGGAGCGGGTCGGTCACGGTCGGCGGGGTGCCGCTGGTCGAGCTGCCGCTCGACGAGCTGCGCGGGCACGTCGCCCTGGTCACCCAGGAGCACCACGTGTTCCGGGGGACGCTCCGCGACAACCTCCTGATCGCCAGGCCCGGCGCCTCGGACGCCGAGATGCGCCGAGCGCTGGAGGCCGTGGACGCCTGGGATTGGGTGGCCGCGCTGCCGGAGGGCCTGGACTCGGCCGTCGGCTCCGGCGGCACGGCGATCTCCCCGGCGCAGGCGCAGCAGCTCGCGCTCGCCCGGCTGGTGCTGGCCGACCCGCACACGCTCGTGCTGGACGAGGCCACCTCGCTGATCGACCCGCGGGCCGCCCGCCACCTGGAGCGGTCGCTCGCGGCCGTGCTCGACGGCCGTACGGTGATCGCCATCGCGCACCGGCTCTACACGGCGCACGACGCCGACCGGGTGGCCGTGGTGGAGGACGGCCGGGTCAGCGAGCTGGGCTCCCATGACGAGCTGGTGGCGGCGGGCGGCGCCTATGCCGCGCTGTGGGACAGCTGGCACGGCACCGCCCGGTAGACCCGTCAGCCGGTGATGTTCAGCGACTTCTTCAGGAAGTCGAGCTGCAGGAGCAGCAGGTTCTCCGCGACGACCTCCTGCGGCGTCATGTGGGTGACGCCCGACAGCGGGAGCACGGTGTGCGGGCGGCCTGCCGCGAGCAGAGCCGACGACAGCCGCAGCGTGTGCGCGGCGACCACGTTGTCGTCGGCCAGGCCGTGGATCAGCAGCAGCGGGCGCTCCAGCTTCTCGGCATCGCCGAGGAGGGACGACCTCTCGTAGTGCCCCTCGTCAGGGTGGCCCAGGTAGCGCTCGGTGTAGCAGGTGTCGTACAGCCGCCAGTCGGTGACCGGCGCCCCCGCGACGGCGGCGTGGAACACGTCGGGGCGGCGCAGCACGGCCAGGGCGGAGAGATAGCCGCCGAACGACCAGCCCCGGATCGCCACCCGCGACAGGTCGAGGTCGCCCGGGTGCAGGGCCGCCACGCCCTGGAGGGCGTCCACCTGGTCCTGCAGCGACATCGTGAAGTCGTGCAGCATCTCCCGCTCGAAGGCAGGGCCGCGTCCCGGCGTGCCCCGCCCGTCGGCCACGATCACCGCGAAGCCCTGCTCGGCCCACCACTGGGACTCCAGGAACATCCGCCGGGCCGACAGCACCCGCTGGGCGTGCGGGCCGCCGTACGGGTCCATGAGGACGGGCAGCGGGCCCGAGCCGGGCACGTGCCACGAGGGCAGCAGGACCGCCGTGGACAGCTCGCGCTCGCCCGCCCGTACGAGCGACACACGCGGCTCCAGGCCGGGGCGCTCGGCCAAAGATCTGACAGCACTCGCGCCCACGGTCACCGTCATGCCCTCGGTGTCGAGGCTCTGCCGCGCGACGAGCGTCACGCCGCCCGCCCGGCGGCCGGAGTGGACGCCCGGCTCGGTGGTCACCGGGCTGAGCGTGCCCGCCGTGTAGGTCCACAGGTGGATCTCGGTGGGCTCGCCGCTCGCGGAGAAGAGCACGGTGTCGCCGTCCACGTCCAGCACCGCGCGGACCTGCAGGGACGGCGGCGTGACCGGCTTGTCGCCGACCACCAGGCGGTGGCCGCCGTCCGAGTCGGCCACCCAGACGAGCGTGCCGTCCGACAGGCGGGCCGGGACGCCGGGGACGATGTCCACCCAGGCCGGATCGGTGTCCTCGCGCAGGAGCGTCGTCTCGCCCGTGTCCGGGTCGGCCGACAGCAGGCGCATGGTCCGCTGGTCCCGCGAGAGCGTGACGATCGCGAGGCCGTGCCCGTCCCAGGCCGCCGTCACCAGATACTCCTGCTCGAACGGCACCGCCGTACGCGCGCCGTCCAGGCCGATGACGTGCAGCGTGACCTCGGCGTTGGCCGTGCCGGCGGCGGGGTAGCGCTGCTGGACGGGCTGCCGGTCGGGGTTGGCCGGGTCGGCGATGTGCCACAGGGCCACCGGCGACTCGTCCACGCGGGCCACGAGCAGGCGGTCGCCGGAGGGCGACCACCAGTAGCCGCGCATCCGGTCCATCTCCTCGGCCGCGATGAACTCCGCCAGGCCGTAGGTGATCAGGTCGTTCTCCGGCTCGGCGAGCGAGGTGTCGGCGCCGGTGCCGACGTCCAGCACGTGCAGGGCGCCGCCCGTGACGTAGGCCACCCGCGCGCCGGTGGGGTCGATGCGGGGGTCGATGACCGGCCCGGCCGCCGGGAGCCGCCGCGCCTCGCCCGAGGCGAGGTCGGCGAGGTAGAGGTCGCCAGACAGCGCGAAGACGGCCCGCCGGACCTCCCGGTCCGTGGCGTACGCCACCACGCCGCCCGCCGACTCCCGCGACCGCTCGCGGCGGGCGCGCTCCTCCGGCGGGAGGTCCTCGTCGGCCGCGCCGAGGGCGAGGGGATCGACGACGAGCCGCTCGGCTCCGGACGCGACGTCCAGCTCCCACAGGCAGGTCACCGGATCGGTGCCCGACCTCGTCCTGAGGAAGATCACCCGACCTCCGTCGGGAGAGATCGTGAAGTTGCGCGGCACCCCGAGGGTGAAACGCCTGGTCCTGGCATGCAGGCGTGGGAAGCTCTCCGTCATAGCTCCTCATACTGCCAGTACGAGGGCACTACCCTCGGAGGCATGACTGACCGTCGCTTGCTGCTCGTGCACGCCCACCCCGACGACGAGACGATCGGCACCGGCGCGACCATGGCCAAGTACGTCGCCGAGGGCGCGCACGTGACGCTCGTGACCTGCACGCTGGGCGAGGAAGGCGAGGTCATCCCCCCGGAGCTCGCGCACCTCGCGGCGGACAGGGACGACACCCTCGGTCAGCACCGCATCGGCGAGCTGGCCGCCGCGTGCAAGGCGCTCGGCGTAACCGATCACCGGTTCCTCGGCGGTGCCGGCCGCTGGCGCGACTCGGGCATGATGGGCGCGGCGACCAACGACCGCCCCGGCTGCTTCTGGCGGGCCGACATCGACGAGGCCGCGGGCGAGCTGGTCAAGGTGATCCGCGAGGTCAGGCCCCAGGTCCTCGTCACCTACGACGAGAACGGCTTCTACGGCCATCCCGACCACATCCAGGCGCACCGTGTCTCCTGGCGGGCCTTCGAACTGGCCGCCGACCCCGAGTTCCCCGGCGGGGAGCCGTGGCGGATCGCCAAGTTCTACCTCACCGCCATGCCGAGATCGGTGCTGCGGCGGACCATCGAGACCATGCGCGAGGCCGACGTCGACTTCTGGGTGCCGGAGTCGATCGACGACATGCCGGGGTGCGCCGACGACCTCGTGACGACGGAGATCGACGCCCGGCCCTACGTGGAGGCCAAGATCGACGCGATGCGGGCGCACGCGACGCAGATCGCCGTGGACGCGCCGTGGTTCGCGCTGTCGAACAACGTCGGCCAGGAGGTCCTCGGGGTCGAGCACTACATCCTGCGGGCCGGGGTCCCCGGCAAGCCCGGCATCGGCGCGCCGCCCGAGGTCGGCGGCCTCGGCGAGCCGTACAACCGCGAGACCGACCTGTTCGCCGGCATCGGTTGAGATATCGGATAAGTTGGGCGGTATGACCCAGGAGACGCACATCGGCGTCGAACCCGCCGAGAACGTCCCCGGCCCGCTGGCCGGGGTCGTGACGGGTGCGGCCTACGGCGTGCTCTTCCTGCTGGGTGTGGTGCTCGGTGTCATCGGGGGCTTCCAGCACGCGTGGTACGCCGGGGAGGTGCCCGTCGCCGCGATCGGCTGGCTGGCCGCCCTGTTCGCCGTGCCGTACGCGATGGGCAGGCTGATGGGCGGCAAGCTGGGCGCGCTCGTCCCCGCCGTCGGCTGGCTCCTCGCGTCGTTCCTGCTGGCCACGCCGCAGCGGGCCGGCGACCTCGCCATCGCCGGCAACTCGGCCGGCTACTGGTACCTCTACGGCGGCGCCGTCGCCGTCGCGGCGGCCGTGGTCGTCACCCGCTCCACCGGCTCGTGGCTGCTCAAGGCGTACGGCCGCCCGTAGCTTGCCGAGTAGCTTGTCCGGGCGGGACCGGTCGCGGATGCTGAGGACATGCGGCGGTCGCACCGGTTCCGGCAGGTCATCAACTACGTCAACCTCTCCACGCCCCTCGGGCTGCTGATCGCGCGGATCGGCGGAGCCCGCACCCGCAGGGGACAGCGGGGCCTCGTCTACGCGCACGGCTACCGCATCCCGTTCCCCGTCGCCGGGGCGTTCACGGTGGGAAACGTCGTCCTGACGAAGCACGGCGAGGGCTATCTCACCGGCTGCCTGCTCGACCACGAGTCCCGCCATGCCACCCAGTACGCGTTCTGCGTCGGCCTGCCCATGCTCGTGCTGTACGTGCTCGCCTCGGCCGTCTCGTACGCCGTCTGCGGTCATCCGGCCTCGTGGAACCTCTTCGAGCGGATGGCAGGCCTGGACGACGGCGGCTATCCCCGGGTGCGTCCCTGGTGGACGAGGCGGCGGAGGTCCCGTTCCTCCTGAGGACGGAGCGAAGCCGGCCGTTATCGACCGGTCGTAGGAGGAATACTTTCGGCCCTGCGGGGATCATGGAGAACGGAAGGGAGTTCCCCATGTCGCAGACGATTCACTCGGAAAGTGCTGAGGCCCCAGAAATCCCCGTTTCTCCCGTTCCAAAGGTGCCGGTCGTCCGGCCGGCCGGGCCCCGCCGGTGGCCGTCCGGTTTCGCCGACAGGCTGACCGCCCCTCTTCCGGACTTCCGCGAGGTCACCAGTGTCATGTGGCACGGCCAGCTCCGGCCCGACATCGGTGACAGCGACCAGATTCCCGTCCACCGCGTCGGCCTGCCCCGCGCCGCCGCCACCGAGACCGTGGCGACCTGGGTCGGCCATGCGACGTTCGTTCTCCAGATCGGCGGGCTCACCGTGCTGACCGACCCGGTGTGGTCCCGCAAGATCCCCGGCGTACGCCAGCGGCTCACCCCTCCCGGCGTCGCCTGGTCCGACCTGCCCACGATCGACGCGGTCGTGATCAGCCACAACCACTACGACCACCTGGACGCGCCGACGATCCGCCGCCTCCCACGGGACACGGCCGTCTTCGCGCCCGCCAGACTCGGCGGCTGGTTCCGGCGGCGCGGCTTCCGCAACGTGACCGAACTGGACTGGTGGGAGTCGGCCCGCATCGGCGATGTGACCTTCGACTTCGTCCCGGCGCACCACTGGAGCCGCCGTACGCTCTGGGACACCTGCCGCACACTGTGGGGCGGATGGGTGCTCACCTCCCCCGAGCATCGGGTCTACTTCGCCGGTGACACGGCCTACGGGGAGCGGTTCGCCCAGATCGGCGAGCGTTACCCGGGCATCGACCTCGCCCTGATGCCGGTCGGCGCCTACGAGCCGCGGTGGTTCATGAAGGTCTCCCACGTCGATCCCGCCGAGGCCGTGCAGGGCTGCCTCGACGTCGGCGCGCGGCGGATGGCCACCATGCACTGGGGCACGTTCGTCCTGTCGGGCGAGCCGCTGCTGGAGCCCCTGCGCGAGGCCCGCGCCGTATGGGAGTCACGCGGCCTCGATCCCGCCGACCTGTGGGACCTCGCCGTAGGCGAGAGCCGTACGCTGCCCTGACGCGACGGTTGCCTGGGGAACAATGCGGCCATGAGCTTCGCGACCGCCGATCTCTACGACGCCCATGGTGACGCGCTGCGCAGTTGTGTCACCCAGTTCCGTTCGTACGGCTCACGCGCGCGGTTCTCCGGCCGGATCTCCACCATCCGCTGCCTGGAGGACAACGCGCTCGTCAAACAGGTGCTCGCGACACCGGCTGAGGGCCGGGTGCTGGTGGTCGACGGCGGCGGATCGCTGCGTACGGCGCTGCTCGGTGACGTGATCGCGACTTCGGCGGTGGCGAACGGCTGGGCGGGCGTGGTGATCAACGGTGCGGTGCGGGACACGGTTGCCCTGGCCGGGCTCGATCTCGGTATCAAGGCGCTCGGGGCCAACCCGCGCAAGAGCGCCAAGGCCGGCCAGGGGCAGATCGACGTCCCCGTCAGCTTCGGTGATGTGACCTTCGCCCCGGGCGCATGGCTCTACAGCGACGAGGACGGCATCCTGGTCAGCGACCACCGCCTCGACGTCTGACTCCCCGGCGGCTGCCCATGCCGCCGCGCCGCGTTGTGCCGCAAGGCCGCACTGTGCCGCCGGGCCGCACTGTGCCGCCGGGCTGTGCCGCACCGCACCGCCGGGCTGTGCCGCACTGTGCCGCCGGGTCGCACTGTGAAACCTTGCGAGCACCGTGAAGCCCCTGTGAGAACCGCAGAGCCCAGTGCGCGGAGGACTATGACGTGAGCACAGCGCACCGGCGGCCCTCGCCTCGTGCCTCCCGTCGATCCTCATGTCGGTCCTCGGTCCTCGGTCCTCGGTCCTCGGCTCGGGTGGTCACGCACGCAGCCGCCCGGCCTGTCCGCGCGTTGCCTGGGCTTGCCTGTGCGTTGCCCACTGTGCCTCCGCGCCTCCGCCCTCACGCCCTCAGCCTCCCGGGCCTGCCCGCGCGTCCGCCCGGACCTGCCTGGGCGGCGCCCTGGCCTGCCCGCGCGTTGCCTGGGCCTGCCTGCCGCGCCCGGTTCCTCTGTGCCTGCCGTCTCCTTCCCGCAGCCGCGCGGCCCTGCACTGTGCGTCGTCCGCTGTGCCTCTCGCCTCACGCCCGCAGCCTCCGGTGCCTGTCCGTGCGTCGCCCGGGCCGGCCTGTGCGTCGCCCACCCTCCTGTCTCCCGCCTCACTCCGGCAGCCGTGCGGGCCTGTCCGCGCGTCAGCCCGGGCCTGCCCTGCGCATCGCTCACCCCCGTGCCTTCGGCCTTACTCGTGTAGTCGTGGGGTTCTTCCGAGGCGGTGGTAGGTGAAGGCCCAGCGGTCTTCGCCTACTTGGCGGCGGGTGTAGCGGTCGGGGTGCTGGTAGCGGTCGCGGTTGTGGAACTGGCAGGCCGGACCGAGGAGTTTCAGGTCCGTGAGGCCGCCGGTGCTCCAGTTGTCGGCGTGGTCGATCTGGCACATGGTCGCGGGCAGGGGGCAGCCGTCGACCCAGCACGTGGCATACCGGGCGAAGATGGCCCGCCGCTGGGCAGGAGTCGCCAGACGGACCTTGCGCCCCATGTCGAGCACCTGCCCGTCGGCGTTCATGACGATCCGCACCAGAGTCGAGGTGCGGGCGAGCCGGTGCACGCTGGAGACGGGCAGCACCTGCCCCGTCGCCAGCAACAACCCCGGCGGCACCATCCCCAGCGGCCCTCCCAGCGAGGCACCCAGTGCCGTCCCCAGCAGCGACCCGGGCAGCGTGCCTGCCGACGCTCCCAACGCCGCACCCAGCGACGCCCCGGGCATCGTGCCCGCCGACGCCCCGGGCGTCGTGCCCGCCGACGCACCTGGCGCTGCTCCGGGTGACGCCCCGGGAGCTGCTCCCGGTGATGCACCCCGCGATGCCCCCTGTGCCGCTCCTTGCGATGCTGCTTGCGCCGTCCCCGGCGTCCCACGCCCGGCTCCCGGTGCCCATCCGGGTGGTGTCTCCCGCTCCGGTCCGGGCCCGCCGGGCGTCGCTCCCGACGGTCCCGATGTCCCCGACGCCTGCGTCGCACGCGAGCAGCGCACCTCGCCACTGCACCGCCACGCGCCCTGGCCGTCGCACCGGCACGTGCTCTGGCCACGCCGGCAGTCCCCCGCAGGCCCAGGCCCGGCGTGGGTGTGACGTGCGGAGACATCCTCGGGAGGAGGATCCGTCCACACCGCCTCCGAAGGCGCTGCCTCCGAAGGCGTTGTGTGCGATGGAGCAGCCTCCGAGCACGCTGCCTGTGATAGCGGCGCGTCCGAAGCCGTCGCGCCCGAAACCGTCGCACCCGAAGCCGTCGCGCCCGAAGGGGCTGTGTCCGAAGGGGCTGTGTGCGCATGCCCGTCACCGTCGGCAGGGCATGCTGACGCGCGCCGCGCGGTGTGCGGTGTTCCAGACTTGGCCGCAACGCGGTCGCCGTCTCCGACCTTGGCGGGCACGGTCTCGCCGCCCTCGGCGGCGGCGGCGTTCACGGTGTGGTCGCCCTCAGCAGAGGCGGTGCTTGCGGTGTCGCGCAGCTCGCACTCACCTGCATCACTCCCCGCACCGGCATCCGCCTCAGCCTCGCCGGTGTCGAACTCCTCCGGGATGTCGGGGTCGTCAGCGCCGCCCGCAGCGCCGGGGTCGCCCAACGCGCCGGAAACGGTGTCATCGGCCCGGCTCAGGTCGTCGGCGCTTCCGGTGGCGTCGGGGGCGTAGGCGTTGGTGTCGTCGGCGCTCTCCGCACCGGCATCTGCCTCAGCCTCGGCATTGTCGAAGTCGTCGGCCTGGCCGGGTGCAGGGTCGCCCGTGTCGTCCCGGCCTTCCTCGAAGCCCCCGGCATCCCGCGTGTCTTCGGCGTGGTCGGTGGTGTCGTCGGCCTGGCCCGGCTCGTCAGTGGTCCCGGCGATGTCGAGGGCGTAGTCGCTGGGGGCGCTGTCGCCGAGGTCCGCGAAGTGGTCGCTGACGTCGTCGTCGGCGGCAGGGTCAGCAGGGTCTTCGGTGGCCGGGTCGGCCTGGCTTGGCTCGTCAGTGCATCCGGCAGGGTCGGGGACGTAGTCGCTGGGGGCGCTGTCGCCGAGGTCCACGAAGTGGTCGCTGACGTCGTCGTCGGCGGTGTCTTGGGTGGCCGGGTCGGTGTCTTGGGTGGCCGGGGCAGCGGGGTCTTGGGTGGCCGGGTCGCTGGTGTCGTCGGCGGGGTGTGGGTTGTCGTCGGTGGGGTCGGTGGTTTCGGGGTCGGTGGGGAGGGATTCGGCGCTGACCACGACGAGGAGCTCGGCGGCGATCTTCTGCTCCAGCAGGGCGATCAGCGCGTCCGCCTGGCGTACCGTCAGCGGGCGGTCATCACCCTGTGCCCTCAGCTTGGCGTACGCCTGCAACAAGGCCATCAACCGGGCGCCGGCCTCACGCGGCAGGTAGAACTCCCCTTCCACGCCGCCGCCCTTGCCCGGGCGGACCCGCAGGAACCGCCGCCCGTAATCGGCCCGCTCATCCCGCTCTTCCCCATCGGGGTCCAGCACCGCCCGCAGGTGGCGGCCGGCCTTGGCGACCTCCGCCGCCCCGGCCTTGCCGGCCAGGTCCACCAGGATCGGCTCCGCCAGGGTGGCCTGCTCGTCGGTCAGTCCGGCCACGGCGGCGCAGATGGCCTCCACCACCCCCGCCGCCAGCTCACCCGTGGCGAACTTCTCCCGCACGACGGGGAGGCGGGGCAGTTCCGCGCCGAGGGTGAGCAGGCGGCCCGCACCGCCCACGGTCATCCCCCCACTGGTGCGCAACCAGCAGCGGGTGGAGGCATGCCCGTGCTGCCTGGCCTGACCTGCTCGGTGGACCCGGCCGACGCGGTCGGCCAGGGCGCTGGTGATCCGGTCGCGGGCGAACAGCAACTCCTCCGCCTCGGCCAGGCACATGTCCACGTCGTCGGGAAGCGGCGTCAGCGCCAGCTCTTGGGCCACCTCACGAACCGACCCCACCACCACCCACGACGACCGCACACCACCCCGACCACGACCCCGACCACGATCACGCCCACCCACACCATCGGAAGCACCCCCACCCGCACCCGCACCAGCACTCGGGCCGGCCGCGCCAGGGTCATTCGCGCCAGTGCCGTTTGTGCCAGCAGCGTCCGCGCCGTCGGCAGCCCCCTGCGCGCCATTCGCGCCAGAGCCATTCGCACCGGCGGCAGCCGCGCCATCGGCAGCCTCACGGGCGGCACCCGCGTCAGATCCCGCGCTGTCGGCGGCGCAACGCGCGGCATTCGTGCCAGCGGCATCCGCTCCAGCGCCGTCCACGCCAGCAGCAGCCGCACGATCGGCAGCTCCACTCGCGGCATTTGCGCCAGCGCCGTTCGTGCCGGCGGCATTCGCATCGACGGCAGCTCCACGCGTGGCATCCGCGCCGTCGCTATCTGCCCTGTCGGTATGCGTGCCTGGGGCGTCCGCGCCCGGGGCGTCCACGCTCTCGACAACGGGTGCGTCGGCGCGCTGCCGGGGCCCGAAGTTGATGATCGGGAAGGGCTCGCGGGCGGACGAGCCGTCGGACGACCACAGCGGCGAATTGGCGATCAGACGATCCCACCAGCCGTCGTCAGGGCCATTCGAGTGGTGAGGGCGCTCAGGATCGAAGTCGAACAGATCCATCACACCCTCCTCACTTGATTCGAACTGATGTATGGATTCTCTCACACTCTGTGAGCGAGTGACAACTGTGCGAAGCGAGTGGTTGGAGCCTCAGGTAAACCCCAGAAGGGCGTGCCAGTCGCTGGAGGGGTTGCCCAGAAGGCAGCGAAGGGGGCCGTTCGGAAAGCGCGAAAGGCGCTGCCGGGAAAGTGGCGATGGGGCTGCTCGGAAAGCGGCGACAGGGCTGCTCCACAAGGCGGCATCGGCGCGCAGGACGCGGCCGAGCTGGACGGCATGGTCGGCGATCACGCCCTGAATGGGATCACCGGCGCGGATCCTGTCGGTGCCGGCGACGTACGCGGCGCAGGAACCGAGGCGCAGGAGCCGAGGTGTGGCGGCGGGGGCGGCGGGGTGTGGCAGCGCAGTGTGTTGGTGCGGAGCACGGTGGCGCAATGGCCGGTGGCGTGGCGGGCGAACTCGCGGGCAAGCAGCCGACGGCCTGAGGCTCAACCGATGCGGCCCAGCCGGATGTGGACTGGCCTGTAACGCGCGAAATCTGTGCCAGAACAAGGCTTCAGGACCCGCCGACAGCCTGACGCGCGCTGGCTGTCAGTCGGCCGTCAGTTTTCCGGAACGGGGCCCGTTCACGTGGGGAGGCGCTGGTCATGGCGGGCGTTGGGGTGGTGCTGGAAGGGGGCCCGTTCACGAGGAGAAACGCCGTCCATGGCGAACGTCAGGGCGGTGCCGGTGGAAGGGGGGCTGTTCGTGTGGGGAGGCGCTGGTCCTGGCGGGTGTTGGGGTGGTGCTGGTGGAAGGGGGCCCGTTCACGAGGAGAAACGCCGTCCATGGCGAACGCCAGGGCGCGACCGCGGAACAGGGCCCGTTCGCACAGGAGAACGCTCGTCAGATGCGGCCGATGTCGGCGGGCAGGTCGAGGGCGAGCACGTGGTCGAAATGGAGGAAGGTCTCGAACTTGGACCCGGGCTCGATCGACTCGTCGGCCTCCAGTTCGCGCAGGAGGCGTAGCGCCGCAGGAGTGTCGAGGTCGTCGTCCAATGCCTGCTGGACGCGCTCGGCGTGGGCGCCGTTGATCGGGCGGCTCGGTGACTCCGCCCATTCGGCCACCCGACGCCGAAGCCGCCGCAGCTCCTCGTCGGCGGCGCGCAGGGCGTCCCAGGTGAGGTCGACCGGCCGCCGATAGTGGTGCTCCAGCAGGGCCAGCCGTACGGCGAGGGGATCGAGACCTGCGGCGATGACCCCGGAGAGCGGCACGACGTCGCCGGTGCCGGCTGGGCGGCCCTCGAACAGCAGGTGTCCGGAGTGCGCCCAGTGGACGGCGGCCTCCTGGCCTGTGGCGGCGTTCGACTGGGCCCGTGCCCTCTCGTGGTGGGGGAAGCACAGGTCGGCGCGGCCCACGTACAGGTCGAAGCGAGGGCCGAGGAACCGCAGGGGCGTGGCCGAGCACTCCAGGTCGTGGCCGGGGAGCCCACGGCCCCAGGGCCCGTTCCAGACCGGTCCGGCGTCGTCGCCGGCCGAACCCTGCGGCGGTTCCTGCGCCGGCTCCCAGAGAGGCCAGTCGGACGCCGAGCCCGGCTTTCCGGAGATCTCGCCGTACGTGGGGAAGGACGCCGCGTCGAAGAACACGGCCCCCTCCGGGGTGGCGTACGCGTGGCCGCGCTCGATGAGCCGCCCGATGAGCTCGATCACCAGGCCCATGGTCTCGCTGGTCCTGGGGGAGTGCTCGGGAGCGCGCATGTTGAGCGCGAGCGCGTCGGCGTCGAAGGACGCGCTCTCGCTGTCACGGTCGCCGTTGACACCGCGACCGCCGTTCCTGCGGGCGAGGTCGGAGACGCTGCGGCAGGCGAGCACCCGCAACCCGGCGCGTTCGGCGACGCGGCGGACGAGGTCGGCGAGCAGGGCGGGGCGCAGGTCGGCGAGGCCGGAGGGCTCGTGTGCGGTGCAGGTGTACATCCGCAGGATTCGCGAACCGGCCGGGGCGACGGGCACGACCTGCCGGGTCAGGGTGTCGTGGAGCCGCAACATGCTCCGAGCCTACGTGCTGCCACCGACATCCCCGCCCGGCCCCTGAACCGGCCGCCTGCCCTTGAACCGCCCCGGCCCTTGAACCGGCCCGGCCCTTGAACCGCTGAACCGCCCCTGAACCGGTCCGGCCCTGAGCACCCGCTCCGGTCTCGGACCCCGACGGGAGCCGGAATCAGGTGAGGAAGGTCAGGATGTCGCGGTCGCCGCGGTCGCGCAGGCGGTCGAGGACCTCCTCGCGACCTGCCCCCTCGGGCAGGCCGATGCGGGCGCCGATGAGCCGCAGGCCCTCGGCTTCCGACGCCACCGGGGCGGTGTAGCCGATCAGGTGCAGCGCATGGTTGATGGCGGGCAGCCCGGCCACCGCCGCGGGCAGGAAGCGCGTCAGCAGCTCGCCGCCGTCGGAGACGGTGAGGAAGACGTGGTCGCCCTCGGAGGCGTTGTATTCGGCGAGAACGTTCCTGATCGAGCCGATGGTCGGCTGGTTGTGCCAGCTGATCACCACCTCGCCGGACGCGGTGGAGGCGGTGAGCTGCCCCCCGGGCGCCATGCCGAGGTGGGCGGCGAAGCCGGTCGGCAGCGGGGAGCCCGAGCCGCGCAGGTGCTCGGCGTTCACGTCGACGCGGTGCCACCAGCGGCCGTCCCTGCTGCGGAAGCAGCGGCGGGTCATCGACACGTCCCGGCGCGGCTGGTAGGCCTCGGCCTGCTCGGGGACGGCCACCCTGATGTAGCCGCGCTGGGTCCGCTCGAACCCGGGCCCTCCGGCGTACGCCCTGATGGAGCTCTCGCTGACGTCGTAGCGGGAGGTCAGGTTGTCCACGACCGTGCTCACGGACGCCTCGCCGCCCGCGCGCTCGATCTCCCGGATGATCATCTCCCGGATGCCGAGGTATTCGTCGCCGCCCCAGCGCCGCAGGCCGTACTTGCTGCGGTCGAGCCGGATGAACCGCTCGTCGGAGGCGAGCTGGTTGCGGATGCCGACGAGGCTGTAGTCCTCGCCGATGCGCGACTGGATGTCCTCGGGGGTGAGCGGGGCGTGGGCGACGGCCAGCACGGCCTCCGCCTTGTCGCCCATGCTGCGCGGCCAGAGGACGACGTGGCCGTCCATGACCCGAAGCTGCGGCACCGACGCCAGCCAGCGCTCGGCGACGTCCTCCCGGATGCCGAGCTGGGCGACGAGGGTGACCGCCTCCTCCAGCGGCCGGGGGCCGTCGGCGAACAGCTGCCGGGTCTTCTCCCTGAGCTCGTCGGCGCCGCCCGCGATCATCCAGCCGTCCACCTGCTCATAGCCGGTCAGGAGCGTACGGACGAACCGCCAGGCGGGGATGGCGAGCGTGATCAGCTCGGTGCGGTGCCACGGCACGGCGGCGGCGAGGTCGTCGGCGGGTACGGCCGAGCCCAGCCGGGTCCGCAGCCAGGCGAGGTGGGCGTTCAGCGGCGCGGCGGACGGGCCGTTCAGCCACTCCATCACGTGGTCGCGCAGGTCGCGCTCGATCTGCCGGATGCGCTCGCGGGTGACCGAGAAGCGCTGGGCCAGCTCGTCCAGCGTGGCCCGCTGGGCCTGGCCCGGGTGCTGCGAGGCGTCGAAGTAGAGCCGGTCGCGGGCGATGGCCCGCTGGCGGTCGTCCAGCCGGGCGAAGATCCCGTCGATGATCTCGGGCATCGGCCGCTCGGGGAGGGCCGGCGGAACGGCCGCCCCGGCCGGTTCGCTCGCGGGCTCCGTGGCGAGCAGCTTGTCGATCACGTCGACGTACAGCTCGTGGACGTTCTCCCGGGGGCCGGGCGTCTGCAGGCTCTCCTCGGGGTGCGTGAACCTGAGCAGCGGGAGGATGTCGCCGAGAACCAGGTGCGCCCAGCACGCGGTGGTGAGGTCGGCGAGCCGGGAGGCGACCTGGCCGGTTCCCACCGCCGCGCAGGCCCGGTCGAGAGGGAGCGCCTGCCACCACGCGTCGGGAAGACCGGGGTCGCTCGCGATCGGCTCTACCTGGCTGGGCGCGGTCCAGCGCAGCGGAGGCACGATGTCGCTAAGGCTGAGGTTCATGCAGGTCCAACCGGCAAGGGGAATATATCCGCAGTTCAGACTAGGGGATCGGACGTCAGGCCGGGATGAATGGACTGGCGCGCCCCGAATAGGACACGTAGAGGACTTCCCCCGCCCGCGTACATGCCACGTAGAGCAGCCCCCGTTCGCGTTGCAGATCGTGCGCCCGGGCCGTCGGGTCCTCGTCGGCCGGGGTCAGCGCGTCCGGCGCCGGCACGATTCCGTCAGCCACGCCTATCACGGCCACCCGACGGAATTCCAGCCCTTTCATTCCATGGAGAGAGGTGACCTTGACCGTGATGCCCGCTTCGCGTAGTGCGGTGCGCGCGGTACGCACGAGGTCCGAGGTACGCGCGGCCACCGCTATCTGGGCGGTCGGCACACCCTCTTCCAGCCATTCGGCCACGGTGGAGACGAGCCCGGCGATCTCCGCCTCCGCGTCCACGTATCCGCGCACCATCGGGCGCAGGCCGTTGTCCAGCGCGCGATAGCCGTACATCGCGGCATTGCCCGCGACGAGCCCGTCGGCGGGGCCACCGCCGCGCAGGCGCACTCCCCACGACAGGATCTCGGCCGGCAGCCGGTGGGAGATCTTCAGACGGAAGTGGCGGGCGGGGATGCCGAGGTCCGTCAGCGCCACCCGCGTGTCGAACATGCGCTGGTGCGGATCTCCCACGATGAACAGGTCGTTCGGGGCGACGGGGACCGCCGCCCGCAGCAGCCGCCACTGGGCCGGGTGCAGGTCCTGCGCCTCGTCCACCACGATGTGCCGGTACGGCTCCCGCCCCGGCGCCTCGTCGCCGAGCAGGTCGCCCACGGCCCGCCCGAGCAGGCCCGCCGCCTCCGAGGCGAGCTGGAGAAGGGTCCGCCGCCCGGACTCGCGCAGGCGCCGTACGACGTGCTGGACGGCCTCCCACACCAGCGTCCTGGCCTCGGGGTCGAGCCGCACGCCACGGCCCGGCCTGCGCGCGGCCTGATACTCCTCCAGCGTCCGCAGGTCCTGCGCGAGGATCACCTGCTCCCACTCGCGCAGCAGGAACGCGCTGCCGAAGCGTCCGGCGGCCGCCTCCTGCCACAGCTCGGACAGATCGTCGGAGGAGACGAGGGCGGGGGCGCGGCCCTCCGCCTCGGCGACGATGCGGTGCGCGAGCCTGTCGACGTTGCCCACCTCGACGCGCTTGCGGACCACCTCGTCGTCGATGATCATGTCGAGCCGCGCGGACAGCTCGGTCGCGAGGCTCTGGGAGAACGTCACCAGCAGCACCGGGCCGGTGGCCGCCCGGGCGAGCAGGGCCGCCCGGTGCAGCGCGATGACCGTCTTCCCGGTGCCCGCGCCTCCGGTGATCAGCACCGGCTGCTCGTACGCCGGCCAGTTGGCGTACGTGTGCTGCGGCGGATAAAGGAACGTGCACCAGCCGGGCAGCGTGAGGACGCGTTCGAGCTCGGCCGCGTCGGCGACGAACACGGCCCGGTCGGGGCTGCGCCGCAGCGCCGCGAGGAGATCCTCGGGGTCGATCTCGTCGGCGGCGCGGGAACGGCAGGCGTCCAGCTCGCGCCAGGCCGCCGCGAGCGAGTCGCCGCGGGCGAGCGCCGCGAGCGGCGCGTACTGGCTGTACGGAAGCAGGGGCTCCACGGCCGCGAGATGCGACTCCGACGTCATCAGCCGCAGCAGCGGCAGCAGGTGGGCGTCGACGCCGATGTTGAGCAGGTCGGCGTCGCACCAGTTCTCGAACAGCGGCCGGCCGCCGCTCGCCGACGCGCGGCGCAGGGCCGGCTCGATCCGCTCCAGGGCCTCGGCGTCCCAGGTCTCCACGATCCCGATGGCCGTGTTGACCCCGAACCTGTAGCGCTGCGCGTACGACCACGCCTCGGCGTCCGGCAGCACGGTGAGCAGCCAGTAGACGTCGTCCTGCCGCACCACCACCCCCCGGTGGCGGTCGGCGAGCCGCAGCGTGGCGACGCGGGGATCACGGCTGTTGCGCACCTTCTCGGGGTGCGGCGCGGCGGACGCGTTCAGCAGGAACCGGCGCATCGCGACGGCGACGTCCTGGCGGACCGGCCGGGTGAGCGCGCCGAGCCCGCGCAGGAACTCCGGGGAGATGGCGAGCCGGGGCATCGGCTATCCCAGCAGGGACAGCAGGTCGCGGTCCCCGCGTTCGCGCAGCCGCGCGAGGAGCTCGGGCCGCCCGACGGGCGCGGAGAGGCCGACGCGGGTGGCGATCACCCGCGCCGCCTGGTCGGGCGTGCCGCTCGGCGCGGTGTAGCCCACCAGGCGCAGCGCGCGGCTCGTCTCGTCGCCGCCCTCGGCCGCCGGCAGGTGCCGTACGCGCAGCATGCCCTCCTCGGACAGGGTCAGGAAGATGTGGCTGCCCTCCTCGGCCGCGACCTCGCCGAGAATCCGCCGGAGGGAGCCCAGGACCGGCCGGGCGTGCCAGGAGAGGCCGACCTCCCCGGCCGCGCTGCGCACCATGCGGTCCTCGCCCGGCGCGAGACCGACGTACGCCGCGAACCCGCTCGGCAGCGGCACCTCGGCGCCCTGGAGGTGGTCGGCGGTGACGTCGACCCTGAGCCACCACCTGCCGTCCGGCTGCCGGAAGCACCGCCGGGTCAGCGCGACGTCCTTCAGCCCGCCCTGCTGACCGCCCTGCTGACCACCCTGTTGACCACCGTGCTGCCCGCCCGGCTGCCGGTCGGGGTCGATCTGGGACGCCTTCTGGGCGCGCAGTTGCGGCACGCTCTCCAGCCACTGCCTGGCGACGTCGGGACGGATGCCGAGAGAGCCGATCATCTCCAGCGCCCGGGGGACGGTCGGGGGGCGCTCGGCCGAGGCGATCAGGCTGCGCGTCCGCTCCCGCAGGTCCTCGATGTCGCCGTCCACGAGCCAGTCGCCGGAGAGGCGATATCCGGGGAGCGTGGCGAGCACGAACCGCCAGGCGGGCACCTCCAGCGAGCGCAGTTCGCGTTCGTGCCACTCGGCCGCCGCGACGAAGCGGTCCTTCGGGACCGCGGTGCCGAAGGTCTCGGTGAGCCGGGTCAGATGCTCGTTGTACGGCTTCGCCTCCGGCAGCGCGAGCCAGCGGGACAGCCGGTCGCGCAGGGCCGCTTCGAGGTCGTGGATGACGGTGGGATGGACGGCGAGCAGCCTGGCCAGTTGGTCGGGGTCGGACGGCTCGTCGGCGAAGACCCGGTTCTGCGCCACCATCCAGGTCTGGTCGTCCAGGTCGCCGAACGCCGCGTCGATCAGTTCGGGGATCTCCGAGACCGGCTCTTCCGGTGGAACCTCCACCAGTTCCGGAACAGACTCGGGGACAGGCGCGGCGGCCGGCTCGAAGACCGGCTCGGGGACCGGCTCGGGGACCGGCGCCTCTTCCGGGGACATCCGTAAGAACACGGCGGTGAACAGCGCGGTCAGCACGGGGCGGGCCTTGACGAACGGCTGGTCGGCCAGCTCCCTGCCGGACAGCGCGAGCAGGCCGTGCCACGACCCTGCCCGGTCGAGCGCGATCGCGACCTGGGGGTCGTCGGCCTCGTCGGGGTCGAGCACGTGCAGCGCGGGCAGCACGTCGCCGACGGCCGCCGCCGGCCAGTGGTCGAGCGCGAGCCCGGTGAGCAGGTCGCCCAGCGCCTCGGCGTCCAGGACGGCGAGCACCCGGTGCAGGGGAAGCGTGCGCCACCAGGCGTCCGGCAGGCCGGGCCGGTCGGCAAGGGCCGTGATGCGGGCAGCGTCACTCCAGCGCAGCGGTGGCACAAGGTCACTCAGGCAGAAGTTCATCCGTTCCCCATCACTCACGAAGACCAGTCCATAGTCTGGCAAACCGCTCCGTCGCGGAGGAGAGGTCAGTGGCGTTCTGCGGCGAAACGGAGGCGGACGTAGTCGGCCATCCAGCCGGTCTCCCGGCGGAGCGCGGGGGCGGCCAGCTCGTTGACCCGGTGCAGCAGCGGCTCCACGGCCGCCGGGGGGACCCGGTCGAGCAGCGAGCCGGCGAACATCCTGACCCAGTCGGCCGCGCCGTTCGGGCACTCGTCGAGCGGGGTGGGGCGGTCGAAATACTCCAGCAGCCGGACGGTGAACCCGCCCTTCTCCAGCCGGAGGGCATACTCGGCGGGGCTGGGGAAATACCACGGCAGCTCGGGCTCGGGCAGGCCGTACTCCCGCCAGGCGGTGAGCACGGCGGAGGTGAGGGTCGCGCAGTTGCCCGCGCCGCCCATCTCGGCGACGAACCGGCCGCCCGGCCGCAGCGCCTCCCGCACGCAGCCGATCACCGCATCGGGGTCGCGGCTCATCCAGTGGAGCGCGGCGTTCGAGAAGACCGCGTCGTACGGCTGGGCGACGGTGAAGTCGTATCCCTCGCCCACCGTGAAGTCGAGTCCGGGATGGTGCGCGATGGCCTGCTCGATCATCGAGTGGGAGCCGTCGATGCCCAGCACGTGGGCGCCGCGCCTGGCGATGTCGGCGGTGAGCACGCCGGTGCCGCACCCGAGGTCCAGCACGCGCTCACCGGGGCGCGGGTCGAGCAGTTCCACCAGTGGCGCGCCCTGAGCCGAGACGTAGCCGAAGGAGCTGTCGTAGGCGCGAGCGTTCCACCGGCTGAGACTGGGGGTTTCGTACCTCAAGATCGGCTCGCATTCTGACACGTGGTGCCCTGTGTCGGGATTGCCGCAATCTCATGCCGACTTGTGAGACTGCTGAGATAACGACACACTTTACGGCTTCCGTCGCGTCTGCGAGATCGGGAGGCGATCGGCGGGCTCAGCCGACCATCTTGGCCCAGTGCTCGGCCACGTACGACTTGGCCTTGTCCTGCTCGGGGATGCTCAGGATCACCGGCTCGCCGGACGCCTTCGGCAGCCTGGCGGCGGCGTCTCCGTCCAGCGCGTCGCGCATCTCCATGGCCTCCATTCGGGCGGGCCGCGCGTACGCCTTGAGGAACAGGTTCTGGCCCTCGTCGGACAGCAGGAACTCCTCCCACAGCCGGGCGGCGGCGGGGTGCGGCGCGTCGGCGCTGATCGCCTGCATGTAGTAGGAGGCGAGCACCTCGTTCTTCGGGATCGTCACCCGCCAGGCCGACTCGCCGCGGCCGGAGGCGGTCCGCGCCGCGTTCATGAAGTCCCAGTCGACCACCGCCGACGCCTGGTCGGGCCGGCCGAGCAGGCCGCCCTTCTTCAGCCGCGCGAACAGGTCCACGCCCCGTGCGGCGTCCGGCAGCCCGTGGCCGAGCGAGGCGGCCATCACGGCGCTGAACGCCGAGGCCATCGTGCGCGGGTCGCCCGGCAGCGCCACGATCGTCCCCGGCCTGACCAGCGCGCCGTACGACGCGGGGGCGGGGACCTTCTTCGAGTCGTAGCCGATCGACATGTATCCGCCGTAGGCGGCGAACCAGCGGCCCCGCTGCTCCTTGGCCTCGTCGGGGATGTCCGCCCAGCCGGTCACGCGGTAGGGGGCGAAGAGCTTGGCGTTGGCGACCGCGACCTCCAGGCTGAGGTCGAAGACGTCCGGCGCCTGCGTGGTGCCCTTCAGCCGGGCCGCGGTGTCGATCTCCTGCTTGCTGCTCGCCTCCGGCACGATCGAGGTCACCTTGATGCCGTACTTGTCGGAGAAGCGGGCGATGATCTCCTTGTAGCCGACCCAGCCGCCCGGCAGGCCCACGACCGTGAGCGCGCCCTCCTTCTTGGCCGCGTCGACGAGCCTGTCCATGGTGCCGAACCCGGACTCGAGGCTGTCGGCGCGGGGGTTCAGGGGAGGCAGCGGCTTGTCCGAGGAGGACGACGTCGGCTTCGAGCACGCGGAGACCGCGAACAGGAGGAGGGCGGCCGAGGAGATCGTCACGGCGCAGGCACGTATCGTCACGTCGCGTATGCTCCCCACGCGGCGGCGGCCGTTCGCCACGGCACGCTGGGGCATTACCGAGTCGGCCCCCGGATCAGGCCAGGGGATTACCGGGCGGGCGGCGGCACGACCTTGGCCGCGGCCAGGGTGTCCTCGGCGATCTCCACGAGGCTTCCGTCCCGTTTGCGTATGGTGAGCACCCCGTCGCGCCAGGATTCCAACACGCCGACGGCGTCCCGGTGCCCACCGGGCACCCTGCGCCGTGTCGTCACCCTTTTGCCCACGTCGGCGGGGCTGATGGCGACCACGAGACGGGCTCCGAGCCGAGGGGCCACGACGTTTGCCCCCCTCCTGTTCCGGCTAGTCGGCAGGCACCGCAATACTAGGGCTAGCAACCCGCGGTCGAGCCGTGCAACCCAGAAGGAGCCCGAGGTGACGTACGTCATCGCGCAGCCTTGCGTGGACGTCCTGGACAAGGCGTGCATCGAGGAGTGCCCCGTCGATTGCATCTACGAGGGCGAACGCATGCTCTACATCCACCCCGACGAGTGCGTGGACTGCGGTGCGTGCGAGCCGGTGTGCCCCGTAGAGGCGATCTTCTACGAGGACGACCTTCCCGAGCAGTGGAAGGACTTCTACAAGGCCAACGTCGATTTCTTCGAGGAGCTGGGCTCGCCCGGCGGCGCCTCGAAGGTCGGCAAGATCAACAAGGACCACCCGCTCGTCGCGGCGCTCCCGCCGCAGGGCGAGGACCACTGAGCGACCACCGACCGGCACGGCGCCCGACCGGCGCCTGACCGGCACGGACCGTGACGACTGGGGGATTCTCTTTGCTTGCCTTGCCGGACTTCCCATGGGATCGGCTCGTGCCCTATCAGGACCTGGCGCGGGCGCATCCCGGCGGGATCGTCGACCTGTCGGTCGGCACGCCCGTCGACCCGGTTCCCCCGGTCGCCCGTGAGGCGCTCGCCGCCGCCGCCGACAGCCCCGGCTATCCCCTGACGTACGGCACGCCGCGGCTGCGTGAGGCGGCCGCGGGCTGGCTGCGGCGGCGGCACGGCGTCACGATCGATCCCGCCGACGTGCTGCCGACCATCGGCTCCAAGGAACTGGTGGCCTGGCTGCCGACGCTGCTCGGCGTGCGGCCCGGCGAGCGCGTGGTCTTCCCCGAGCTCGCCTATCCCACGTACGACGTGGGCGCGCGGCTGGCCGGGGCCGAGCCGTACGCGACCGACGGGCTCCTCTCGCTGGGCCCCGAGCGGGTGCCCCTCGTCTGGGTGAACTCGCCGTCCAACCCCACCGGGCGCGTCCTGCCCGCCGAGCACCTGCGCAAGGTCGTCGCGTGGGCGCGCGAGCGCGGCGCGATCGTCGCGTCCGACGAGTGCTACATCGAGCTGGGCTGGGAGGCGCACCCGGTCTCCGTCCTCCACCCGGACGTGTGCGAGGGCTCTCACGAGAACCTGCTCGCGGTCCACTCCCTGTCGAAGCGGTCGAACTTCGCCGGATACCGCGCGGGCTTCGTCGCCGGCGACCCCCGGCTCGTACGGCGGCTGCTGGAGGTGCGCAAGCACGCCGGCATGATGATGCCCGCCCCGGTCCAGGCCGCGACGGCGGCCGTGCTCGACGACGACGCGCACGCCGACGAGCAGCGGGAGCGGTACGCCCGGCGCAGGGCGGTGCTGCGGCCCGCGCTGGAGCGGGCAGGCTGGCGGATCGAGCACTCGACCGCCGGGCTCTACCTGTGGGCCACCAACGGCACCGGCTGCTGGGACCAGGTGCGCGCGCTGGCCGAGCTGGGCATCCTCGTCGCGCCGGGCGAGTTCTACGGCGAGGCCGGGCGTGAACACGTCCGCATCGCCATCACCGCCACCGACGAGCGCGTCGATGCGGCGGTGAGCCGCCTCCAGTAGGATCGCGCGCCATGACGACAGCGATCGTGATCGTGCTTGGCCTCGCCACGGTCGTCGTCGTGCTGGGCGCGGTCGTGGGCGCGGTCGCCGCGACCCGGCGCGCACGCACGCGCGAGCCGGTGCGCACGCCGGCCGCCGATCCGAGAGAGGCGCAGGCGCACGACCCCGCGGCCGAACCGGACTTCTTCGACCCTCGCACGATCCGGGTGGGCGACACCGTCTATGTGGAGGCCGCCCGTTATCGGGCCGCCGGGGCCCTGCACTGCACGATGCAGGGCGAGAAGTGGACGGAGTATCTGCTCGACGAGGGCGCCCGGCGCTACAACTGGCTGTCGGTCGAGGAACGGCCGGGCACGGAGGGCGAGTCCCTCCACCTGGAGGTCCTGTTATGGACCGACGTGCCGACCCAGGGGATGGTGCCGGCCAGGCACATGCTCATCGTGGACGGCCTGGAGTTCTATCCCGTCGAGCGCGGCACGGCCGCCTTCCGCTCCGAGGGCAACACGGGGCTGCCCGAGCGCGGCCTGCTCGACTTCGCCGACTATCGGACGGGCGACGGCCGCCTGCTGTCGTTCCAGCGTGTGCAGGGCGGCCAGTGGGAGGCGTCCTACGCCCGGCCGCTGACCCCGGGATCGATTCGCGTGGATCGGCTTCCCTGATCATCCGGGTAGGTTCTGCTTGTGGAACGGCGCCTTACCAAACCTGTCGTGACCGTCGTGGTCATCGTGGCCCTGCTGGGTGCGGCCATCTTCTATGGCGCCTATCACCTGCTGAAGCGGACAAAGCCGTTCGCTCTGGGCGAACACTGCATGGTCAAGACCCCTGACGGCACGCTCGACCTCGACATCGAGCAGGCCCAGGTGGCCGCGACCATCGCCGCCGTCGCGGTGCGGCGCAGGCTGCCCGAGCGCGCCCTCCAGATCGCCTACGTCACGGCGATCCAGGAGTCCAAGCTGGCCAACCTGCCGTACGGCGACCGCGACTCGGTGGGCGTCTTCCAGCAGCGGCCCTCGATGGGCTGGGGGACGCGCGAGCAGCTGCAGGACCCGGTCTACGCCGCGCGCAAGTTCTTCGCCGCCCTGGAGAAGGTGCGGCACTACACGACCCTGCCGCTGCACGAGGCGGCACAGGCCGTGCAGCGCTCCGCCGACGGCTCGGCCTACGCCGAGCACGAGTACAACGCCAGGATCCTCTCGGCGGCGTTCAGCGGGCGCGTGCCCCAGGCCGTGCACTGCTGGTATCCGCCGTCCGACAAGCCGGTCACGCCGCAGCCCGAGGCCGCGCGCAAGCAGCTCGTGCGCGCCCTCGGCACGGACTCCTCGACCAAGCGCGGCTGGCTGATCGCCGCCTGGTATGTCACCTACGCCCAGAAGTACGGCCTGCGCCAGGTGCGCTACGAGGGCGTCACCTGGACGGCCGAGAGCGGGCACGACGGCTGGCGCAAGGCCACCAAGCCCGTCGCCACGGTCCAGATCGCGTGAACCGGTGGATTAGGGTCGGGTGACATGCGGCTTGACCTTTCCCAGGATGTGGGCGCGCTGACGGCGCGACTGGTGGACATCGAATCGGTGAGCGGCGCGGAGAAGGCGCTGGCCGACGCCATCGAGGAGGCGCTCGCTCCGCTGCCCCACCTGACCGTGCTGCGTGACGGCGACGCGGTGGTGGCGCGGACCGATCTCGGCCGGGCCGAGCGCGTGGTGATCGCCGGGCACATCGACACGGTGCCGGTGGCCGGCAACCTGCCCAGCAGGGTCGAAGACGGCGTGCTGTACGGCTGCGGGACGTCCGACATGAAGAGCGGCGTGGCAGTCCAGCTCAAGCTCTGCCTGCTGGCCGAGCCGAACCGCGACCTGACCTTCGTCTTCTACGACTGCGAGGAGGTCGAGGCCGAGCGCAGCGGCCTGCTGCGGCTCACCCGCACCCATCCCGAGTGGATCACGGGTGACTTCGCGGTCGTGATGGAGCCGACCGACGGGCTGATCGAGGGCGGCTGCCAGGGCACGCTGCGGGCCGAGATCACGGTGAAGGGCGTGCGCGCGCACAGCGCCCGGTCGTGGGAGGGCGTCAACGCCATCCACGACGTCGCGCCGGTGCTGGACATCCTCCGCCGATACGAGGCGCGGCAGCCGGTGGTGGACGGCCTGCGGTTCCACGAGGGCCTCAACGCGGTGGGCATACGCGGTGGGGTGGCCGGCAACGTCATCCCGGACGAGTGCGTGGTGACCGTGAACTACCGCTTCGCCCCCGACCGCACGCTGGAGGAGGCGTTCGCCCACGTCCAGGAGGTCTTCGACGGCTTCGACGTGCGGCTCACCGACGGAGCGCCGGGCGCACGGCCGGGGCTGACCCACCCCGTCGCCGCGGCGTTCGCCGCCGCGATCGGCGGCACGCCCCGGGCCAAGCTCGGCTGGACCGACGTCGCGCGTTTTTCCGCCCTCGGGATGCCCGCCGTCAACTGCGGCCCCGGCAACCCCGATATCGCCCACACGGCGGGGGAGAACGTGAGCCTCGCCAAGATCGTCGAGAGCGAGCGCCGCATGACATCCTGGCTGACCGAATAGGTAAGCCGCAGGTAGAGCCCGCAGATAGAAGAAAGTGGCTTTCCTCGCCGGCCATTTGGCGGGGAAAGCCACTTTCGTCCCGAGCAGCACCCTCGTTTCTTAGACGGGGCCTCGGCGACGACCGGTTCCATCCTTCCGAGGATCTTTTTCAAGATTCTTCCGGTGCGATTTGGAACGCGGGGCGCCGGGGCAGCCCGTGCGTCCAGCACCATGTCCGACCCCGACCGTTAGCGTGACCGTCATGAAGCACACCCGTCCCGAACGCCGGCAGGGCCCGTCGCTGGTCCGCGGCGGACTCGTCCCCGATTCGACCCACGACCAGCGCCTGCTCGACCGACGCGGCCCGACCGGCTGGCTGCACGAGGACCCCTGGCGCGTGCTGCGCATCCAGTCCGAGTTCGTCGAGGGTTTCGGCGCCCTCGCCGACCTTCCCCCGGCGGTGACCGTCTTCGGATCGGCCCGCACCGGTCCCGACAGCCCCGAGTACGAACTCGGCGTGAAGGTCGGCTCGGCGCTCGCCAAGGCGGGCTACGCGGTGATCACCGGTGGCGGCCCCGGGGTGATGGAGGCGGCGAACAAGGGCGCGCTCGAAGCCGGCGGCATCTCGGTCGGCCTCGGCATCGAGCTGCCGCACGAGCAGCGTCTCAACGACTACGTGGATCTCGGCATCGAGTTCCGCTACTTCTTCGTGCGCAAGACGATGTTCGTCAAGTACGCCAGCGGGTTCGTGGCCCTGCCCGGCGGGTTCGGCACGCTCGACGAGCTGTTCGAGGCGCTGACCCTGGTGCAGACGCGGAAGGTCACGTCGTTCCCGGTGATCATGATGGGCGTCTCGTTCTGGTCGCCGCTGATCGACTGGATCCGCGACTCGCTGCTGGCCACCGGCAAGATCTCGCCGCAGGACGTGGAGCTGGTCTCGGTCACCGACGACCCCGACGAGGCCGTGCGCATCATCGTGGAGTCGGACCGGCGCGCCGGCACTCAGTAGGGTTGCGACGTGTTCGTCTGCGTTTACTGCTCGTCCAGCCAGAAGATCGACCGCAAATACCTCGACCTCGCCCGGGAGGTGGGCACCGAACTGGCCCGCCGCGGCCACGGTCTCGTGAGCGGCGGCGCCATCGTCTCCTGCATGGGCGAGGTCGCCCGGGCCGTCCGCGACGGCGGCGGCCACACGGTCGGGGTGATCCCCCAGGCCCTCGTCGACATCGAGATCGCCGACACCGACTCGGGCGAGCTGATCGTCACCGCCGACATGCGCGAGCGCAAGGGGATCATGGACGCCAGGTCCGACGCGTTCCTCGTGCTCCCGGGCGGCATCGGCACCCTGGAGGAGCTCTTCGAGATCTGGACCTCCCGGGTGCTCGGCATGCACGAGCGGCCGCTGGTCGTCCTCGACCCGTGGGGTCTGTACGGCCCGCTGCGCGACCTGATCGACCGCATGTACGAGCAGGGCTTCACCCGGCCGAACGTGTTCGACGCGATCTCGTGGGCGACCACGGTCGAGGAGGCGTTCGACCTGCTGGAGCGGCCCGCCCTCCACCTCAGCCCCACCGGCGAGGAGCTCGGCGAGAGCTAGAAGCGCTCCGTCAGGCCAGGCCGCGGCGGGTCAGGGCGGGGGGCCGGCGGCCCAGCAGGGCCTCGGTCATGTCGAGGGCCCGCCGCACGTCGTGGGACGTCCGGAAGACGGCCGCCCCCGCCCAGGCGTACGCGGCGGCGGCCGCGATGGCCTCGGTCTCGTCGCCGGGGAGCGTCACCACGACGGTGTGCCCCGCCCGGGCCAGCGCGGACACCTCCGGCAGCGAGGCGGCCTCGACCCAGGCGGGCTCGATCTCGTCGTCGGGCCCGATCACGCGCGTCATGCTTCCATGCTCGCACGCAAAAGAGTTGTGGCACGATTCGTATGTGCTGGTCGTACTCGTCATCGCCGGACTCGCCGTGATCGCCTGCGTGGTCATGGTCTCGCTGGGACACGGCGGCGAGATGGCGGAGTTCCCCCCGGACGTGCCGCCTCTCGAACTGCCGGCGGCCGGCCAGGTGACTCCCGCCGATCTGATCGCGCTCCGGCTCCCGATCGGTCTCGTGGGCTACAGCACCCAGGCGGTGGACGAGACGCTGCACCGCGTCTCGGTCGCCCTCGGGGAGCGCGACACCCGCATCGCGGTGCTGGAGCAGCGCGTGGCCGAGTTATCGTACGCACGGCCGCAGACCCGCGAGGAGACGACGCGGCTCGAAACGACGCGGCCCGAGACGACGCAGCCAGAGACACAGCGGTTCGAGACGCAGGAGCCCGAGGCGGCCGACGTCCGGGCCGAGCGCGTCGACGCGGAAGAGGCATGGTGACGGCACACGACGACGGGCTGGTCCGCTGCGGGTGGGCGGGCACCACACCCGACTACGTCGCCTACCACGACGACGAGTGGGGCCGTCCCGTCCATGGAGACGACCGCGTCTTCGAGCGGATCACCCTGGAGGCGTTCCAGTCCGGCCTGTCGTGGCTGACGATCCTGCGCAAGCGCGACAACTTCCGCAAGGCGTTCGCCGGGTTCTCGATCCCGGCGGTGGCGGCCTTCGGCGAGGACGACATGGCGCGCCTGCTCGCCGACGCGGGCATCGTGCGCAACCGCGCCAAGATCGAGGCGGCCGTGGCCAACGCCCGCGCCGCGCTTGAGGTGCCGGGCGGGCTGTCGGCGCTGGTGTGGAAGTACGCCGAGGAGCCCGGCAGGGTCCCCACCACCCTCGCCGACGTCCCCGCCCGCACCCCCGGGTCCACGGCGCTGGCCAAGGACCTCAAGAAGCACGGCTTCCGCTTCGTCGGCCCCACCACGGCGTACGCCCTGATGCAGGCCATCGGCCTGGTCAACGACCACGTCGCCGACTGCCACGTCCGCGAGGCCGTCACCGCCCTGCGCCGTGTTTGATTGCTTCGAAGCGCCTACCGGCCTTCGCTGTGCCGATTGCTTCGAAGCGCCTACCGGCCTTCGAAGGTAGGTCGTTCCTTGTCGAGGAACGCCTTGGTCGCCGCCGCGTGGTCGGCGGTGGCGACGCACTCGTCCTGAAGCTCCGCCTCCCGCTCCAGCGCCTCGGCGAGGGAGGACGACGCCGCGTGGTCCAGCGCCGCCTTGGTCGCGGCGTACGCCCGGGTGGGCCCCTGCGCCAGCCGTACGGCGAGGTCGCGGGCGGCGGACGCCAGCCGGTCGGCAGGCACCACCTGCCCGACCAGGCCGAGCTCCAGCGCCCTGGCCGCGTCGACGACGTCGCCGAGCAGCAGCATCTCCCGGGCGCGGGCGGGGCCGACGAGCCGCTGCAGGGTCCAGGACGCGCCCGAGTCGGGGGCGAGCCCGATCCCGGTGAACGCCATCGAGAACTTCGCGTTCTCGGCCGCCACCCGGAAGTCGCACGCGAACGCCAGCGAGGCGCCCGCCCCCGCGGCCACCCCGTTGACGGCGGCCACGACGGGCTTGCCCATCGTCGCGATGGCCAGCACGACCGGGTTGTAGTGCTCGCGCACGGTGTTCGCCAGACCGAGGCCACGGTCGAGGTTGGCGGCGTGTTCCCGCAGGTCCTGTCCCGCGCAGAAGGCCCGGCCCGCGCCGGTCAGGAGCACGGCCCGCACCGACGCGTCGTCGGCGGCGCGCCGCACGGCCGCGAGCAGGTCGGTCTTCGTCGCGAGGGTCAGCGAGTTCATCGCGTCGGGGCGGTTGAGCGTGATCGTGGCGACGGCTTCGTCGACGTCGTAGGTCACGGTCATGTCAGGCTGCTCCATTCAGTGTGCGGTCCACGAACGCGGCGGCGGCCGGCAGCAGCCGAGTGGCCTCCTGCTCGAAGAAGGTGCGGGCCTTCTCGCCCGGCCAGCCCGGCGGCAGCAGGTCGGCGGGCAGCCCGGGGTCGCGGAACAGGAAGTTGCGCCAGCCGTGCACCAGCCTGCTGCGGACCGCGAAGACCCGGTCGTCCGAGGCGTCCTCCGGCAGCGAGCCCACCAGCTCCGCCGCGCTGGCCAGCCAATCCTCGTACGCGCTGCCGATGCCGTCCAGGTCCCACGCGCGGGCGAGCAGGTCACGCGGGTCGCCCTCGTACACGGCGTCGAACCGGTGGCCGGGAATCCGCAGCGCGTCGAGCTCGGGCGAGGGCCTCGGACCGATCCAGGTCGTCTCCGACAGCGGGGCGTACCCGAGGAAGGCGAGGTCGGCACGCAGCCGCTCGCGCCGGGCCCGGTCCCTGACCGGTTCGAGCACCAGGACGTGCCAGCGGCCGGCCCACGGCGCGTCGCCCCGCCGGTAGACGCGGGCCGCCGTCTCGTCGAGCCGGCGTTCGCACTTCGGCGTGACCGCGTATCCCGGCCCCTGCGGCAGCCGTACGGGGTCGAGCCAGCCCTGTCTGACCATGCGGGATATCGCGGTCCTGACGGCCGGGGCCGCGATGTCGAGCGGCGAGAGCAGCCTCACGAGCGCGGCCACGGAGGCACGGCCGCCACGCGCGAGAAGGTGGTCCCCATAGAGATCGAAAAGCGCGGCTCGGGCGTTCACCCCACCCAGTGTGGGGTCACGTCCGGTCCGTCCACAACGAGTGTCTCACCGCATTGATCCACTGACCGGATCCAGGCCGTTACCTTTTTGAGCTCGGAGGCGGGATAATAGAACATCACAGAAACGTGAATACGCCGGTTACCCTCCGGGGCGGCCGACAACGCGGGAAGGGATACACGCATGGCGGCGATGAAGCCGCGGACCGGTGACGGTCCGCTGGAGGTCACCAAGGAAGGACGGGGCATCGTCATGCGGGTCCCTCTCGAAGGTGGCGGCCGACTCGTCGTGGAGCTGTCCGCGGACGAGGCCAGCGCCCTCGGTGACGCGCTCAAGAAGGTGGTCGGCTGACCTCGTCGGCCGACCCGTTCGATCTACGGCCCTGGCGGCGGGTTGTTCCCGCCCCGGGGCCGACCTATTGGAGGTGGACGTGCCCATCCAGACCACGCCGGTCCTCACCGGTCCTGACGGCGCCGGGCCCGCGCCGGACGCCGACCTGGTGGCCGTGCCGTTCGGACCCGGACCGGACCTCGCCCCGGCGCCCTGGCTGGAGTCTCCCGTGCCGGTCGACGCGCTGCTCGCGCACTACGAGGCCAAGGGAGAGCCGGGCGAGGTCGTGGAGGTGCCCACCCTCAGGGAGGGCGGCGTGCGGCGCGTCCTGCTGTACGGCACCGGCGACGGCTCGGCCGCCGCGCTGCGCAAGGCCGGGGCGGCCCTCGCGAGGCGGGCGAAGGGCCGGGCGTCGCTGTCGGTCGTCGTCCCGCCCAAGGGAGAGACGGCGGCACTGGCGGAGGGCGCGCTGCTCGCGGCGTACACGTTCACCATCGGCAACGGCGGCAAGAAGCCGGTCGGGGAGATCGTCTTCGTCGGCGGGGACGAGCGGGACCTGAAGCGCGGCGAGGCGGTCGCGCGGGCCACCGCGCTCGCCCGCGACCTCGTCAACACCCCGTCGTCGGTCAAGACGCCCGCCTGGCTCGCCGAGCAGGCCAAGGCGATCGCCGCCGAGTCGGGGCTCGGCGTACGCGTGCGGGAGGGGGCCGAGCTCGGCGAGTTCGGCGGCATCCGGGCCGTCGGGCAGGGGTCGGTCAGCCCGCCGTGCCTGGTCGAGCTGTCCTACACGCCGGAGAACCCGCGCGCCCACGTGGTGCTCGCCGGCAAGGGCATCACGTTCGACACCGGCGGCCTGTCCCTGAAGCCCAACGAGGGCATGAAGACGATGAAGACCGACATGGGCGGCGGCGCCGCCGTCATCGCCGCGATGAGCGCGCTCGCCGCCTTCGACGTGCCGGTGCGGGTCACCGGCCTCGTGGCGTGCGCGGAGAACTCCATCTCCGGCTCGGCGCAGCGGCCGGGAGACGTCATCACCCAGTACGGCGGGCGCACGGTAGAGGTGCTGAACACCGACGCGGAGGGTCGTCTCGTGCTGGCCGACGCGCTGGCGTACGCGCACGCTGAGCTCGACCCGGACATCGTGATCGACGTCGCCACGCTGACCGGCGCGGCCAAGGTCGCGCTCGGGACGAGCCTGGGCGCGCTCTACGCCACGGACGAGTCGCTGGCCGCCGACCTGATCGCCGCGGGCGAGGCCGGCGGGGAGCGGCTGTGGCGGATGCCGCTCGTCGAGGACTACCGCACGATGCTCGACTCCGACGTGGCCGACCTGGCCAACGTCGACAGGACGAAGTCGGGCGCGGCGGGGTCGATCGCCGCCGCGCTGTTCCTGCGGGAGTTCACCGGCGGGCGGCCGTGGGCACACCTCGACATCGCGGGGCCCGCGCGGGCCGCCTCCGACGACGGCGAGACCACCAAGGGCGGCACCGGCTTCGGCGTCCGCCTGCTGCTCCGCTACCTCACCGCCACGTCCTGAACGGCCCCTGAACGGCCCCTGAACCCGATGTGAACGGGCTCAGACGAGCTTGACGGCGGCCAGCAGCCCGGAGCCGAGCGGCAGCATCAGGGGCCGCAGCCGCTCGTCGTTCCTGACGAGCTTGCCCAGCTCCCGGAGCGCGACCGTGTCGGGGTCGCGCTGGGTGGGGTCGGCCACCTGGTCGTCGCAGAAGGCGTCGCCGAAGACGACGACCCCGCCCCGGCGCAGCAGCCGCACCGACTCGGTGAGGTAGTCGATGTACTCCTGCTTGGCCGCGTCGCAGAAGACCATGTCGTAGCCGCCGTCGGCGAGGCGGGGAAGGACGTCGAGCGCGCGCCCGCCGATCAGGCGGATGCGGCTGCCGGAGAACCCCGCCTCCGCGAACGTCTGCCGGGCCATGCGCTGATGCTCCGGCTCCACATCCACGCTCGTGAGCGTGCCGTCCGGGCGCATACCGCGCAGCAGCCACAGGCCGGAGACCCCGCACCCGGTGCCGACCTCCACCACCGAGCGTGCGTTCACCACGGTGGCGAGGAAGCAGAGCGCCGCTCCGCACCCGGGCAGGATCGGGCGCGCCCCGACCTCGATGCCACGCCGGCGCGCGGTTCGCAGGATGTCGTCCTCCGGGACGAACTCCTCCGCGTACTCCAGGCTGGCCGGTGTCGCCATCGGCCTCTCCCTCCCCTGCTTCATCTTGGACGCAGCCTAGGGGAGTCGGACCGGAACGGGAACTCACGCCACAACGGGGACGTTGCACGCTTTGAACGGTCTTTGTAAGAGACCGCTCAGCCCGCGGTGCGCAGGAAGGGGCGAAACCAGGCACTATGGCTGTAGCGACGATCCTGCAGAGAGGAATGCCGGTGGACGAGCACGACCACCAGGCGGAGACTTCGGTGTCCGGCTGGACGCCTCCCACCTGGGAGGAGGTCGTCCGAACTCATTCCACTCGGGTCTACCGGCTGGCCTATCGGCTGACGGGCAACGTCCACGATGCCGAGGACCTCACTCAGGAAGTCTTCGTCCGGGTCTTCCGGTCCCTGTCGAGCTACACCCCGGGCACGTTCGAGGGGTGGCTGCACCGGATCACGACGAACCTCTTCCTCGACATGGCGCGGCGCAGGCAGCGCATCCGCTTCGAGGGGCTGGCGGACGACGCCGCCGAGCGGCTGCACGGCCGCGAGCCGTCGCCCGCGCAGGCGTACGACGACGCGCATCTGGAGCCCGACATCCAGGCCGCGCTCGACGCCCTGGCGCCGGAGTTCCGGGCGGCCGTGGTGCTGTGCGACATCGAGGGACTGTCCTACGAGGAGATCGCCGCGACGCTCGGCGTGAAACTCGGCACGGTGCGCAGCCGCATCCATCGCGGCCGCGCCCAGCTGCGGGAGGCGCTCGACCACCGGGCGCCCTCCGCGAACCGGAACGGCGATCAAACCCCCCCTTCTATCAGCAGGGAGGGACTGTGAGTCATCTTGGCGAGCGCGTCTCCGCGCTCATCGACGGCGAACTCAGTCACAACGAGCGGGAACGCGCGCTCGCGCACCTGACGTTCTGCGCGGACTGCCGCGCGGAGGTCGACGCGATGCGCGCGCTGAAGACCCGCCTGCGGTCCATGGATCCGCCCGCCATGCCGGCGGACCTCACCATGTCGCTGCTGCGCATGGCGGAGCCCGGAGGGCCGTTGCCGCCGCGGATGCGGCCCTTTCCCGACCATCCGGCCTTCGGCGCCGGGCGGCTTCCCGGCATGCACGCCGCCGGACCCATGGACAACCGGCCCAGGGGCCGGGACGAGGGACGATCGGGACCGGGGCGGTCCGGAAGGGCCAGAAGGGCGGGATACGTCGCCGTGGGAATGGCCGGCGCCGCCGTCGCCCTCGGCACCATGCTCATGGCCGGAGGATCCACGGCCAACCCGAACCCGACACCCGGGCAGATGTTCGTACAGCATCCCGCGCAGAACAAGGCGCCCGTGGTGAGCGTGTCACCCACCCCGTCACCGAGCGTCACCAGGGGTCTTTCGCGCTGATCCGAGGGAACGGCATACGATCGGACACCGCAGCCGTCGTGTGCCGTCTTCCTCGTTACCGCGGCTGCCCAGCGGATGACGCCGTGTGCGAGGAGTGACTGCCGCGATGACCGACAATTCGCGTCCGTACGGCGCGTCGGACCGGCCCGAGTTCCTGCCCGCGGGCGAGGAGCCGCAGGGGCCTCCCGACGGCCCCGCGCCCGCCACCGGTCCGTACGGCATGGGCCCCGGCTGGGCCCCGCCGCCGCTCTGTCCTGTCGGGCCGCAGCGGGAGCCGCGCGGCCCCAACATCGCGCTCTTCGCCGCCCTGGCCGTGGTCATCGCGCTGGTGGCGGGCGGCGTGGCGAGCTGGGGCACGTTCCTGCTGACGCGCCCGTCCTCCGGCATCGACCCCTCCTACACGCTGAGCACGCCGTCGAAGCAGCCCACGGCCCGGCCGCCGGACTCCGTGGCCGGGGTGGCCGCCAAGGTCCTGCCCAGCGTGGTCTCACTGGAGGTCAAGGGCAACAGCGAGTCGGGCACCGGATCGGGCTTCGTCGTCAAGGGCGGCTACATCGTCACGAACAACCATGTGGTGGCCGTCGCGGGGCAGGCCGGGGAGATCCGCATCCGTTACAACGACCGCAGCTCCTCGGGGGCGCGCGTCGTCGGCCGCGACCCCAACTCCGACATCGCGGTCGTCAAGCCGGACGGGACCGTCCGGGCGCCGGAGCTGCCCCTCGGCAACTCCGACGGCGTGGTGGTCGGCGACCCGGTCATCGCGGTCGGCTCGCCCCTCGGGCTGAGCGGCACGGTCACCACGGGCATCGTGAGCTCGCTCAACCGGCCCGTCGAGGCGGGCGGCAGCACCGGGTCCGACTACGCGCTCATCAACGCGATCCAGACGGACGCCGCCATCAACCCCGGCAACTCAGGCGGCCCGCTGGTCAACGCCGCGGGCGAGGTGATCGGGGTGAACTCGGCGATCGCCACCGTCGGCGGTTCCCTGCTCGGCCAGCAGTCCGGCAGCATCGGCCTCGGCTTCGCGATCCCGGTCAACCAGGTGCGCCGGATCGCCCAGGAGCTCATCACCACCGGGACGGCCCGCACCTCCAGGATCGGCATCACGATCGACCAGAGCTACCAGGGCAAGGGGGTGCGGATCGCCACCCGGACGGAGAGCGGCGCCGTGCCGGTCACGCCGGGAGGCCCGGCCGCCAAGGCGGGCCTGCACGCGGGGGACGTCATCCTGGAGGTCGACGGCCAGCCCGTGAGCGACAGCCGGGAGCTGATCGTCACCATCCGCAGCAAGGCCCCCGGCGACCAGGTGCGGATCAAATTCCGGCACGACGGCGAGGTGCGGACGGCGACGGTCACGGTCGGCGCGGCCCCCGCCCCCACCGCGCGACCCTCATGAGCGCGTCCTGAGAGCCGGGCGTCCCCTGTCCACAGTGCGGGGAGCGGGCATTAGTCTGAATTCAGTCGCACGTGCAGGAGGAGATCGCCATGTTCGGACTCGGCTGGGGGGAGGCCCTGGCGTTGGTGGTGATCGCCCTGGTCGTCTTCGGGCCGGAGAAACTGCCCCAGGCCGCCTCACAGGCGGGCCGTACGCTGCGGCAGCTCCGGCAGATGGCCAACAACGCGAAGGCGGACCTGCAGGCCAACATGGGGCCTGAGTTCGCCAACTTCGACCCGGCCGACCTCAACCCCAAGAACTTCGTGCGCAAGCACCTGCTCGACGACCTCGAGAAGGACTGGAACGACACCTCGACGACGACCGTGGCCGAGCCGGTCTCCGCCCCCACGCCGGAACTGGGCGTGGGGGAGATCCCGCCGTACGACAACGAGGCGACCTGATCGGGCTGGTCAGCGCTCGAGTCAGTGCTTGACCGGTGAGATGTCGAGCTTCAGGCCCTTGAGGCTGGTCGACTTCTTGCCGAGCCCGGCCGCGATCCGGCGCAGCTCCGCGGCCGCCGGGGCGTCGGGGTCGGTCAGCACGAGCGGCTTGCCCTCGTCGCCGCCCTCACGCAGCCGCATGTCGATCGGCACCTGGCCGAGCAGCGGCACACGCGCGCCCAGTGTGCGGGTCAGCGCGTCGGCCACGGTCTGGCCGCCGCCCTCGCCGAACACCGAGATGCGCTCGTCGCAGTGCGGGCAGGGCAGCCACGCCATGTTCTCGATGACGCCGGCGATCTGCTGGTGGGTCTGGGCCGCGATCGACCCGGCGCGCTCGGCCACCTCTGCGGCGGCCTGCTGCGGGGTCGTCACGACGAGGATCTCGGCCGTGGGCATGCGCTGGGCGACCGAGATCGCGATGTCGCCGGTGCCCGGGGGCAGGTCCATGAGCAGGACGTCGAGGTCGCCCCAGTAGACGTCGGTGAGGAACTGGTAGAGCGCGCGGTCGAGCATCGGGCCGCGCCACACCACCGGGGTGTTGCCCTCGGGCTTGAACATGCCGACCGAGATGACCTTGATGTCGTGCGCGACCGGCGGCATGATCATGTCTTCGACCTTGGTGGGCCGCTCGCTCACGCCGAGCATGCGCGGCACCGAGTGGCCGTAGATGTCGGCGTCGACGACGCCGACCTTCAGGCCCTGGGAGGCCATCGCGGCGGCGAGGTTCACCGTGACCGACGACTTGCCGACGCCGCCCTTGCCGCTCGCCACCGCGAACACGCGGGTCAGCGAGCCGGGCTTGGCGAAGGGGATCTCCTTTTCGGGCCCGCGGTCGCCGCGGAGCTTCGTCTGCAGTTCCTTGCGCTGCTCGGCGCTCATGACGTCCATGTCGACGTGGACGCGGGACACGCCGTCGATCCGCGACACGGCGCCGGTGACGTCGCGCGTGATGGTGTCCTTCAGCGGGCAGCCGGCGACGGTCAGGTACACGCCAACGCGCACCACCCCGTCGGGGGAGATGTCGACGTTCTTGACCATGCCGAGCTCGGTGATCGGCCGGCGGATCTCCGGATCGTTCACCGTCGCCAGCGCGGCCATGACCAGTTCAGGGGATGGTGCCATGAATCCATGCTATGGACTCAGCGGGAATCCTCCGAACCCGCCCCACGCGATCTCGTCCCGATCTCGCTCAGCTCCTCCTGCAGGCGCTGGAGCTCCGAGCGGATGTAGTCGCGTGTGGCCACCTCGCCGAGCGCGATGCGCAGCCCGGCGATCTCGCGGGTGAGGTACTCGATCTCGGCCTGGTTGCGCTCGGCCGCCATCCTGTCCTGCTCGTACTGGACGCGGTCGCGGTCGGCCTGCCGGTTCTGCGCGAGCAGGATCAGCGGCGCGGCGTACGACGCCTGGAGCGAGAGCATCAGGGTCAGGAAGATGAACGGGTAGGGGTCGAACTTGTACGGCGCGAACACGTTCCACAGCAGCCAGAACCCCACGAACACCGTCATGTAGACGATGAACCGGGCGGTCCCCAGGAACCGCGCGATCCGTTCCGAGAGCTGGCCGAACGCCTCGGGGTCGTAGTAGAGCCGCAGGCGGGGCGTCAGCTCGCGCGGCTGGTCGAGGCGTTCGGTCATGGGCGCTCCCGCCAGTCCTCCGGCAGCATGTGGTCGAGCACGTCGTCGACGGTCACCGCGCCGAGCAGCCGGCCCAGCTCGTCCACGACGGGGACCGCGACCAGGTTGTACGTCGCGAGATACGACGCCACCTCGCGCACCGTGAGCTCGGGCCTGATCGGGTCCACCGTGATGTCTACCACGCTGCCGAGCAGTGTCGACGGAGGCTCCCGCAGCAGGCGCTGGAAGTGCGCCACCCCCAGGTAGCGCCCGGTCGGGGTCTCGGTCGGCGGGCGGGTCACGTACACCTGCGCGGCGATGGCGGGGGTCTGCTCCTGCTGGCGGATGTGCGCGAGGGCCTCGGCCACGGTCGAGGTCGGCGGGAGGATGACCGGCTCGGTCGTCATCATGCCGCCGGCGGTGAACTCGCCGTAGGTCAGCAGCCGCCGCACCGGCGCGGCCTCCTCCGGCACCATGAGCCGCAGCAGCCCCTCGGCCTGCTCCGCGGGCAGCTCCTGCAGGAGGTCGGCGGCGTCGTCCGGGCTCATCTCCTCCAGCACGTCGGCGGCCCGCTCGCGGTGCAGCCGGCTGAGCACGAGCACCTGGTCGCGCTCGGGCAGCTCCTCCAGGACGTCGGCGAGCCGGTCGTCGTCCAGGGCGGCGGCGACCTCGGCCATCCGCTTGGTGGGCAGCTCGTGCAGCATGTTCGCCAGGTCGGCCGGGCGCAGCGCCTCGAAGACGGCGAGCAGGTTGGCCGCGCCCTGGTCCTTCTGGATCCCGGTGAAGCCGGTGACCTCGTCCCAGTCCACGATCAGCGTCTCGCCCCTGCGCCGCGTGCCGCGGCGTATCGCGACCTTCGTGATGAGCCACTCGGACGGCCGCGGCTGCTCCATGGCGAGGTCCTGTACGGTCACCCGCTCGCCCTTGTATTCGACGGTGCGGTCGAGCATCTCCCCGATGGCCAGCGTCTCGGTGTCGCGGCGCTCGAACCTGCGCATGTTGAGCTTGCCGGTGAAGATGAGGGCGCGGGCCTCGATGCTGGTGATCCTGGTGATCGGCAGGAAGACCCGGCGGCGTGGCTGGACCTCCACGACGAAGCCGTGGACGCGAGGGAGCAGCGGCCCCCGCAGCGAGACGACGACGTCCCGGATCCGGCCGATCTGGTCGCCGGCCGGGTCGAAGACCGCCAGCCCCGCCAGGCGGGCCACGAAGATCCGATCCACTCTGTCAGGTTACGCAAGGATGCGGACCGCTCCCGGTTATGACAGGATCAAAGCCGTTTATTGGTAATTACATGGGCAGGTGACGATGAGGGCTGTCAGCCTGGCGATCGCGGGCGTCTCGGCCTTCTGCTTCGGGTTCTCCGGACCGATGGCGAAGATCCTCGGCGTGGCCGGGCTCGCGCCGCTGGAGGCCGTCTGGATCCGCATGGCGGGGGCCGGCGTGCTCCTGCTGGCGGTCCTGGCCGTCGTGAAGCCGCGCGCGCTGCGCATCCCCCGCGACCGCCTCCTGTTCTTCGCGGCGTACGCCGCGATCGCCGTGGCGGCCGTGCAGGCCCTGTATTTCGTGGCCATCACCCGGCTGCCGGTCGGCGTGACGCTGCTGATCGAGTACACCTCGCCGGTGCTGGTGGTCCTGTGGGTACGGTTCGTCCGGCGGCTGCGGCTGCCGCGCTCGGCCTACCTGGGGGCGCTGATCGCGGTCGTGGGGCTCGCGATCGTCGTGCAGGTCTGGGAGGGGCTGCGCCTCGACGCGCTCGGACTGCTGCTCGCCCTGCTCGCCGCCGCCTGCTGCGCCGGATATTTCCTGATGAGCGATTCGTTCGGCGACGACGTGGACACGCTGGGCCTGATCGGCTGGGGCATGCTCGGCTCGGCGGTGGTCCTGCTGCCCGTCTCCCGGCCCTGGAACATCGACTGGGCGGCGTTCACCCGCGCCGCCGAGGTCTCCGGCCGCACGATCCCCGTCGCCGTGGCCGTCGTGGTGCTGGTCGTGGTGGCCACAGTGGTCGCGTACGCCACCGGGGTCACGGCCGTGCGGCGGCTGTCGGCCGCGGTCGGCTCGACGGTCGCCTCGGTGGAGGTCATCGCGGGGGCGCTGGTCGCCTGGGTGCTGCTCGGCGAGCGCCTGGGAGCCGCCCAGATCGCCGGAGGCGTCATCGTGCTCGCCGGGGCCCTGCTGGCCCAGACCGCGACCGTACGGCTCGGCTCCGAGCGCCACGCGGCCGAGACGGTGGAGACCGTACGCGTCTGATCAGGTCTGAGGGTTGATCCGAGGGGTGAGCCGTACGACGGTGGACCCCTCGGCCCAGCGGGTGGTCAGACCGGCGGCGTCGCGGGCGTTGAGGCGCTCCTTGGCCAGCGCGGCCACGGCCTCCGGGGCGGCCGCCTGGTCCACCACCTCGGCGGCGGCAGGGAAACGGACGAGCTCGGCGCCGTTGTCCTTGCTGCGCAGGACCACCTCGATCTCGCCCCGGGCGGCGGCGAGCTCGGCCAGCCCGGGAAGCGACTGCTCCTGTCCGCCGGTCACCACGTAGATCGCACCGTCGTGCCAGGCGTGCCAGGCCAGCCGGACCCCGGACGGCAGGCCGAGCCACAGCACGTTGGACTTCTTCGCGCCCTCTTCGATCACCGGCAGGGTCATGCGCCCCAGCCTAATCAGCACCGCCTGACGACCACGCTACGGTGTGCCCATGCGCGCTCGACGATCGTGCCTGGCGGTGCCCGGCAGCAACCCGCGTTTCCTGGAGAAGGCCCAGAGCCTCGCCGCCGACGAGGTCTTCCTCGACCTGGAGGACTCGGTCGCCCCCGGGGCCAAGGACGAGGCGCGCCGCAACGTCGTCGCCGCGCTCAAGGAGGGCGACTGGGCGGGCAAGACGGTCGTCGTCCGGGTCAACGACCTCACCACCCACTGGACCTACCGCGACGTCATCGAGGTCGTCGAGGGCGCCGGAGACCGGCTCGACTGCCTCATGCTGCCGAAGGTCGCGGACGCCTCCCACGTGGCCTGGCTCGACACCCTCCTCGGCCAGGTCGAGCGGGCCACCGGCCTGCCCGAGGGCGGCATCGGCATCGAGGCGCAGATCGAGGACGCCCGGGGCCTCGTCAACGTGGACGACATCGCCGCGTCCTCGCCCCGGCTGGAGACGCTGGTCTTCGGCCCGGCCGACTTCATGGCCTCGATCGGCATGCGGACGCTGGTCGTCGGCGAGCAGCCCCCCGGCTACGGCGAGGGGGACGCCTATCACTACATCCTCATGCGCATCCTGATGGCCGCCCGCGCGCACGGTCTCCAGGCGATCGACGGGCCATACCTGCAGATCCGCGACCTGGACGGCTTCCGCCGGGTCGCCAGGCGGTCGGCCGCGCTGGGGTTCGACGGCAAGTGGGTGCTCCACCCGACGCAGGTGGAGGCGGCCAACGAGGTGTTCTCGCCTTCGCAGGAGGACTACGACCACGCCGAGCTCATCCTCGACGCGTACGAGTACTACACGACGGTCGAGAAGCGGGGCGCGGTCATGCTGGGGGACGAGATGATCGACGAGGCGTCACGGAAGATGGCCCTCGTGGTGGCGGCCAAGGGTCGCGCCGCGGGCCTGTCCAGGTCGAGCTCCTTCACCCCGCCCAGCTGATCACCCGCGGCACGCGAAGAATGGACATATGAACGAACCACAGCCGGGCCCGGACCAGGCCCGCGGCCCGGACCAGCTGCCCGGTCCCTACCTGGCGCCCGGGCCGTACGCGGGCGGGACCGCCTGGCCGGCCGGCCCGCCGCAGCCGCCGCCTTCCGTGGTGGGGCCGCCTCCCGTGGCGGGGCCGTATCCCGGGCCCTATCCGTGGGGGCCGCCGCCGCGTGCCCGCTGGGACGTTCCGCCTCCGCCCGGCACTCCTTACGACCGCCTGGCCCGTACGCCCTTGCACCGCTGGTGGCGGCCGATCGCCGGCACGGTGGCGATCATCGCGGCCTTCCTGGCGCTCTCGATCGTCGTCGGCCTGGTGGCCTTCGTGGTCTCGCTCGTCACGGGCGTGCCCATGGCGCGGACGGGGACCCGGCTGTTCGCCGACCCGGTCCTCGACCTCGGGTTCCAGCTGGGGGTCATCGCGCTGCTGCTGCCGCTGGTGCTCGGCGCCGCGTGGCTGTTCCAGCGGCGGCCGCCGGGATCGCTGTCGTCGGTGGCGCTGCGGCTGCGCTGGCGGTGGCTGGGGGCCTGCCTGCTGGTCGCGCTGGTGGCGGTCGTGCTCGGCCAGGCGGTCGAGGTGGGGACGCTGATGTTCGCCGGGGTCGATCCCGGCTTCAGATGGGCGGGCTGGGATGAGTTCCTCCCGGCCATCATCGTGATCCTGCTGCTGGTGCCGTTCCAGTCGGCGGCGGAGGAGTACGCCTATCGCGGCTGGATCATCCAGGGGTTCGGAGCGTACCTGCGCACTCCGTGGCCGGGGATCCTGGTCGGCGCGGCGGCCTTCGCGGCCTCACACGGCTACACGGGCTGGGGGATCCTTTACGTCTTCGCGTTCGGCATGCTCATGGGGTGGCTGGCGGTCCGTACGGGCGGTCTGGAGGCGCCGATCGCCCTGCACGCGACCAACAACGTCGTGGCGTTCGGAGTGGTCGCGGCCTCGGGGGACATGGGAAGCGCCCTCGAACAGGGCGAGGTGCCCTGGGAGTCGCTCATCGGATCGGCCGTCCAGTTCGCGGTTTTCGGCATTGGTGTGCTGATAATCGCCCGAAAGTGGGCAATTCAGACTCTCTCCCGATAAATCTCACTAGAGAGGTATGGTCCCCGCGCGCTTCCCGTGTTGCTCTGGATTCGTGTTGGGGTATCACTGTGATCGCTTTGCCGTACGACAGGTGGAACGGTCCGGATTGACCTCTCCGGGGAGGAGGTGCTGAGTGTGACCTCAGGCCCCCACGAGCACGAGCGCGACCACCGGCGCGACGCCGGCGAACCCTCCTCTCTGCCCCCGCCGGAGCTGCATCACCGGCCGCCCGTCCCGTCCCCGTGGGCGCTTCCGCCGTTCGCGGCCCCTATTCCCGAGGACGCGGTTCCCGAGGACGTGGTTCCCGAGGACGTGGTTCCCGAGGACGCGGCTCCCGACGACACAGGCCTCGACGACGCAGCCCCCGACGACCCGGCCTTCAACGACGCGGGCGAGCCGGCGGACGACGAGGACACCCGGCCCTACCGCAAGATCGCCGGATCGCACTCACGCGACCCGGACTTATCCGGCGGCATCTGGGCTCCGCGCCCAGGATCGGACGCGGCCCACGGGCCCAGGGCGGGCCGCAATCCGTACGCCGCGCCGTACGGGACGGGCGAACCGCGCCACAGCCGCTCCGGCGGCCGAAGACCCGGGGACCCCGGCGGGCCCGGTGATCCGGGCGCCCCCACGACCTGGCACGGCGAGGGTGCCAGGTCGGCGGGGGAGCCGGTTCAGGAACCGGTGCAGGAGCCGGTTCAGGAACCGGTGCAGGAACCGGTGCAGGGGCCGGTGCGGGAATCGGCGCAGGAGGACGGCCCGCGTCGCCGGATCGTGAACCGGCCGGACAAGCTGGTCGCCTCCGGCCCGCCCCGGCCGCGGCGGGCCCAGATCCCCCGCGAGAACCCCGACGGCCCCGGCGCCCCCGAGCTCGACACCCCACCGTCCGGACCGCTGCGCGAGCACGTTCCCCCGGAACAGGTCCACTCCCCGGAACAGGTCCACACAGAGCATGTGTGGACGCACATGCCGCCCGAGCCCGCCCCCCGCTACGGCCTGGGGGAGTCCGGCGGCATCCGCATGAGCCCCCAGATCCCGGTCGAGCCCGAGCACGACGGCCCGCCCGTCGAGCCGCCTGTCGAGCCGCCTGTCGAGCCTGGCGAGCCGGTCGGGCCCGCCGAGCCGGTCGAGCGCATCGGGCGTCCGCCGGGGGGCCGCCCGGCCCGGTCCGACGTGCTCGTGGCCTCGGGCCCGCCCCGGCCGGGCGGCGGACGCCGCCACAGGCGGGTGCTGCCCCGGCGGTTCCCTCCGCGCCTGCCCCCGATGGTGCGGCCGGCGGTGATCGCCGTGGTCCTCGTGGCGGCCGCCGTGCTGGGCGTGGTCGTCGTCAGGTGGGCGGGCGGGCCGTCCACGGCCGGGCTGCGCCTCGCCGCGGGCGACGGCCAGTCGGGCGACGCCGCGTTCTCGGCGCCCGGGCTGCCGGGCAACGGCTCCAGCCAGGTGCTCAACGCGTTCGCCGCGGCGGGCGCGACGGTGGTGGCGGCGGGCAGCGACACGACGAGCCCGCTCACCCGGCCGCTGTTCCTCGTGTCCGCAGACGGAGGCGCGCACTGGCAGACGGGCCGGGTCGCCGACGCCCCGGGCTACGAGTCCGCGCCCGGGGCGGTCGGCAGGGTCGCGGGCGGCGACGGCCGCTGGCTCGCCGTCGGCACCGACGCGCCCGGCTCGGCGGGCCCGGCCGCACGCGGCATGTGGGTCTCCTCCGACGGCCGGTCCTGGACCGCGGTGGACCCCGCCCGGCTGACCGCGTTCTGGAGCCAGGACCGGATCACCGACGTGGCGCGGACCGCGACCGGCTTCCTCGCCGTGGGCGCCACGACCCTGCGGGACGGGACGGCGGGCCCGGTCGCCTGGGTGTCGCCCGACGGCGTCGGCTGGACGAGGGTGGACAGCGACCAGATCGGCACCCCGGACAAGATCAGGGCGATGCGGGCGGTGGCCGCCAGGGGCGACCGGGTGGTGGCGCTCGCCGACCCGGGCTCGGGCGACTCCGTCTCTGTCGTCCTGCGCTCCGACGACGGCGGCCGCACCTGGCTGCGTACGGCCGCGGCCCTGGCGGACGTACGCGCCGAACCCGGCGCGCTGGCCGTCACGAAGAAGGGCTTCGTGCTCGTGCCCACCCGGCAGAAGTCGGACGCCGGCGAGGTGCGGGTCTACTGCTCGCCCGAGGGCGCCGACTGGACCCAGTGCGGCACGATCGGGCCGCTCGGCGCGGAGGGGACGGGCGTGCGCGGCCTGGCGGCGTCGGCGGCGGGCCTCGCGGCGGTGGCCGAGTCGGGCTGGGAGCGGTATGCCGTCTACACCAGCCAGGACGGGCGCAAGTGGACCAGGAGCGCCGATCTCGGCGCGATCCCCGGCACGCTGCGCGGGCTGGCCGTCACCGACGCCGGGATCCTCGTGGCGGGGGGTGACAAGCGCGGGCCCGGCGACGTGGAGAACCTCCCCGTGCTGATCACGGCGGGGAAGGGCGAGGCGGCGCGCGCCGTGCCGCTCAAGGAGATCGCCGGGCTCAACCGGCTCGCCAGGGACACCGCGGACGTCGCGGCCTCCGGCGGCACCTTCGTCGCCGTGGGCGCGGCCAACGGCGACGCCGCGATCTGGACGAGCGGCAACAACGGGGCCAACTGGAAGGACGCGGTGTTCCCCGACCTGCTGGGCGGGCCGGGACGCCAGGCGCTCAGTGGCGTGGCGCACGGCCCCAAGGGGTGGCTCGCCGTCGGCAGCACGACGACCGACCCGGCGGTGACCCGGCCGCTGCTGGTCACCTCGCCCGACGGGAAGAGCTGGCGGCCCGGTCCCGCGATCGAGGTGCCGGCGGGCCACTTCCTGCTCGCGCCCGCCGTGGTGGCCGCCGGGCCGAAGGGCTACGTCATGGCGGGGGAGGACAGGTCCGCCACGGGGACGCTGCCCGCCCTGTGGTTCAGCCCCGACCTCAAGCGGTTCACCCGTTCCGCGCCGGGCAGCATGCCCGCCGGAGGGGCGGGCGTGCGCCTCTACGACGTCACGGCGACGCCCGGCGGGTTCATGGCGGTCGGCGGGTCGGGCACGGCCGACCGCGAGACCGGGGTGGTCTGGGTCTCCTCCGACGGGGTCAACTGGAACGCCCGCGGCCGGGTGCTGCCGCCCGAGACCACCTCGGCCGGGCTGCGTCACGTGGTCGCGACCGAGGCGGGTGTGGTGGTCGTCGGCACCGCGATGACCGACGACGGCCCCCGCCCGTTCTCCGCGCTGTCCACCGACGACGGCGCGAGCTGGGAGTACGGCATGCTGCCCGCCGACGCCGCCGCCTCGGTGCTCGACCTGACCGCGACCGGGCGGGGGCTCGTCGCCGTCGGATCGCATCGGTCGCCTGAGGAGGGCGGCGAGACCGACAGCGCCGCGTGGGTGTCCGAAGACGGGGTGGACTGGGCGCGCCGGACGCTCACCCAGGACGGCCTCGGCGGCCAGGGGGCGCAATGGCTTGGGGCGGTGGCGGTCTCGGGTGACCGGGTGGTGGCCGTCGGCAGGTCGGCCGGCTACGCCGACGACCACCTGACGATCTGGCGCAGCACGGTCACGCAGCACTGATCACGGAGCCCCGATCACCGGGCGCCGATCCCGGAGACGATCCCCCATTCGGTGAGAGCGTCGATGAGGCCGTCGGTCAGCGGGAGCCGCGCGAGGTCGGCCGGCGCCCACCAGCGGGCGTCGGCGGCGTCGTCCCCGGCGACCGGCACGCCGGAGGCGGTCGCCACGTAGTCGTGGATCTCGAAGGTCGCGCCGCCGGGGGCGGGCCGCAGCACGGTCCCCGCGAGCCGTACGACGGCGACGTCGAGGCCGGTCTCCTCGCGCAGCTCGCGGCGCAGCGCCTGCTCGTCGGTCTCGCCGGGCTCGACCCGGCCGCCCGGCAGCGACCACAGCCCCTCGCCGGGAGGGCGTCCCCGCCGCACCAGCAGCAGCCGCCCTTCGGCGTCGGAGACGATCGCGCCCACACATCTGATGCACCGCACATCACCAAGATTACGACTAGATAACGGGCAGACTCTTGACGTACGGACATCACGGAAGCACCGTGAATATTTGTGAGAACCGCGCCAACATGTCCGCGGTGCTTCGGGCCGCTACACGAACCGAACGTCTGGTCGAGTTCCTGGCGATGCGCCGCTCACGGTGACGTCCTGCCCTACCAGCCGCCCCGGCGGCCCTCTGAGGCCGCTCTGGAAGCCCTGTGCGAGGCGGCGCGGGTGCCCGTCTGGCTCCCGTGGCCGCTGCCCTCCGGATGGCTGGTGACCGGCTTCGGGGAGGTGGGTGACGAGCGCACCGGCGTGAGGGCGAGCGTCGTCGCCCTCTCCGGTCCCTCGGTCACCCAGGGCCCCGCCGACATGCTGCTCATCGCCGAGGAGCCCGGCATCGGTCTCGGGGCCGCGTACGCCGGGCTGCCGGGCCCGGACCCCGGCGCGGGCTTCGACGCAGGCCCCCCGCACGCCAAGATCGACGCACGCGGCCATCCGACGGCGCTGTGGTGCGCGGGGCGGGGAGTGCCGGGAGACCGGGCCGTCTATGTGGGCGAGGCTCTCGGCAACTGGTTGTGGACGGTCGCCTGGCCGGTCGAGGCCGGTTGCTTCATCGCCCTGGCCAACCTGTCGCTGCGTGACCTGCGAGACCAGGACCAGGCGCTCGACCTGCCGTTCGGCGCCTTCTCGCCGCGTCTCGACGGGGATGTCTGAACGGCGGGCTGGATCCGCGAGAAATAGTAAGGTTCTGAGCCGTGACAGCGCGCATCGAACGAGTGGTGACCTCGGGCCTCGTGGACATCGAGGGCGACGAGCACAAGGTCGAGAACAACACCTGGATCGTGGGCGACGACGACGAGGTGATCGTCATCGACCCGGCGCGAGACGCCGACAAGATCCTGGAGAAGGTCGGCGACCGCGAGGTCCTCGCCGTCATCTGCACCCACGGCCTGCCCGACCACGTGGGCGCCGCGATCGAGGTGGCGGCCAGGGACGAGGCCGTGATCGCCGTCCACCCCAAGGACAAGCGCCTGTGGAGGCAGACCTGGGAGGAGACCTGGCCCGACATCGACATGGAGGACGAGGGGTTGTTCTCCGTGGCCGACGTCGAGCTGGAGGTGCTCGCGACGCCGGGCGTCACGCCGGGCGGCGTCTCGCTCTACTGCGAGGGCCTCGGCGCGGTCTTCACCGGCAAGACCCTGCTCATGGACGGCCCCGGCAAGCTCGGCGGGGAATACCCCGCGCTCGCCGACCAGCTCACCTCGATCGGCGAGCGGCTGTTCACGCTGCCCCACGAGACGAGGGTGCTGCCCGCGCACGGCGAGGAGGGCAGCATCGGCGACCTGGAGCCCGAGTTCGACCGCTGGCTGTCGGGGTCGCTGACCGGCGCCCAGGAGGCCGAGGCGGCGCCGCCGCCGCTCGTGGACGGCACCGCGGCGTCCGGCATCAAGCTGAACCTGGACGAGTAGGACCGTGGAGCAGCTCGGCCTCGACGGCATGCCGAGGCGGCTCTACACCTGCACGCCGTCGCGCCTGAACACCTGGCTCGACTGCCGGCGTCGCTATCGCTTCACCTATCTCGACCGGCCCGCCCCGCAGAAGGGGCCCCCGTGGGCGCACAACAGCGTGGGGGCCTCCGTTCACAACGCGCTGGCCGCGTGGTGGCGGGAGCCGTACGACCGGCGTACGCCGGTCATGGCGGCCGTGCTGCTCACCAACGGCTGGATCCGCGAGGGGTTCAGGGACGAGGAGCAGTCGGCCGCGTGGCGGGACCGTGCCCGCGCGATGGTCTCCTCCTACGTCGCCACGCTCGACCCCGGCGACGAGCCGGTGGGCGTCGAGCGCACGGTCGCCACGCGCACGTCCGTCATCGCCGTCTCGGGCCGGGTCGACCGGCTCGACCGGCGCGGGGACGAACTGGTCGTGGTCGACTACAAGACCGGCCGCCGCCCGCCGACCTCCGACGACGCCCGTTCGTCGATCGCGCTCGCCGTCTACGCGATCGCGTCGTCCCGCATGATGCGCCGCGCCTGCCACCGGGTGGAGTTACACCACCTGCCCACCGGGACGGTCGCCGAGTGGGAGCACACCGACGAGTCGCTCGCCCGTCACCTGCGCCGCGCCGAGGACATCGCGACAGAGGCGGCCGACGCCGACGACGCCTACCGTGAGTGGGCCGGACGCGGCAGCAAGGGCGTGCCGGCTCCACGGCGGGAGGCCGGCGCCGGGACGGTCACAGGGCCGGTCACAGGGCCGGTCACGGTGCCGCCTGAGATCGACCGGCTGTTCCCGCCGGAGCCGGGCCCCATCTGCTCGTGGTGCGACTTCCGCCGCCACTGCCCCGAGGGGCGGGCGGCCTCCCCGGACCGGCTGCCCTGGGACGGCCTGGCGGAGACGCCGGTCAGCCCGTCGCCGTACGCCCCGGACGCCGCCGAGGATCGACCAGCGCCCTGAGGCCGTTGCCGACGTCATATCCGGCGGCGCCCAGGCGTTCGCGTGAGGCCCGCAGCATCGCCCTGGTGCCCTCGTCGAGCACCTGCTGGTGCACGGCGTCGGGGATCGTGTTCATGGCCAGCCGGAAGGCCCGCAACGCCGCCGTCACGGCGATCTGCGGCACCTCGGGCAGCGCGCCGTACATGCGGCGGGCCCAGCCGGGCAGCGTGTAGTAGCACAGCGCGCCGAACGGGAAGTAGACCGGCTTGGCCGGGGACAGGAAGCGCATGCTCTCGGGCAGGCGCGGCCAGAGCAGGAACCGCACGGCGGCGGCCGACTCGGGGATGACCCGCAGGACCGGCCGCATCCGGGCGAAGTAGTCGTTCATCTCGGCGACCGTGCCGGGCACGTCGTCGGCGTGGAGCCCGACATACGTGGCGCTGCGCCGCTGCTCCGTGAGGTACTGGTCGGCCTGCCGGTCGTTGATCGGGACGCCCGCGCGGCGGACGACCTCCAGGTAGGACATCACCTCGGCGCAGTGGACCCACAGCAGCAGCTCGGGGTCGTCCACCCGGTGGGTCCTGCCCGTGTCGGGGTCGCGGATGCGCAGGGCCCGGTGGATCGCGCGCACCCGCCTGCCGATCTCGTCGGCCTCCTCGGGACTGCCGTACGTCACGCGGCCCACGAAGTCGGCCGTACGCCGCAGACGGCCGAAGGGGTCGTCGCGGAAGTTGGAGTTCTGCCACACGCCCCGCATCGCCAGCGGATGCAGGGCCTGCAGCATCAGGCCGCGCACGCCCGCCACCCACATGGTGCGGTCGACGTGGACGAGCCACGTCGCCGATTCCGGGGGCTGGGCGGTCAGGCCGCCGGTCGCGGGCATGGCGGCCGGGTCATCCGTGCTGGTGCTGGAGCAGCCGGCTCTCCGCCGCGTTCCAGAACCGGGTCAGGGCCGCCGCGGTGGTCTCGGGGGCCTCGACGGCCGGCGAGTGGAGGGCCCCGGGCACCACGACGCACTCCGCGTCGAGCCTGCGGGCCATCTCCGCCTGCAGCACCGGGGGCCAGCCGTCGTCGTGCTCGCCGTACAGGACCAGGAGATCGAGGTCGCACTCGGCCAGCTCCGCGCAGCGGTCGGGGGCGCCGAGCACCTCGTGCGCCATCGCCACGAGACCGGTGGGGTGGTTGGAGAGCAGCCGCTTGCGCAGGAACGCCACGATGTCGTCGGGGACGCCCGCCGCCAGGGCCTCGGGCTCCATCCGGTTCGACCACATGTATTCGAGGCCGTACTCCGGAAGCTCGGCCAGCAGGACCCGGCCCATGCGCTCGCGCGGCCCGACGATGCCCGCGGGGCCCGAGCTCATGAGCGTGAGCGAGGCGAGCTTGGTGGTGCCGTTCAGCGCCGTCTCGCGGGCGACCAGGCCGCCGAAGGAGTGGCCGAGCAGGTGGACGGGCTCGCCCTGGCCGACCACCGCGGCGAGCGCGTCGATGTCCGCGCCCAGGGCCGCGCACGAGTACGCCGCCGGATCGTCCGGGCCCGGCGTCTCGTACTGCCCGCGCATGTCGGCCGCGATCACCTTGCGACCGGCCTGCGCGAGCGTCTGCAGCACGGCGATGAAGTCCTCCTTCGACCCCGTGAAGCCGGGGACGAGAAGGGCGGGCCAGCGCTCGGGGACACCGCTGACCGGAAGCGCTTCGAGCACCGCGAACGAACCGAGCGGCGTCTCGATCTGCTCACTGCTGACACCTGGAGGAAGCGTCAGGAACCGTGGCGTGCTCACGAGGCCTCCTTCACCTCACCCCGGATCCCGGGAACCGATGGGCCGGACCGGCCCCACGTCCTGGACCGTCTGCTGAAGGCTCGCTCACTCACGTGGCATCACGATACCCAGGGAAGATCCCAGCGACACTACCGAAGCGACTATGAGGGTTTCGGACGGTCATTGCGCATGCCTCCTGTCCAGGTCATACCCACTGTGGGCAAAGCAGCCCTCAAAGAACTGGGGCAGGAAGAGCGCCGGTTGTCCGGTGCTCCTCCTGCCCCTGCGGTCGTGCTCATCGCCGGGCGGGCCTGTGCCGGCCCCTCACCCCGTACGGCGGGGCCGTGGCCGGGGCGGGCGGCGCCGCTGCTGGGCGCGCTCGGTCGCGGCGGACGGCGCAGGATCGTCGTCATCGGTCGCGAGGTCGGGAGACTTGAACACGATCATGAACGGGCTGGCCGGGATGATCCGTTCGGGCTCCGGCTTCGGAGCCGGCCGCTGCTCGGCGGGCTCGTCGGCGATCTCGCTGACAGGTGCCGCCACCGTCGGCTCCGCCTCCACCAGGAGCGCCTGGTCGGCGCTGTCGGCGGCGCGGCTCCTGCGGCGGCGGGCCGGGCGCTCCTCCACCTGCTCCTCGGCCGCGGCCGAGGCCACGGGCGCGGGCGCCGGGTCGGCGGCGCGGGCCCTGCGGCGGGTGGTCCTGCGCGGGGCCGCCTCCGGCTCCGTCTCCGGTCCGGCCTCGACCTCGGAGCGGGTCTCCGCGTCGATCACCGTGTCGATCACCGTGTCGCTCACCGTGCCGGGCGCCGTGCCGGGGGCCGTGTCGTCCGCAGGGGACGTCACGGCCGAGACGTCGGCCAGCGCGCCGGTCAGGGCCGCCGTGTTCGCGCCCCTGCGGCCACGACGCTTCGGCGCGGCCTCGGCGGTGGCCTCCACAGGTGCCTCCACCGTGACCTCGGCAGGGGTTTCCGCGAGAGCCTCCACGGGAGCCTCCACCGGCGCCTGGGGCTCCGGGGAAGCCGCGGCGTCCTTGAGCCGGCCGCCACGGGTCCGCCGCCGCTCGCGGGTGCGGGCGGGGCGCTCGCGCCGCTCCTCGGCAGTGTCACGGGCGTCGTCACGGGCGTCGTCACGGGCGTCGCCCCGGCGGGACTTGCCACGGGAGCGAGTGCGCCCGGTCTCCCCGAGGTCCTCGATCTCCTCGGCCTCCAGACCCGCCCGGGAGCGCTGGGCGCGCGGGAGCACGCCCTTGGTCCCCTCGGGGATGTCGAGGTCGGCGTACAGGTGCGGGGAGCTCGAATAGGTCTCGACGGGCTCGCTGAAGTCGAGCGAGAGGGCGCTGTTGATGACCTTCCAGCGGGCCAGCTCGGTCCATTCGACGAAGGTCACCGCGACGCCCGTGCGGCCCGCCCGGCCCGTACGGCCGATCCGGTGGACATAGGTCTTCTCGTCCTGCGGGCAGTCGTAGTTGACGACGTGGGTGACGTCGTCGATGTCGATGCCGCGCGCCGCGACGTCGGTCGCCACCAGCACGTTGATCTTGCCGTTGCGGAACGCCCGCAGCGCCTGCTCGCGCTGGCCCTGGCCGAGGTCGCCGTGGACGGCCGCCACCGCGAAGCCCTTGTCCTTGAGCTGCTCGGCGACCATGTCGCAGGCACGCTTGGTCTCGCAGAAGACCATCGTGAGCCCGGCGCCCCTGCTCTGCAGCAGGCGGGCCACGATCTCGATCTTGTCCATGCGGTGCGTGCGATAGACGTGCTGCGTCGTCAGCGTGGTCGTCTCGGCCTCGGCCGTGCCGCTCTCCGCCCTGACCCGGGTGGGCCGGGTGAGGTAGCGGCGGGACAGGTTCACGATCTCGCCGGGCATGGTGGCCGAGAACAGCATGGTCTGCCGGTTCTCCGGCACCAGCTTGATGATCCGCTCGATGTCCGGGAGGAAGCCGAGATCCAGCATGCGGTCGGCCTCGTCGAGGACGAGCATGGTGATCTGGCCGAGGTCGAGGTGCTTCTGCTTGACCAGGTCGAGCAGCCGCCCCGGCGTGCCGACGATCACGTCGACGCCGTTCTTGAGCGCCTCGATCTGCGGCTCGTACGCGCGCCCGCCATAGACGGTGAGGATGCGCGACCCCAGCTTCCCGGCGGCGAGGACCAGGTCCTCGGTCACCTGGAGGGCCAGCTCGCGGGTCGGGACGAGGACGAGACCGCGTGGCTTCTTGCGGTTCTTCCTCGGCTTGCCGACGAGCTGCAGCATGGCGACGCCGAAGGCATAGGTCTTGCCGGTGCCGGTGCGCGCCTGTCCGATGACGTCCTGGCCGGCCAGCGCCAGCGGGAGCGCCATCTCCTGAATTGGGAATGGTGAAGTGATGCCCTCGGTCTCGAGCGCATCGGCGATCTCCGGGATGACTCCCAGGTCTCGGAACGTCGTTGTCAGCGTGGCCTGCCTCAATCAGTGCGAAGGCGACCCTCCGGGACAGCCGGCCGGCAGAGCCTCCCCGGTCCGGGTCCTCGCGGACAGTCACGCCCTCGTCGTGAATCAGCGACCGCGGCATCCAGTGGTTCCTGGGGTCCGGGGGTTGGCCCCGGATCGACACAGGGATCGATACGGTGAGTGACACAGTCTCGATCCACACAGTGCGGTCGCACTTCCACGAAGCAGTCTACTCGATACCACAACACGGAACCGATTTCTGCGTCTTCTCGCTAAAAGCTCTTGCTGCGCCGGTCATGAGCGAGGGCTCCGGCGGGAAAGCCGGGGAGCCGTACGCTGCACCCATGAGTGATTCCTCTCCCGGGATTGTGGACCTGCTCGGCGTCCTCGCGTACGCCGAGCTCACCGCCTTCCTCCGGCTGGCCGAGGACGCCGCCCTGCTGGCTCCGACGCTGAACGACAGGGCCGCCCTCGGGGACGTGGCCGCGACCGAGTACGGGCACTTCCGGGTGCTGCGCGACCGGCTGGCCTCGCTCGGCGTCGATCCGGAGGAGGCCATGGCCCCCTTCGTGGAGGCGATCGACGCCTGGCACGCCCAGACCAGGCCGAAGGACTGGTACGAGGCGCTGATCAAGGCGTACGTCGGCGTGGGGATCGCGGGCGACTTCTACCGCGAGGCGGCCCGGCAGGCCGCTCCCTCGATCAGCGCCCTGGTCGAGGAGGTGCTGGCCGACGAGAGCCGCGGGGAGTTCGCGGTGGAGCGGGTGCGCGCCGCGCTGGAGGCCGACCCGCGGCTGCGCGGCCGCCTCGCGCTGTGGGCGCGCCGCATGGTCGGCGAGGCGCTCAGCCAGGGACAGCGGCTCGCCGCCGCCCGGCCGCAGCTCGCCGCGCTGCTGGTGGGCGAGGAGGGCGAGAACCTGGCGGAAATCGGGCGGATGTTCGCCAGGCTGACCGAGGAGCACGGCAAGCGGATGGCCGCGCTCGGCCTCACCCCCGGGCCGTGATCTTCACGGGTTCGCGCGGGGGTCGCCGGTGCGGCGCTTCGCATCCGCGATCCCCCTGACCTGGCCGGAATCCCCGGACGGCGAGGATCGGGAGGGCGGGGAACAGGTCGCGGGCACCGGCCGGTCCTGCGTTCATGGGTCGCGCACGTGCCAAACGGATGTACGGTGCGAGCATGAGGGCCTCGCGCCGCTACGGCACTTCCTTGACGAGATGTGGGCCGAACCCCTGGACTCCGCGTGCGGTGTTGCGGAGAGGAAGCGCGGGCTGTCCGACGATCAGCGGGAGGCGGGATCCCCATCACGCGGATCTGACCCGCCGTCCCCGCGGATGCGGTTACGGACGCTCCTGACCTCGCACGCACCCGATCCCGGGTGGAATGAATCATCGCCGGCCGCCGGGACGGCGCGCGTTGTGGGCGCGTGCCGTCCCGGCCGGCCGGCGGCGATGACGGAGGTGCTCAGAGCGTGCCGCCGAAGCCGACCGGACGCGTCACGTCCTCGCCGATCTCGACGAACCCGAGCGAGGCCACGGGGACGAGCACACGGCGGCCCTTGGTGTCGGTGAGGGAGAAGACGCCCTTCTCGGAGGCGAGCGCCTTGCGGAGTTCCTCCTCTATCTCCTCGGCCGACAGGTCGGTCTCCACCACGAGCTCACGGTGCACCGACTGCACGCCGATCTTTATTTCCATCGGGCTCCCCTTTCACGAGGGCTGGTCCCTACCCATCGTCGCCGCCGCAGGGAGCGACCGGCTCTGTGATCGCGTGAAGCGAACAAGATTCCGGTCAGCCGGTGCGCGGGAAACCGCTGATCCCCCGCCAGGCCAGGCGCGCCATCAGCTGGGTCGCCGCCTCCTTGGGGATCGAGCCGTGGCTGCTCAGCCAGTAGCGCGCGCTCACCTCGGCCATGCCCACCAGGCCGACGCCGAGCAGGTGCGCCTCGTCGCTGGAGCAGCCGGTGTCCTCCTGGATCACCCGGCTGATCGCCTCGGCGCTCTCGTACAGCGAACGCTCCATCCGCTGCCGTACGGGCGCGACGTTGCGCAGGTCGGATTCGAAGACGAGCCGGAACGCCTCGCCCTGGCTGGAGACGAAGTCGAAGAAGGCGCCGATGGCGGCCTGCACCCGCTGCTTGTTGTCGGTGGTGGACTCGAGCGCCTGCCGGCACCGGCTCACCATGTCGTCGACGTGCAGGTCGAGCAGCGCGAGGTAAAGCTCCAGCTTGCCCGGGAAGTGCTGGTAGAGCACCGGCTTGCTCACACCGGCCCGCTCGGCGATCTCGTCCATCGCCGCCGCGTGGTAGCCGTTCTCCACGAACACTTCCTGCGCCGCGCTCAGCAACTGGCGGCGGCGGGCCATCCGGGGTAGCCGGGTGCCCCGGGGCTTGGCGTCCGGGGTAGCGGTCACGGCAGTCTCCTTGCAAGATGCGCATCGGGGGCTCCCGCCCCGCGGCCTCATCCTACGTGTCGGTAAATCGGATCAGCGATAGTCGTCGTCATCGAGGTCGACCGTACGCTCCTGCTCGGCCACGTCGGCCGGGTCGGCGTCGAACGGGACGTGCTCGGGCCAGCGCCTGTCTTCGGCCACCTTGACGAGCTGGTGCTGCTCGACCGCGTCGGCCTCCGGCGCCTCGATCGAGATCTCCTCGGCCGTCTCGTCGAGGGGGTCCATCTCAGGCATCTGCTTGTCCTTCCGTTCGACGGTCGGCTGCGACAGGTCCACACTACGGCCAGGGCGGCGGCGCAACTACGCGGTGAGGGGTGCGAACAGGTCGCCGTGTTCCGCCACGCGCTCCAGCACGTCGGGCGCGGTGAACACCAGCCGGTCGGGGCTGTCGCACGCCTCGACCTCCTCCCACAGCAGGGGGGTGGACACGGCCGGCCGCCCGGCGGCGCGCAGTGAGTAGGGCGCGACCGTCGTCTTGGCCGGGTTGTTCTGGCTCCAGTCGATGAAGACCTTGCCAGGCCGCTCCTTCTTCGCCATCACGCTCGTCACGAACGGATGCTCGGCCTGCATCCGCTGAGCGAGCGCCTTGGCGTAGCCGGAGGTGTCCGGGCCACGGTCCCATGGGACGTAGAGCTGCATGCCCTTCTGGCCGCTGGTCTTGGGGAAGCTCTCCAGGCCGTCGTCGGCCAGGGCCCGCCGCAGCAGGACGGCGACCCGGCAGCAGTCGAGGATCGTGGCGGGGGCGCCGGGGTCGAGGTCGAAGACGAGCGTGTCGGGCGGCTGTGGCTCGCCGTCCTTGGCCACCCGCCACATCGGCACGTGGATCTCCAGGGCGGCCAGGTTGGCGTAGTAGACCAGGGTCGGCAGGTCGTCCACGACCGCGAAGTCGATCTCCTCGCGGTTCTTCGTGCTGCCCGGCGCGGGCAGGGTCACCGTACGGACCCAGTCGGGCGTGTGCTCGGGGGCGTTCTTCTCGTAGAAGAACTGGCCGTCGACGCCGTTCGGATAACGCTTGACCGTGAGCGGGCGCCCCTTGAGGTGCGGCAGCAGGGCCGGTGCGATCCGGGTGTAGTAGTCGATCACCTCGGCCTTGGTGAACGCGGCGTCGGGATAGAGCACCTTGTCCAGATTGGTCAGGACAAGCCGGCGGCCCTCCACCTCCACCCGCACCTTCTCCGTCATCGCAGCTCCTCCCGCCGCACCTCCGCCGGGATCTTGTCGGGGCGCAGGCCCCGCCAGACCGGGTTGCGCAGACGGCCGTCACGGGTCCACATGGTGAACGCCACCTCGCCGGCCAGCTCGGGCCTGACCCATCGGGCGTTCCGGGAGATCTCCCTCGGAAGCCCGTCAGAGAAGGGGCTCTGCCCGATCTCGAGCGGCTCAATCAGGCGGAGGACGTCGCCGAGCATCGCGTCGGTGAACCCGGTGCCCACGTGGCCGACGAAGAGGAACCCGGCAGGGGACGCCCCGGCGTACATGCCGAGCAGGAGCGAACCGACGCCGCCCGCCCGGCGGCCCTTGCCCGGGCGCCAGCCGCCGACGACCACCTCGGCGGTGCGCAGGTTCTTGATCTTGATCCACCACTCCGCCCTGCGCCCCGGCCGATAGGGGGAGTCGAGGCGCTTGGCGACCACGCCCTCCAGTCCCTGCAGCCGGGTCGCCTCCAGCACCGCGGGTTCGCAGGGGAGGTAGGGCGGCGCGCCCAGGCCGAGCGAGTCGAGCAGCGCCCGCCGGTCCAGGTAGGGGAGGTCGAGCAGTGTGCGCCCGTCGAGATGGAGCAGGTCGAAGGGCAGATAGGAGACCGGCAGCCGGCCGAGCAGGTGGGCCGCGGCGGGATCGGTGACGTGCATGCGTCTTTGCAGCCGGGCGAAGCTGGGCCGGCCCTCGGGGTCGAAGGCCACCACCTCGCCGTCGACCACCGCCCTGCGCCCGGCCAGCGGGGCCATGGCGGCGGAGATCTCGGGATAGCGGGAGGTGAAGTCGGCGCCGTGCCGCCCGGTGATCCGCACGCCGCCGTCGACGTACGCGAGTGCGCGGATGCCGTCCCACTTCACCTCCAGCGCGTACGCGCCGGGGTCGGAGGGGATTTCTCCTGGAATGGCAAGCATCGGCTCGATCGGATACGGCACCGCCATAGTGGGTACCTGCCCATGAGGTAACTCCCTTGAATCCCACCATAGCGTCGTTCGAACACAGAGACGAGAATGTGGCTATGCGCAGCATCTGGAAAGGCGCGATCTCGTTCGGTCTTGTCACCATCCCGGTGAAGCTCTACTCCGCGACCGAACAGAAGGACGTCACGTTCCACCAGGTGCACCGCAAGGACGGCGGCCGGATCAAATACAAGAGGATCTGCTCGATCGACGGCGAAGAGGTGCCCTACTCGGACATCGCCAAGGGCTACGAGCTCGCGACCGGCGAGATCGTCGTGCTGACCGACGAGGACTTCGCCGGTCTGCCGTTGACCACCTCCCGCAGGATCGACGTGCTGCAGTTCACCCCCGCGGACCAGATCGACCCCATCTACTTCGCCAAGTCCTACTACCTGGAGCCGGACGCGCAGGGCGCCAAGCCGTACGTGCTGTTGCGGGACGCCCTGGAGCGGTCGGGACAGGTGGCGGTGGTGAAGGTCGCCCTGCGGCAGCGCGAGTCGCTCGCCGCCCTGCGCGTCCGCGACGGCGTCTTCGTGCTGGAGACCATGCTCTGGCCGGACGAGATCCGCGAGGCCGACTTCCCGTTCCTTGAAGAGGACATCGACGTACGGCCCCAGGAACTGAAGATGGCCGAGTCCCTGATCGAGACGATGGTGGCGGACTTCGACCCCACCCAATACACGGACGCCTACCGGGAGGCGCTGCAGGAGGTCATCGAGGCCAAGGTGGCGGGCAAGGAGGTCGTCGCCCCGGAGACCCCGGCCGAGGAAGGGCCGGCCGTCGACCTCATGGCCGCGCTGCGGGCCAGCGTGGAGGCGGCCAAGCGGGAGCGCCAGGGCGCCGCGCCCGCCAAGTCGACCGGCAGAACCGCCAAGGCCAAGGCCGCGCAGGACGGCGCGGACGAGGAGGAGAAGGCGTCCAAGAAGCGGAAGACCCGCCGCTCCGCCTGACCGGTCCGATTCTGGGCTGTGGCTCTGCGCTGTGGTTGGTTTTGCACTGTGGTCTTACATGGAGGGCCCCGGCGGGCGGTTTCCGCCGGGGCATTCTTCACGGTACGGAAGTGGGCGATCCGTACAGGGCCGCGAGCTCTCGGCCGCCCGTTCACCGCCGCCCGATCGCCACGAGGGTGGCGGAGGCGTGATCAGGGCGGGTCCGGACACCGCGGCCTCGCGCCGACGGCCCCGTACGAGTGGGTGTCACCCGTCAGTGTCAGTCGTCGCCGTCGATGTCGATGACGGCGTCACCGGATGCGAAGGCCACGTTCTTCCGGTTGACCTTCTTCTCCTTTTCGTACTTGAAGAAGCGGAAGTCGTTGCGGTTGACGGCCGTGTTACGGCAGCCGCGTCCGTGACGCCCGCAGTGGCCCTTGCCGTGACCCCAGTGGGAGCTGATCGTCGGGGTGCCGGAGGTCGAGGCCTGAGCGGTGGTGGCGCTCAGGGCGAGCGCGCCGCCGGCCATTACGGTGCTGACGGCCAGACCGGTGATGACGTTCCGGAATTTGGGCATTGAGGTCCTCCTCGAAGGATGGAGTGCCCGAGTGCGACATTCCCGGTAGCTGCCGGAAATGTCGAGCGATGTCCTGTATGTCCGGTCATCGCCCTGGCGTCTTAATTGCCGATGCGGCCTGGCGGCAAACGGGGCCGGTGGGAATTTGGGCCCGCGTTGTGGCACGCCGTCCCAGGTTAGGGGAGCGCTGACCCGATCGACGTTCATGTCTGACGTGCCCGTGCGGCATCGGGGGTAGGGCGGACGGCGGTTCCCCGCCGTGGTGTTCCTCAATCCCCGGTTCTCGTTCGCTTCGGCCCGTGGATCCCGGTCGCCGGGGGCGGCACATGAGGCTGGTGCCGGACCGGGATCGGACCGGGATCGAGCGGGATCGAAGGGGACGAGCGAGGTTCGGTGTTGAGGGGATGGGTGAGTCTGTCGGGAAGCTGCGGGGGATCCGCTGGGGAAAGGGCCAGGGCTCCGGCGAGGATCTCGCCGGAGCCCTTTTCATGCCATCTGGTGGAAGGCGCTTCCAGGCTCCCCGTCGCTCGGCGTGGAGACGCACTGGACGCACCCGGCTGCACTTACCCGCGCCGTCGCCCCCGGCAGGTGGTGGAGAGACACGTGTGGGCGGTTGTGCCCACCGGATTCCGTCACCCGACCGGATAGCGCGGTGTCGCGCGAGGCGTCACGCCTCGCTTAGTCGACGTTCTTGTTCTTGTTCTCGTTGATGTGCTCGCGGTCGTTGCGGTTCCACCAGTCGTTGTTGTTGTGGTCCCACCAGTTCTGGTCGGCGTACCAGTTGTTGTTGAGCCAGTTGAATGCGCGGTCGTCCTTCTCCTGGAAGCCGAACGCGACATCCTTGGCGACGAGGCCGAAGGCGTCGTGCCCCGACTTGTCGTCCTTGTAGAAGTTCTGGCCCCACCAGTTGTTGGTGTCCCACCAGTTGTTCTGGTTGCGGTCGTTGATGTTGTGGTTGCGGTCGTTGCGGTCCCGGGTGATGTCCGGGGTGAACGTCTGCGGGAAGAAGTCGTCACCCTTCTTGTTGTCCTGGGCGATGCCGCCCTTGCTGTCGTCGACGCCGTTGGCCGCGCCCTCCTTGGCGATGGGGCGCGAGTCGCTCTTCTTGAAGAAGAAGGGGTTGTCGTCGGCGCTGGCGGCCGTGGCGCCCATGGCGACGGCTCCGCCGACGACCGCGGTGCTGAGCGCGAGCCCTGCGAAGATCTTGTTGAGCTTGGGCATTATTGTTCCTCCCTGACAGGATTCGATTTCGAATTGCCCTGCGTCTATCGGCTTTTCCCGTCCGCCTGCAGTGGGCGGGAATTCCTTCGTGGCTCCTATTGAGCCTTGCTTCCGACGCTAGTGGTGATTTCCTGCCGGGCGGTCCGACAAACTGACGCCTGCTGCTTTTAGTTAATGATTAGCTGCGTATAGGATTGATTCGATGGATAATGCGCCTTATGTAGGGATAGGTACGATTTGCCCCCCCTGGTGTGGCGCTCGCCGGCGAGGGTTCGGGGAGCGGCTGCGAGTCGTAGGCCGGAAAAGCCCGCCGCTGAGGGAGAGCACTGACCAAAGCGCTGAGGGGAGAGCGCTGAGGGGAGAGCACTGAGAAAGGGCGCGGAGGAAAAGCGCGGAGGAAGGGTGGCCCGTAGGGCGCGGGGGTGAGGACGGACGGGGAGCGCGCTCGGGGTGAGCGCGGGCGAGAACACCGGCGGGGCGCCGGCGGGGCACGGGGCCCACCGAGCTCCGCCGTCGCGGATCAGACCGATCGCGCCCGATAAGAGCGCGGTGGTGATGCCCGCGGCACCCGATCGCGGCCGAGAGAGTGCGGTGGTGATGCCCGCGGCAGGGGAAAAGAGCAGGGCTCCGGCGGAAACCTTCCCGCCGGAGCCCTTGGTTGTAACTGTAGGAGGATTGACGGCCGTTCCCGTTCAGGCCGCCGTCGCCCGGTGAGCGAGCGGCCGGCCCTTCGGAGAACGTGTCTCTGCACTCAACGGCGCCAGTCCGCGTGCCGGAGTCGGATGCCTCGTGAGAGGTTCTCCGGATCCGTCACCTGGTCGGAACGGCGCGATCGTCTCGCAGGAGCCGCTGGACCTGCCTTCTCAGTTCACCCGGTCGTCGTTGTTGTGGTTCCACCAGTTGTTGTCGTTGTTGTTCCACCAGTTGTTGTTGTTCCACCAGTTGTTGTTGAACCAGGTGTTGTCCTTGTTCGTCTTGTCCTGGAAGCCGATCGCAACGTCCTTCGCCACGAGCCCGAAGCCGGAGGAGTCGTCGCGCCGGTCGGCGAACGCCCCCTGGTTCCAGAAGCCCTGGTTGTCCCACCAGTTGCTGTTGTCGCCCTGGTTGAAGTTCTGGTTGCGGTTGTTCCGTTCGAAGTTGTCGTTGTTGTTCGGACCGAAGAAGACAGGGAAGCCGGTCCCCCGATCACCGCTGTCACCGATGCCCCGGTTGCCCTGGGCGATGCCGCCCGTGCTGTCGTCGACACCGTTGGCCAGGCCGCCCCGGGCGATGGGACGGTCGACGTCGCCGGTCCTGGTCGCGGCGCCGGCGGCACCGGCCAGAGCGAGCGCACCGCCGACAGCGGTGGTGCTGAGGGCGAGACCAGCGATGATCTTGTGGAGCTTGGACATGCGTTGTCCCCCTTGACAGGATTCAGTATTCCTGAATTTGTTTAGGGCATTTCTCTTCATTATGAGAAATGTCCTTCGGGCTCGTAATTGAGCCCTAACTTCCTGTGCTGTCATGATTTCCAGCGCGCTGGTCCGACAAACGGCTATCTAAGCCTTTTGATCACTAGTTAGAATCTTATGAACCGACTTAGATGAATTAAGAGAGAAATGTCTCGATTGACCGATTTGTGGGGGCGTTCGACGTCGCCGGAGTTCGGCTCGGAGAGGGAATGGTGATGGGTCCGAGCGCCGGCGCCGGGTCCGAGCGCCTGTGGTGTTGTGGGCCTCGTCCGCGGACATGCCGCCGCCCGGTATGGCGGTGGCCGTACGGCCTGCCCGGGAGTGGCGACGGGAGCCTGTCCGGGAGTGGCGACGGGAGAGCGTCGCACTGTGCGGACCTGGCAGCGCCGGAGGAAGCGGGGCGCGCCAGGCGGTGTCCGCCTCGGCCCGGCCGGCCGGATGGAGCCGGGAGGAAGCGGCCGTCACGAGGTGGCTGTCCGGGAGATGGCCGCCGGGAGGTGACTGTCGGGAGATGGCCGCCGGGAGATGGCCGTCGGGAATCCGCGGGCGAGTCCGTGGCCTCGCGCTCCTGAGCCCGTGGTGCGGGTAACTCCTGAGCCCGTGGTGCGGGAAAAGGGGCTCTTCGAAGTTAAGCGGGGTTGAGGAATCCGCGGCTTCGTCGGGTGGTGGCGCAGCGGGTGCGTAACCGCTGGTTTTCGGGGTTGCGGAAGCCGTACGCGTCGCGGGCGACGGTCTTGATCACGCGGTTGGTGCCCTCGGAGCCGGCGTTGGTGATGCCGGTGTGGATGAACGCGAGGATCTCGGGCCACCAGGTCTCGACCGTGCTCGCCAGGCGTTCCAGTTCAGGCAGGCCGGAGGCGGCGCAGCGGTCATAGAAGCGGAACAGCCGGCCGGCGACGACGGAGCGATCGGGGTGGGTGCGCGCCAAGGCGAGCAGGTCGAGCAGGTCTTCCTTGGCGTTCCACGCGGCCAGGATCGGCACTCCGATCCGCCTCGGTAGCGCCATCAGGTCATCGACCATCGGGTCGAGTTGCGAGCCGTGCATCCGGGCGGCCGAGCGGGTCAGCCGGTTACGTAGTTCCCATTCGCGGTTGCCCTTGCGCCCGCGCCTGCCCCGCACCTGGACGGTGACGCGGCGGCGGACCTCGGTGACGGCGGCGTTGGCCAGCTGCACGATGTGGAAGTGGTCGACCACCAGCCTGGCCTGCGGTAACGCCACCCGGACGGCGGATTTGAAGATGGTGCACATGTCGATCGCGACGAAGGTCACGCCATCACGCCAGGCCTGAGTACGCTGGCCGAGCCAGCCGGTGACAGCAGTGCTGGTACGGCCTTCGACCTGGCCGAGCAGGCCTTGCCCGCCGGACAGGTCGACGAAGCCGACATGCCATCGGTCCACGACGGTCTGCCAGGTGCCGGTGGTCTCATCCCAGGTCCAGCGGGGCCGGCCTCGGCGGATCTCATCGATCCCCAGCACCGTGACGGGGGCGGGCTGACCGGGCAGCACCCGCTGGGCGTGCGCGGTGAACGCCGCACAGGCCACCGGCCAGGACACGCCGTGGTCGCGAGCCGACTGCACGATCGTCCTCCCACGGTCGGCGACGGCTTCCCCGGCGGCCTGGCGTAATCGCACCGTCAGCCGGGCCCGGGCCGGGACCTGTGCGACGTGCTCGGTGAACGTCCCTCTCGGGCAGGCCGGCTCGTCGCAGTACCACCGGCGTTTACGCCAGCGCAGGTCACAGCGGCGGCCCGCGACCGGTAGGTCACGCGGGCGGGTGGTCACCCACTCCTTGACCCGGGCCGCGAACACCCCGCACTCGGGGCAGGCCCGAGCGCTCTCGTCGGCGGTGACCAGATGCACGATCGGCCCCTGCCTGCTGTCTTCACCTGCTGCGACGACGTCGACGACGGCCAGGCCCTCCAGGCCCAGCAGCCGGGTCGTATCGTTGACCATGCTCGCGGCTCTTCTGTTGATCTTCTGCGTAGATAACAGAAATGATCAACGGGAGCCGCGAGCTCCCTCAAGAGGCAATCCATCCCGCAGCCGCGCGAGCAGGCGCAGCCTCGCCTCAACCCCGATCAAGTTCGATGAGCCGGAAAAGGTCAGGGCTCCGGCGAGAGTCTCGCCGGAGCCCTTGTCTCTGCTCCATCGAACGGCCGTTCCCGGAGCGGGGAGTGCTCACGGAGCTTTCGACGCCACGGGAACGTGACTGCGCCTAGGGCGCCGTTCTCCTGTCAAGGCTGTGGAGGACGGTGCGGCCGGCCGTTCACGTCATCCCTTCACCTGCCGGGATTGCGAGCGGCGCGGTCGTCTCGCGGACCGTTGCCGGTCCCGCCTTGTCAGTTGATGAAGTTGTCGTTGTTCCGCCAGAAGTTGTTGTTCTGGTTGTTGTTGAACCAGGAGTTGTTGTTGAACCAGGAGTTGTTGTTGAACCAGCTGTTGTTCCAGAAGTTGCTGTCACGGTTGGTGCTGTCGCTGAACGCGATCGTGGCGCAGGGGCCGACGATCGCGAAGTGGGAGTCGCTGTCGAGGTTGTCGCTGAACGCGGTCTGGTTGAAGAAGTTCTGGTTGTTCCAGAAGTTGTTGTTCTGGTTGTTGTTGAACCACTGGTTCTGGTTGTCGAAGAACGGACCGCTGTTGTTGTTGCAGTCGAAGGGACCGAAAGAGCCGCCGCACGGCGCGCCGCCGAAGGTGCCGGCGCTCGCTGCTGTGGCGCTCAGGGCGATCGCGCCACCGGCGATCGCGGTGCCCAGAGCGAGTCCGGCGATAACGTTCTTGAACGTAGGCATTGCTGTCCCCCTTGAAAGAATTGGAAATCCCCGCATCCTTCGATATTTCTCGCCGATGATTCGAGAGAAATATCTCTTTGGCCCCCGTGGGCCGGGTTCCTGCGATACGTTGATGTCCGGCAGCGTCGCCCGACAAACACGCCTTTGTGGCTTTTGATCAGCTATTAGCAGCATATGGAACGAATTGGAGACAAAAAGGGCGAGTTGTCCCTTAATGTCCGATTTCAATGCCGGGGCGCCGGGCGTACGGAAGCGGCGGCGGGAGCACGATCGCAGGACGGCGGGAGCGGCCGGGAGGCACGCGGTCTCGCACGGCGCGTTCGAGGGGGCGGCATTCCGGCAGGCGCTTCAAGGGGCGCTTCGACGAGAGCCGCGGGGAGCGTTCCGAGAGGGCGAGGAGCGAGCCGCCGCAGGAGAGGCGGCTCCAGCGGTCGTGTTCCACGGACGTACGGATCCGGCCGAGAACGCGCTTGCGGGCGGCCGGGGAGGCCGACCCCTACGGACCGTGAAAGCGGGGGAGACGACGAGTGCCCGTGCTCGCGAGAGGGCGCGACTGCACTCCCTCGGCGAGCACGGGCACAATCATCCGGCACTAGGTCGTGTCCGGCAGAGCTGCTGCGCGTGGCCCAGGCGGAGCCTCGTCATCGGCTCCTCCTCCGCCTTGCGATGCCTCCACCTGCCGCTCGCGACGGGCGGCATCTGCCGGACACTCCCGCCCCTCAGCGTGACCGTTCAGCGTGGCCGGTCGGAGCGGCCACGTGATGGACGCTGCGAATCAGGGGATGGGCGTGAACGTCGGCGTAGGCGTGACGTGCTTGCGCTTGCCCTCGTTGATGTCGGCGTCGATGTCGACATCCTTGTTGGTGGCCTCCGGGTTGACCGCGGTGGCCGTGTTGGTGCGCGGGTCGGCCTGCGAGTCCTGGTCCTGCCACGGCCGGTTGTGCAGCTGGTTGTAGTCGCTCGTGTTCGTGTACGGGAGCGTGGAGTTCTGCGAGTACTGCGAGTTCCACGGAACCGCGGCCGAGCCGGTGGACGACTTCTGGAACGGCGTCAGAACGAGCGTGAAGTCACGCAGCAGGAACTGGCTCTGGTTCTCCGACTGGCGAACGTGCTGCCACTCGTGGTTCTTGTTCTTGTTCTTATTCTTGTTCTTGTTCTTGCCCTTCTGGCCCTGGCGCTGCTTGTTGGTGTTGTAGTTGTAGCTCGGCCGGACGTAGCGGACACCGGCGGACGGAGCCGGGATGTACCCGCCCATGACAGTGGTAGCGCCGGCCGTGCCGACGGCGGCGCCGCCGAGCACGATGGCCGCGCCGCTCAGCGCGGTGCCGAGGGCGAGGGCCCCGGCGATGTTCTTCAACACGGACATCTGGGTGTTTCTCCTCTGAATATCGCAACCCCGGCCCGGTCCCATACGGAACCGGAGCGGGGGATAGTGAGTTCGGCGCCGTCGTGTGTGACGCGGCGCGATGCGTTCGCCTGGCACCGGCTGTCCTCTCCTCGAAAGCGCCGCCGGTGCTCGCTCTCTCGACTGCTCGTTCACCCGCCGACGAAGCGGCGGACGGGTGGCGCCGGCGCCGTGTCCCACGGTCATCCGGGCGCCGTCCGTCCTGCCGGGCGGCGTCCGCCGCTCCGTCGTTCGCGTGTGTCTCCCGTCGTTCGCGGGTTCCGGCTCAGGTGAGGCCGCCGGTCACGAACGAGGGTGGCCGTCGGCTGCCGCGTCGCCCGCCGTGCGGGACGCTCACCGAGGCCGCTCGTGCTAACCGCGTCAGGGCACGATCACCGGCGTGGGCTCGAGGTCGTGGACCCGCCTCTTGTTGTTGCGGTCCACGTCGACGTCCGCGTCGATGTCCTTCTGCTTCACGCTCGGGTTGACCTCGGTGGCCGTGTTGGTCTTCGGCTGGGCCAGCGAGTCCTGGTCCTGGCGCGGGTTGTTGAACTGGTCGCTGTAGCTGTTCGTCCGCGTGTACGGGTACGACTGCGTGCTGCCGTACTGCCAGTTGTACGGAAGCGCACGCGCGTCGGTGTCCGTCTTCTGGAACGGCGTGAGGACGAGCGTGAAGTCACGCAGCAGGAACTGGTTCTGCGCCTGGTTCTGCCGCTCGTGCTGCCACTGCTTCGTCTTGTTCTTGTTCTTGTTCTTGTTGGCGTTCGCGCCCTTGTTCTTCTGGCGCTGCTTGTTGCTGTTGCGGTTGTAGTTCGCGTAGGGGTAGCCACCGCCCACGTAGCCGCCCATGACGGTCGCGGCGTTCGCGCTGGTGGCGGCAACGGTGGTACCCAGAGCGACGGCGCCGCCGGTAAGCGCGGCGCTGATCGCGAGGATCCCGACCAGGTTGTTGAACTTGGGCATTTCATGTCCTCCTTGAAGGATTGTTGCCCCGACACTCCGGCGTTTTCCAAGTCGTTCGGAAAATGCCCTTACTGATGACCCTTGGTGGATCATCCCTGCATTGTCTTGTTTTCCTCACCGTCAGAGCGACAAACTGCGGTCGGCGGCTTTTGCCATTCACTTATCGCTTTATTGGCATCGTTGACACCGATAGGGCGGCTTTGGTCCGAATTGCGATTTGTATCCGCATTTCGAAATGTCCGAATGAGGGTGATATTGGCCCTATGTCGCTCTCGCTGGCCGGGGTGAACCCGGGTGACCGATCCCGCGTCCCGGATAGCGGGAGTGCCGCCCGGGTCGGCGTACGGGCAGGGTTATGGTCGAGAAGCGAGAGGTGAACAGGGGAGGACGCGTGGGTGTCGAGCCGATTCCAGCGTGGCCCGGCCGGCTCATCGAGACAGGGGACACGCGCATCCATGTGCGGACGACCCCGGAGGGGCCGCCCGAGACCGCTGTATATGTGCACGGCCTGGCGGGTTCGGCGAGGGACTGGACCGACCTGATGGGCGAGCTCGCCGGTGAGGCGCGGGGGATCGCCGTGGACCTGCCCGGAGCCGGGCACTCCCCGGAGCCCGCGGACGGCGACTATTCGGTCGCCGCCCACGCCAGGGCGGTGGTGCGGCTGGTGGAGTCCCTGGCGGACGGGCCGGTCCACCTTTTCGGCAATTCCATGGGCGGCGCGGTCTCGGTGCGGGTCGCGGCGACGCGGCCCGACCTCGTCAGGTCGCTGACGCTGGTGTCGCCGGCGCTGCCCGACCTGCTGCCGAGGTACGGCCCGGCCAGGATCGCCATGTCGGCCACCCCGCGCCTGGGCGAGCTGGCCGTCCGATGGCTCGCCGCGCTGCCGCCGGAGCGGCGCGTCCAGGCGACGCTCGGCATGTGTTACGGCGACGCCGCGCGGGTCCACCCGGAGCGGCTGCGCGAGGCGATAGAGGAAGTGCGCCGCCGCGACGGCCTGCCGCACGCGCGTGCGGCCATGGTCGGCTGCGCCCGCGCGATCGTCCGCGAGTATTTCCGCCTGGGCCCCGACAACCTGTGGCGGCAGGCCGGGCGGGTCATCGCGCCCACCCTCGTCGTGTACGGCCTGCGCGACCGGCTGGTGCACGCCCGCATGGCGCACCGGGCCGGACGGGTGTTCCGCGACGTGCGCCTGGTCACGCTCCCGCACGCCGGTCACGTGGCCCAGATGGAGTATCCCGAGCTCGTGGCTCGCGAATCGCGCCGCCTTATGGCCTACGCGAGAACGCCCCTGCGCCGAACAGCGTGATTGGGGAATGCGGGGCCACCCCGGTTAAGTTGTGAGAAGAGCTTGTGTTGGGCCCATGGAGCCGAGCGCGACCATTGGCACGAAAACGGGACACGGAGAGCAGGAGTGGGACTGTGTCGTTGCCACCGCTGGTAGAACCGGCAGCAGAGCTGACGGTTGACGAGGTGCGCCGCTACTCGCGCCATCTGATCATCCCTGACGTGGGCATGGCGGGTCAGAAGCGCCTCAAGAACGCCAAGGTGCTGTGTGTGGGCGCGGGCGGCCTGGGCTCTCCCGCGCTGCTCTACCTGGCCGCGGCCGGGGTCGGGACGCTCGGCATCGTCGACTTCGACGTCGTCGACGAGTCGAACCTGCAGCGCCAGGTGATCCACGGGCAGTCCGACGTGGGCCGCCTGAAGGCCGAGTCCGCCGCCGCCAGCGTGCGTGAGATCAACCCGCTGGTCAACGTCGTCATCCACAACGTCGCTCTCACGACCGACAACGTGATGGACATCTTCTCCGGCTACGACCTGATCGTGGACGGCACGGACAACTTCGCCACCCGCTACATGGTCAACGACGCGGCCGTGCTGCTGGGCAAGCCGTACGTGTGGGGGTCCATCTACCGGTTCGACGGTCAGGCGAGCGTCTTCTGGGCCGAGCACGGGCCGTGCTACCGCTGCCTCTACCCCGAGCCCCCGCCGCCGGGCATGGTCCCGAGCTGCGCCGAGGGCGGCGTGCTGGGCGTGCTGTGCGCGTCGATCGGCTCCGTCCAGGTGAACGAGGCCATCAAGGTCATCACCGGCATCGGCGAGCCGCTCGTCGGCCGTCTGATGATCTACGACGCGCTCGAGATGAAGTATCGCGACGTGAAGGTCCGCAAGGACCCCGAGTGCCCGCTGTGCGGCAAGAACCCCTCGATCACCGAGCTCATCGACTACGAGGCGTTCTGCGGCACGCTCTCCGACGAGGCGCAGCAGGCCGCCGCGGGCAGCACGATCACCGCCGCCGAGCTGGAGGCGATGCGCGAGCGTGGCGATGACATCATGATCATCGATGTCCGCGAGCCGAACGAGTACGAGATCGTCAACATCCCGGGCGCCGTGCTGATCCCCAAGGGCGAGTTCCTGAACGGCTCCGCCCTGGAGCGGCTGCCGCAGGACAAGAAGATCGTGCTGCACTGCAAGTCGGGCGCCCGCTCGGCCGAGGTGCTCGCGGTGCTCAAGAACGCCGGCTTCTCCGACGCCGTCCACGTGGGCGGCGGCGTGCTGAGCTGGATCAAGACGGTCGACCCCAGCCTGCCGACCTACTGACACGCGAACGACCGACGGCCGCCGCCTCACGCCGAGGCGGCGGCCGTCGCCGTACGCGCCCTACGCGTGGTCGTCCGGCACCACGCTGAGGCCGCTGGGCGCGACGATGCGCTGCAGGGTCTCGACGTAGGCGGCGAACGCCGCCCGGCCCTTGCCGGTGAGCTTGAACCACGTCTTGGGCCGCTTGCCCACATATCCCTTGCGTACGGCGACGTATCCGGCGGCCTCCAGCGCGCTGCCGTGCTTGGACAGGACCGAGTCGCTGACGCCCAGGGTGTCGCGGACGAAGGCGAACTCTGCCTCCTCGGCCGCCGCGAGCAACGAGACGATCTGCAGCCGGGCGGGGGCGTGGATGACGGGATCGAGTTCCATCAGTGGGTCTCTTCGAATCGGCGGGCCACCCGGCGGGCGATGCGGCGGGAGATCGCCCGGCTGCCGAGGGCGAAGTACACGGTCATCACGACGCCGCCGCCGGCCATGCCGTACGGCACGTCCGCGGCCTGGAGCGCGAACGACGCCACCCAGCACAGCACGATGCCGGCGAAGAGCCAGGGCAGATAGACGGCCGAGAAGGCACGTCTCATCGCGGGGTCGCTGACGGTCATCGGCCGTGTCTTGGCGAAGACGGCGGTCAGGGCGCCCAGCGCCGCCATGAGCAGGATCCCGCCGCAGATGGTCACCGGGATCGGCGTGCCGGGCTCGCTGACGACGAGGACGCCGGTCACCAGGACCCCTACGCCCGTGATGAACCAGGTGGGCAGCCAGGTCTGGGTCCTGATCGCCTTCGCCTGGGTCTGCCGGATCAGCGCCAGGCTCTGCGCCGCTTCCTCGGGGTTCACGGGGGCTCCTCTCGTATCTCTTTCCATCTCGGAAAGTACTTTCCACTTTCCGGAGCGTCAAGTACTTTCCGGTGGCATTTGTGGGGATGGCTGGCGGTAGGTCGCGTTAAGGTCACTGGAGGAGGGAGGCCGCGACGGGAACGGAGGCGCAGTGGGCGAGACGCGCACCTGGCCGGTCGTGGCCGTGGCCTCCGCGTTCACCCTCGTCTGCGCGATCGTCGGCGGGATCGCGGCCAGCGCCGCAGTCGCCGAGCTGACGAGAGGGCCGAGCACGGCGGAGCTGCGCGAGGCGCAGGCGGCCGAGACGGCGCTGCGATGGGAGCGCTGGCCCGCCGGCCGGATCTTCCCCGCGACCCTGGCCTACACGAGCGAGCAGGGCGGGCGTGAGTCGGCGCGGCGGGTGGGCATCTCCTCGCGCACCGACTGCCGCGGCGCCGTCGACACGGCCATCGCCGGTCAGATCACGGCGGCCGGCTGCCGGGCGATCCTGCGGGCCACCTACCTCGACGCCCTGCAGGGCATCGTGGTGACGATCGGCGTGGCCGCCTTCCCCGACGCGCTCAAGGCGCGCTCGGCCGTCCCGATCTTCCCCGGCGACGGCTCGGCCGCCCCCGGCCTGCGCGCCCTCGCGTTTCCCGGAACCGTGACCGACCGCTTCTCGGCGGGCGGCCGCCAGTCGCTGGTCCTGCACACGGCCGGGCCGTACCTCGTGATGGCGACGGCGGGCCAGGTCGACGGGCGTCCGGCCCGCGCGCTCGGGGAGCAGCGGGAGACCATGTTCTCGTTCACCGGGGACCTGGCCGAGGAGGTCGGCGCGATCCTCACCGCGCCGGCGTCCCCGGACTGCACCGCCAAGGAGTGGCAGTGCTGACCGCGCCGCTCCGCAGGGCCCTCGCGGCGTGCGCCGCCGCGTTCGCCGTGGCGAGTGGCACGTTCCTCGTTCCCGGCCCGGCCAGGGCCGACGACGTACGGCTCAGCCAGCAGGACGTGCTGCGCACGCTCGACGTCGACGACGCCTGGCGGCTGACGAAGGGCAAGGGCGTGACCGTCGCGGTCCTCGACTCGGGTGTCGATCCCGACCACCGCGACCTCGCCGGATCGGTCGTCACCGGGAGGGACTACACGGCCGGGGCCAACCCGCGCGGGGTGCAGCCGGTGCGCCTGCACGGCACGTACATGGCCTCGCTCATCGCCGGGCACGGGCACGGCCCCGGCGGCGCGGACGGCATCATCGGCATCGCGCCGGAGGCCAGGGTGCTGTCGGTGCGGGTGATCCTCGAAGACGAGGAGCCCGGGTTCCGCACGTTCAACTCCGACGCGCGCTACGAGGCCGTGGTCGCCAAGGGCATCCGCTACGCCGTGGACCACGGCGCCCAGGTCATCAACCTGTCGCTGTCGAAGGACATGCCGACGAGGGACGAGCGTACGGCGATCAGATACGCGATCTCCAAGGGCGTGGTCCTCGTCGCCGCGGCGGGCAACGAGGGCGCGGGCAAGCGGACCGCGCCGTACTCCTACCCGGCGGCGATCCCCGGCGTGATCTCGGTGGCCGCCGTCACGTCCACGCTGAGGCGGGCCTCGTTCTCCAACCGGAACTCCTCGGTGATGGTCGCCGCGCCGGGCGTCGACGTCCTCGGGGCCGGTCCCGGCGACGAATACTGGGTCGGCCGGGGGACCTCCCAGGCGACCGCGCTCGTCTCCGGCGTCGCCGCGCTGATCAAGTCGCGGTATCCCCGCATGTCGCCCGCCCTCGTCGCGCAGGCGCTCGCGTCGTCGCCCGCCAGGAAGGGGCCGTACAACACCGGCACCGGGTTCGGGGTGGTCAACGCCTACCGGGCGCTGAGCGTGGCGGCGACCCTGGCCAGGCATCGCGCCACGGCGTCGGGGACGGGCGTGCAGAACCCCTTGCGCGCCGTCCGCGCGGCGGCGGCAGACCCGGACCCCATCGTGGTCGTACGGCGCGACACGGGGTCGATCCTGCTCTGCGGAGCCATCGCGCTCGGCGGCTTCACCGGCTCGGGCGCGGGCGTGGCCGTCCTGCTCGTCCTCACCCGGCGGGCGCGCAGACGGCAGCGGGAGGAGGACGACGCGCTGCCGCCTGCTCCTTGGCCGACGGGCCTGCCGACGTAGCATCGAGGTATGCCGCCCGAGCAGCCCCGCATCCCGCAGACGGCGCGGACGCCGTCCGGTCTCCGGCGGCCGGGTCCGCGGGCGCTGCCGCTCGGCGCGTCCGCGCGCCGCGCCCGCGCGCGGCCCTGGACGGCGTCGAGGGGACGGGCCGCCGCCGCCCAGGCGGCCAAGGAGCGCGCCGAACTCGCGCGCGGCATCCGCTTCCGCTCGCTCTATCTCACGATCATGGGCGTCGTCCTCGCCGTCGCCGCGGTGAACGTGCTGCTGGGATCGGTCGGGCTGATCCAGGAGAACCAGGCCAGGCCGCTCACCGACGCCGAACGCGCCCGATATGTGGCCGAGGACGTGGCCCGCCGGTGGCGCGCCTGGCCCGCCGGCATGGTCTTCCCCGAGGAGCTTCCGTACCTCGGGCTCGGCCGCGCCCAGCAGTACGCGCGCCGGGTGGGCATCGCCCCCGAGGCGGCGTGCGCCGCGGCGGTCGACTCGCCGGTGGCGGCGGTGCTGCGCAAGCACGGCTGCCAGGCCATGCTGCGCGCCACCTACGTCGACCAGACCTCGACGTTCGCCGTCACCGTGGGCGTCGCCGTGCTGCCGAGCGAGCAGGCCCGCGCCGACGCGGCGGGCGAGCTGCCCGTGGACGACCGGGTCGGCGTACGGCCGGTGGCCTTCCCCGGCACGGTCACCGACACGTTCGGAGCGGCCCAGCGCCAGCGCACGGGATGGGTGGGCGCCGGGCCGTACATCGTCTTCTCCACAGTGGGGTACACAGACGGAAGGACGCGCGCCTCCGTCCCCCTGGAGGAACAGGTGAACAGCGAGATGTGGCCCGTGGCCGAGACCGTGGCCGGGCGCATCGCGCGCGCCCTCGGCGAGCCTCCCGACGTCCCACGCTGCACCCAGGGGAACGTGTGCTGAGGCCGGCCCTCCTCTGCGCGGCGATCACGGCCGTCCTCCTCGGGACGGGACCGGCGGCCGCGGCCGCGCCGGGCGACGAGGACGCGCGGTGGGCGCTCGACGCCGTCAACGCCGCCGCCGCCTGGAAGGTCAGCAAGGGCGCGGGCGTGACCGTCGCCCTGCTCGGCGGCGGGCAGCCCGACGCGAGCCTGCCCGGGCTGAGCGGCCGGATCGAGCTCGGGCCCGACCTGACGGGCGCGGCGATCGGCGACGACACCGTGCCGCCGGGCGACGACGCGACCGCCCTGGCCTCGGCGATCGCCGGGAGCGGACGCGGCGGGGGGACGCCGGGGATCGCGCCGGAGGCGCGGGTGCTGTCCGTCCCCGTGGCCCGCAGCCCTTCCGGGGGTCCGGGACCCGCCGAGCCACAGGACAGCCCGATCGCGCGGGGCATCCGCTACGCCACCGGCCGGGGCGTCAAGGTCATCTGCCTGCCCGTCCCCGCGTACGCCGTGGACCGTGTGGAGCGGGACGCCATCTCCTTCGCGCTGTCGAGGGGCGTGGTGGTCGTCGCGGCCGTGGGGGACGCCGGCCGGTCGCCGTACGCCAGGGAGAACGGCACGTCCTATTGGGCGTTCCCCGCGGGCTACCCCGGGGTGGTGGGCGTCGCCGCCGCCGACCGCAAGGGCGCCAAGACCGCGGGCAGCAGCGACAACCTCTCGGTCCTGGTCGCCGCGCCCGGAGACCGCGTGCCCGTCACGCTCGCGGGGGGCCGCCGGGGAGCCGTGTCGGGGACCGGTGTGGCCAGCGCGCTCGTCGCGGGCGCTATCGCACTAATAAAGGCGAAATATCCGAATTTGCCGCCGGAGTTGGTGTCGCGTGCTTTGACGGCGACCTCGCGGCCTCGTCCGTCCGCGGGTTATGACGACAAAGTCGGATTCGGCGTCATCGACGCGGCGGCGGCCCTGCGGAAAGCCGCGGAACTGACCGAATATGGCCGCACGTCCTCGATGCGGGACGACTCTGTGCAGGACGACGCGCATTTCGGCAGGGGACCGGTCGCGGAAGGGCCGGCACGTCCGGGGCCCGATCCGGTTAGGCTCTGGATCTACGGCATCGCCGTCGCTCTCGGAATCGGTGGTTTCTGCACCGCGGCCGTCGCGTTGCGCCGCCGCTGACCCGGAAGCCGCCGTCCGCCGAATGCCGCCGGTGATCACATGTTGGCCGCCGTTCTGCAGCATTTCGGACGCGGTCTTCCCGATGTTCGTGTTTCCGGTGACAGAGCCCGGTCAAATTTCGCTAAGGTCGCGGCTCATGGGGTACGAGCTGCGCGTAGAGCGGGATGCACCGCTCGCCTACGCCGAACTCGCGAGCGTCTCGGCACGGGCCGGATTCGAGCTGCGCGGGTCGCAGGAGGCGGGCGAGGTCGTCGCGCGCCACGGCGACTCGGTGCATCAGATCGCGACCTGGTCGGGGCGGCTCTCCGGCCAGCCCGGGTCCGACTGGCAGGTCGCCCAGCTGGCACTTCTCACCGATCTCATGGGGGCCCGGCTCGTGGGTGAGGACGGCGAGGCGTACGGCATCAGGAACGGCGTCGTCGAGCAGATCAACGGATCGTCCACGTACGAGTTCGGCAAGCTCGAAGAGATCCTCGCGGCCGGGCCGACCGAGTGGAGCGCTTGAGGGACGGCCGCGGCCAGCCGCCGCCGTACGCGGAGCGGGTGCTCGACGTGGTCGAGCGGATCCCGCGCGGCAAGGTGATGTCGTACGGGGACGTCGCCGAGTATCTCGGCGAGGGCGGTCCCCGGCAGGTCGGCCGCGTGATGTCGCTGTGGGGCGGAGCCGTGCCCTGGTGGCGCGTGATCCACGCCGACGGCACCCCGGCGGCCGGCCTCGAAGCCGAATGCCTCGCCCGGTGGCGGGAGGAGGGCACGCCGCACCGCGGCACGCGTGCGGACATGCGTGCGGCCCGCTGGGACGGCCGGGAGCGACCGTGACGGTGATCATCGTAACGCCCCTCCGGCGCCGGCTCCAGAGCTGACTTCGGGCCTGACGATCCGCGCCCCGGGCGGTCGGATCGGTGTCACTCCCCTCCCCGTAGTGCCACTCGTCACCCGGTGCCACAGGGGTGTCACCCGCTGATTCACAGGAAATCCACAGGCTTTCGCGAGTCAGGTCTGGCAGTGTTCTGAGGGCATTACCATTTTCTGAAACCAGGTCTGGCGAAGGGTGGTGCCTCCCGAATGACACCCGCACCCACGAGCGACGCCGTCGCTGAACGACTGCGGGCTGTCCAGGAGCTATACGACCGGGGCGAGCCGATAGACGCGCTGGTCGCGCTCGTGCGCGCGGAGGGGCTCAGCCCCGCGCAGCGCCGGGAGGTCGACCGCGAGGCGATCGTCGGTCCCCTGGGTCTGCGCCTCGACGCCGCCGCCAAACGCGGGCCCGCCCGCCGCCGTCAGACCATCGACGCGCTGCGCCCCTACCTCGCGGAGGTCGACCCGAAGGTCAAGCGGGACCTGCCGGTCGGGCGCCGGGTCGCCTGCCACCTGATCGAGACGCAGGACCCGGGCGAGCTCGCCGAGGGCGACGCGCTGGCCAAGCTCGCCGCCGCCGCGGCCGAGCCCTCCCGCCGGGTGCGGCGGGGCCTGCGGTGGTACGCCGACCTGCCGGTGGAGGTCGCCGACCCCTCGCTGCTGCGCCTGCGGGCGGCCGACCTCGTGCCGGTCACCCAGATCGACGACATCACCTGGGTGGGCAACCGCCTGAGGGTGACCGGGCACGCCTACATCGCGGGCCTGTCGGTCCGCAGCGGGCGGTTCAACCGCGCCACCGTCGTGCTGCGCGGCCCCCGCTGGCTGCCCCGGATCACGATGAAGACCCGCAGGACCTACCGCCCCGAGGCGACCCACGCGGCCCGCGAGCCCGGATGCAACTACGACTGGGCGGGCTTCACCGCCGAGGTGCATCCGTTCGCGCTGCGCTGGCGTGCCGGGGTGCGGGCCCTGGTGCGCGGCGCCAAGCGGGTGCTGCGCCGCCGCCACATCGTGCAGGACACCACCACCTGGCGGGCCGAGATCGTGATCTGGAGCCGCGCCGCCCGTGCCAAGGGCGTGCTGCGCGGCCCGGTGATCGGCCGCACCGAGCGCCCGGCCGGGCTCCAGGTGCGCCCGCGCTGGTGGGTGCGGCCCGTGTGGACCTCCGACAAGGCGCTGCAGGTGGTCTACCAGCCGACCCGCGCCCAGCTCACCGGCGTGCGGCTGAACGGCGACAACATCGAGCTCACCGGCTTCCTGCCGGGCCGGCCCGTCACCAAGGGCAAGGCCCGCGTCGGCGGTCACCGCATGTCTGCCGACTTCACCCCGGTCGAGGGCGGCAGCCGGTTCTCGCTGTCGCTCGCGGTCGGCACCCTGCTCAACGCCGAGTCCCGTCGGCTGTGGGTCGAGCCCAAGGGAGACCCGGCCGCCGCCGTCATGCTGGAGGGCGCGGAGGAGACCCGCCTGCTGCTCGGCGAGCGCGAGATCACGGTGCAGGGCGACCGGCGCGACCGGGTCGTCATCTCGGGTCACAAGATCCTGCCCGTGATCACCTCGGCCGAGTGGCACGACGAGTCGATCACGCTCACCGGCCGCTACCCCGACCCCGACCAGGGCCCGCGCGACCTCGTGCTGCGACACCGGGGCGGGCTCACGATCCGCGTGCCTCTGGAGCGCGACGGCGAGCGCTTCACCGTACGGCTGTCGCCCGGCGCGATGCCGCGCTTCGGGTCGGCCGTGCCGCTGGCCGAGGGCACCTGGAACATCTCGGTGGCCCCGCCCGGCCGGTACGGCCCCGCGATGGTGCCCGTCCGGTTCGACCACGCCGGTCTCGACGCGCTGGACGAGAGCCCCCGGCTCATCGGCGGCCGGGTCTACCGGTTCGTCGCCACCCGTTATGACGTGCCGGTGCTGGTGGCGGCCGAGGACCGGCCCGGCGACGAGCGGAGCGCGGCGGGTGTGTGGGCGCTGAGCCGCACGTTCTACCCCGCCGAGCGCGCCCGGCCGCTGCGTGAGGCCACCGTCTACGTCTCCTTCGATGGCCGTGCCTACTCCGACAATCCGCGCGCCATCTACGAGGAGCGGGTGCGGCGCGGCGACGAGGGCGAGCACATCTGGGTCGTCAGGGACGGCGCGTTCGTGCCGCCGGGCTCGCGCGAGCTGGGGCTCGGCGACGGCGTGACGCCCACGGTCGTCCGCGAGGGCAGCCGGGAGCACTACGAGGCGCTGGCCCGCGCCCGCTACATCGTGTCCAACGGCTTCATGCCGCAGTGGTTCCGCACCCGCGACGACCAGGTGTGCGTGCAGACCTGGCACGGCACGCCGGTCAAGCACATCGGCCGCGACCAGGCCCACATGAAGCGCGAGCCCCGGCCCCCGGTCTGGCACCGCCAGGCGGTGGAGGTCCGCGGCTGGGACCTGCTGCTGTCGCAGAGCCCGTGGGCGTCGTCCGTCCTGCGCAAGGCGTTCGGCTACGAGGGCGAGATCCTCGAGTCGGGCTACCCGCGCAACGACGTGCTCGTCTCCGGCGACCGCGACGCGATGGCGGCCGAGATCCGGCGGCGGATCGGCATCCCCGAGGGCAAGCGGGTCGTCCTGTACGCGCCGACCTACCGCGACTACGACCGCAGGAACGCCACGGTCAAGCTCGACCTGGCGGACGCGAAGCGGGCGCTCGGCGCCGATCACGTCGTGCTGGTCCGCGGCCACATGATGCAGGCCTTCCCGCACGTGAACGCGCACGACGGCTTCGCGATCGACGTGACGACCTATCCCGACACGGCCGACCTGCTGCTGATCGCCGACGTGCTCGTCACCGACTACTCCTCGGTGATGTTCGACTTCGTGGCGACCGGGCGGCCGGTCGTGCTGTTCACGCCGGACCTGGCCAAGTATCGCTCGTCCCGCGGGCTGTACCTCGACCTGGAGTCCCAGCGTCCGGGGCTGCGGCTGGAGACCTCGCCCGAGGTCGTGGAGGCCCTGCGCAACATCGACGCGGTGACCGCCAAGCTGGCCGACCGCTACGCGGCCTTCGCGCGGACCTATGCGCCGCACGACAACGGCAAGGCCACCGCCCGGGTCATCGACCACGTGTTCTCCTCCTGACCGGCACCGGGAACGCCGAGGATCGCGAGGCACCGGTGCCGGACGGAGGAGATCCCCAGGGGACAGGCGTGGCCGGCGAGGGACGGCCGTCCGCGTAGGCGGCCTGGCGGGATCCCGTCGGCATGTGACGCCAATGCCCCTGGGCGGGCATGCGGCCGGCTGGTTGGCTGTCCGGCGCGGGCACGCCGCTCGCGCTCACGACAGCCATCCGAGAGAGCCGCACGACCATGAATCTCGTCCTGCCGATCCTGATCGGCCTCGCCTACGCCGTGCTGATGTCGCTGATCCCCGAACCGGCCCGCCGCCGCTTCAACGCGATCATGGTGGGTGGGGCGGGGGCCGCCTACCTCAGCGGCGGGGGCCTCGGCGGCTGGGAGTTCCCCTTCACCGCCCTCGTCGCCTACTGCGCCTACCGCGGCCTGGAGTCGTGGACGTTCATCGGGATCGCCTGGCTGCTGCACACCGCCTGGGACGTCCTCCACCACCTCAAGGGCAGCCCGATCATCCCCTTCGCCCACGACTCGTCCTTCGGCTGCGCCGTCTGCGACCCCGTCATCGCCCTGTGGTGCTTCTGGGGCGGTCCCTCGCTCATCGGCCTCGTACGGGCCCGGATCACCCGGCCGCGCATGCCGGTTTCTCCGTGATGAGTGGTGCCTCCTCCGCTCCACCCCGGTAGCGTCCTGAACGTTCATGAAAGGACGCCATGTCGACTTCGTCATCATTCATCGGGGGGACCCGCGCACCGGCCTGGCGCCGCATCACCGCCTGGCTGATCGACTGGTTGTTCATCCTCATCCTTCCGCTGCTCCTGGTCCCCGTCGGCGTGGTCGTCTACTCGGCGGGACTGCGGCTGCCCGTCGGCCTGTGGAACCTCGTCTCGTTCCTCCTCCTGATCGCGCCGGTGACCCTGTGGTGCGCCCGGCGCGAGTCCGGCCGCTTCCAGGCCACGCCGGGGAAGCGGGTCAGGGGCCTGATCGTCGTGGACGCCCGCTCGGGGGGACCGATCGGTTTCGGGCGCGCGCTGCTGCGCAACACCGCCAAGATCGCTCTGCCGTGGGAACTGGGGCACACCGTCGCGTACGGCTTCGCCACCGCGGCCCCGAACCCGCCCGGGTCTCTGCTGGTGCTGACGATCATCGTCTACGTCATCATGTTCGCCTGGCTGGGCGCCCTTTTCCTGCCCTCGGGCAGGACGCCCTATGACCTGCTCTCCGGCACCCGGGTCGTCCGGCCGCAGGCGCCGTGATCGGTCTGCCCGCTCAGACCTGGTTCGCCGGAAGCGCGACGACCTGACGGAGGTCGACGTGCCGTGCCCGGCTGACCGTGTAGGCGATCCGGGAGCTCGGGGCGCAGCTCGCCGGGATGTACGAAGTCATCACCTCCCTGACCGCCGAGGACGTCGCCGACCGCGGCGGCGACTTCCTCCAGCCGGTCGGCGCGGCGGGCGAGCAACGCGACCTTCGCGCCGGAGGCGGCCAGCAGCCGTGCCGTCGCCTCTCCGATGCCGCTGGCGGCCCCCGTGACGACGGCGACGCGTCCGGCCAGGTTCTCGTAGCTCACGGTGACTCCTTCGTTCGAGGTTGACGAGAGCCACCCTGCCGGGGCGGGCCGGGCATACCCAGCACACGCTTTTTCCTGGTAAAGCCGGTACTAGGCTTGGACGTCATGGATGGCGATCTGGGACGGTTCCTGCGCTCTCGCCGGGCCCGGATCCGGCCCGAGGACGTCGGCCTCCCGGCGCACGGGCGGCGGCGGGTCAGCGGGCTGCGGCGCGAGGAGGTCGCGCTGCTCGCGGGCATGAGCGCGGAGTACTACATCCGCCTGGAGCAGCAGCGCGTCCGCAACGTCTCCGACGAGGTGCTCGACGCGGTCGCGCGGGTGCTGCGCCTGGACGGCACCGAGCGGGCACACCTGCGCCGCCTCCTCCGCCCGCCGGACGACCGGCGCGCTCCTCTCGGCCACGTCCGGCCCGGGGTGCGGATGCTCCTCGACGCGGCAGACTCCGTGCCGGCGTTCGTCCTCGGGCCCCGGATGGACGTGCTCGCCTGGAACGCACTCGCCGACGCGGTCACCGGTTTCTCGGACATGCCCGAGGGCGAGCGCAACATGGCCCGCCAGACGTTCCTGACGCCGCGTGCGCGCACCCTCTATCGCGAATGGCCGGCCGTGGCCGCCGAGGCCATCTCCTATCTGCGGCTGTACGCCGGGATGCACCCCGACGACCCGCTGCTGGGCCCGCTTGTCGCCGATCTGTCCGCCGATCCGGACTTCGCCCGCCTGTGGGAGGAGCACCGGGTCGCCGAGAAGACCTTCGGCGTCAAGCTGCTGCGCCACCCGGAGCTGGGCGATCTCGACTTCGCGTACGAGACCCTGGCCCTGCCGGGGGACCCCGACCTGCTGGTCGTCATGTACACCGCCGATCCGGCCTCTCCGACCGGCCGCGTGCTGGCCCGGCTCTGGCGGGCCCAGCGCGGCGATCTGGATAAACCGGACGTACGGGTGCCGACGGCCGGCTGATCCGCCCTACTGGGACACCGAGTGGGCATTCGGGCACGATCTGTCTCAGTGATCTGGTGGAATGCTGTGTTGTGAGTGGTCAGAACTACCGGCTGGTGCGTCGCGGGGGAGTGGGACGCCGCGCCGCTCCCGTGCTGGACGAACATCAGCGCGCCGTCGTCGAGCACGAGAGCGGTCCCCTGCTCGTGCTCGCCGGGCCGGGCACCGGCAAGACCACCACGATCGTGGAGACCGTCGTCGACCGGGTCGAGCGCCGCGGCGTGGACCCCGAGCGGGTGCTCGTCCTCACCTTCAGCCGCAAGGCGGCCGGCGAGCTGCGCGAGCGGATCACCGCCCGGATGCGCAGGACCACCAGGACCCCGCTGGCCCTCACCTTCCACAGCTACGCGTACGCGCTGCTGCGCCGCGAGGCGGTGCTGGCCGGTGAGCCGCCACCGCGCCTGCTCACCGGCCCCGAGCAGCTGCTGGAGATCCGCCGGCTGCTGCACGGCGAGCTGGAGGACGGCGCGCGGCACTGGCCCCCGGACATGCGGGAGCTGCTCAAGACCCGGGGGTTCGCCGAGGAGCTGCGCGACTTCCTGTCCCGCGCGGCCGAGCGCGGCCTGTACGGCGACGCGCTGGTGCGGTTAGGCCGCGAGCACGGCAGGCCCGACTGGGAGGCCGCCGGGCTGTTCTCCTACCGCTATCAGGACCGGTTCGACCTCGATCCGGTGCCCGCGCTGGACTACTCCGAGCTGATCCGCGAGGCGGCCGGTCTGCTGGCCGACGGCGAGGTGCGGCGGCGCGAGCGGGACGCGTACGACCTGGTGCTCGTCGACGAATACCAGGACACCGACCCGGCGCAGGAGTTCCTGCTCAGGCAGCTCGCGGGAGACGGCCGCGACCTGATCGCCGTGGGCGACCCCGACCAGTCGATCTACGGCTTCCGCGGCGCCGACGTGCAGGGCATCCTCCGGTTCCCCGAGCGGTTCCCGACGCGCGACGGGCGGGACGCCCCGGTGGTCGCGCTGCGGGTGTGCCGCCGCAGCGGCCCCGCCCTGCTGGAGGCCTCCCGCCGCGTCGCCGGCCGCCTCCCGGCCGTGCCGGGCCATGAGAACAGGACCGGCGGCCACCGCGACCTGATCCCGCTGGAGGACGCCGAGCCGGGCGAGGTGAAGGTCCTGCTGGCCGACAGCGCCAGCCAGGAGGCCGCGGTGGTGGCCGACACGCTGCGCCGGGCGCACCTGCTCGACGGGGTGCCGTGGTCGCGCATGGCGGTGCTGGTGCGCAGCGCCGTGCGCCACGTGCCGCTGCTGCGGCGGGCGCTGGTCACCGCGGGGGTGCCCGTCGTGGTCGCGGGCGACGAGCTCCCGCTGGTGCAGGAGCCCGGCGTCCGGCCGCTGATCACACTGCTGCGGATCGCCGCCGCGCCGTCCACGCTGGACGTGGCGACCGCCGAGGAACTGCTGACCGGTCCGCTCGGCGGCACCGACATGATCGGCGTGCGCCGGCTGCGCCGCGCCCTGCGGATCGCCGAGCACGAGGCGGTCGCCGCGGAGGCCGCCGCCGCGGAGGAGGCGGGTCAGCCGCCGCTGCCCTTCACCCCGCGCTCGTCGGACGAGCTGCTGGTCGCGGCGCTGCGCGACGCCCGGGAGCTGGGCGGCGTCGAGCCCCACGTCGCGGCGCCGGCGGAACGGCTCGCGCGGCTCATCGCGACCGCCCGCGAGGCCGTACGGCACGGCCAGGGCGCCGAGGAGACGCTGTGGGAGATCTGGCAGGCCAGCGGGCTCGCGGAGCGCTGGACCGAGGCCAGCCTCGCGGGCGGGGCCCGGGGCGCCCAGGCCGACCGCGATCTCGACGCCGTCGTGGCCCTGTTCGACCACGTGGCCCGCTTCACCGACCGGCTGCCCAAGGCCGGGGTCGCGGTGTTCCTCGACGACCTGACGTCCCAGGAGATCGCCGGCGACTCGCTGGCCGAGTCGGCCCCCGAGGGCGACGCCGTACGGATTCTGACCGCGCACCGGTCGAAGGGTCTCGAATGGGACGTGGTGGTGGTCGCCGGCGTCCAGGAGGGCCTGTGGCCCGACCTGCGCCTGCGCGGCTCGCTCCTCGGCACCGAGGCCCTGGTGGATCTGGCGGGCGGGGTGGAGTTCGCGGGCGGCTCGGCGCTGGACACCACGCAGGCGGCGACGGCCGCGCTGGCGTCCAAGCTCCTCGCCGAGGAACGGCGGCTGTTCTACGTCGCGGCCACCCGCGCCCGCAGGAAGCTCGTCGTCACGGCCGTCGGCGGCGAGGACACCGACGAACGGCCCTCCCGGTTCCTCACCGAGCTGCTGCCCGGCGGCGTGGAGGCGGCGACCGTGGACGACCGGGCGCGGTGGCTCAGCATGCCGGCGCTGGTCGCGGACCTGCGCGCGGCAGTGTGCGACACGAGCAAGTCCGAGGCGATGCGCCGCGAGGCCGCCGCGCACCTCGCCAGGCTGGCCCAGGCGGGGGTGCCCGGGGCCAATCCCGGCGAGTGGTACGCGCTGACCCCGATCTCCGACGACCGGCCGCTCGGCTGGCCCGACGACGTCGTGCAGATCTCACCGTCGTCGGTGGAGAGCTTCACCAAGTGCGGCCTGCGCTGGATGCTGGAGACCGCGGTCGGGGCCGGGTCGTCGAACGTCACCCAGAACCTCGGCACTGTCGTCCACGCGATCGCCGCCATGGCCACCGAGGACGGCACCGACTACGTCAAGCGGCTCGACGACATCTGGGACCAGTTCGACTTCGGCGGGCTGTGGTTCAACCGCAAGCAGCGCCGCGTCGCCGAGCAGATGGTCGACAGGTTCGTCCGGTGGCAGAAGGACAAACAGCGCGATCTGGTCGCCGTCGAGGAGGCGTTCACCGTACGGGTGCCGGGCCACGACATCCAGATCACCGGCCGGGTGGACCGGGTCGAGCGGGACGAGGCCGGCCGAGCCTTGATCATCGACATCAAGACCGGCAGCGGCAAGCCCAAGGACACCGAGATCGACCGGCACCCGCAGCTCGGGGTGTATCAGCTCGCCACGACGCTCGGCGCGTTCGAACGGCACGGCCTCACCCAGCCGGGCGGCGCGTCGCTGCTGCATCTGGGCAAGGCGGCGGGCCAGTCGGCCGACGCCAAGGAGCAGGCCCAGCGGGCGCTCGCCGACGACCCCGAGCCCGACTGGGCGAAGGAGCTGGTCAAGACGGTGGCGACCGGCATGTCCGCCAACGTGTTCGTCGCCACGGTCAACGACGGCTGCCGCACCTGTGCCGCTAAAATCGCCTGCCCTGTGAACGACAACGGAGGACAGGTGTGCTGACGCCCGGTGAGCTGGCCGGCCGGCTCGGGATCCTCCCGCCCACCCCCGAGCAGGCGGCCGTCATCGAGGCGCCGCCGGAGCCGATGGTGGTCGTGGCGGGGGCGGGGTCCGGCAAGAGCGAGACCATGGCCGGGCGGGTGGTCTGGCTGGTCGCCAACGGCCTGGCCAGGCCCGAGCAGATCCTCGGCCTCACCTTCACCCGCAAGGCCGCCGCCGAGCTGGCCGAGCGGGTGCGCCAGCGGCTGGCGGGGCTGGCGGCGGCCGGGCTGGTCGAGCCCGAGCTGCTCGACTCCGAGCCGACGGTCTCCACCTATCACGCGTACGCCGCCCGGCTGGTGACCGACCACGCGCTGCGCGAGGGGCTGGAGCCCACGATGCGGCTCGTCACGCCCGCCGTGGCCTGGCAGATGGCGGCCCGGGTGGTGGGCCAGTATGACGGGCCGATGGACCGGGTGGACCTGTCCCCGTCCAGCGTCACCGCCGCCGTGCTGGAGCTGGCCGGAGAGCTCGCCGAGCACCTGCGCGAACCGTCGGACGTACGCGAGGTCGGCGACTGGCTGCGCGAGCGCCTGGCCTCGCTCACCGGGCGCATCGTCAAGGACCAGCGCAAGCCCGTCGAGACCCAGGCCGTCCGCGAGCAACTGCTGCCGATGGTCGAGGCGTACGAACGGCTCAAGCGGTCCAGGGAGGTCATCGACTACGGCGACCAGATGGCGCTGGCCGCGCGGATCGCCTCGCGGCATCCCGAGGTCGGCGCGTCGGAGCGGTCCCGGTTCTCCGTCGTGCTGCTCGACGAGTATCAGGACACCAGCCACGCCCAGCTCGTGCTGCTGCGTTCGCTGTACGGCGGGGGCCACCCGGTCACGGCGGTCGGCGACCCCTGCCAGTCGATCTACGGCTGGCGCGGCGCGTCGGCGGGCAACCTGTCCCGGTTCCCCCGGGACTTCCCGGCGGCGTCCGGAGAGCCCGCACAGGTGCGGCGGCTGTCGGTCAGCTTCCGCAACGGCGAGCACGTGCTCGGCGTCGCGGCCCGGATCCAGGCGCCCCTGCGCGAGGAGGCCCGTGAGGTGCCGGTGCTGGTGCCCGGCGGCAACCGGGTGGGCCGGGGGCGGGTGCTGTGCGCCTTCCACGAGACGGCCGAGGACGAGGCGGAGTGGATCGCCGAGGGCCTGGCCGGCATGCTGCACGGCGAGGGCGCCCCGGACGGCCTGCCCTGGGGCGAGGGCGAGCGGGCCAAGCGCGGCCCCGCCCTGCAGCCGCAGGACGTCGCGATCCTCGCCCGCAAGCGGTCGCAGTTCCCGGCCCTGCGCCGGGCGCTGGAGGCCCGGAGAATCCCCGTGGAGGTCGTGGGCCTCGGCGGGCTGCTCACCGTGCCCGAGGTGGCCGACATCGTCGCGACCCTGCGGGCCCTGTACGACCCGACAGCCGGGGACGCGCTGGTGCGGCTGCTCGCAGGCCCGCGCTGGCGGATCGGCCCGGCCGACCTCAAGGTGCTCGGCGACCTGGCCCGCGAGCTCAACAAGGAGATCAGGCAGGCCAGGGGAGGACCACGGCCGGAGGACCCGCTCGACCAGGTCGTCGCCGACCTCGCCGAGGAGCGCGGCAGCCTGATCGACGCGCTCGACGAGCTGCCCGACCGGCCCGACTGGCTGGAGCGGTTCTCCCCGCCGGCGCGGATGCGGCTGCCCGCCGTCGCCCGTGAGCTGCGCTGGTTGCGGGGCCACGCGGGGCAGCCGCTGCCCGACCTGATCAGCGAGATCGAGCGCAGGCTCGGTCTCGACGTGGAGGTCGCCGCCAGGGGCGGTAGCCCGCTCGCCGCCCGCGCCGACCTCGACGCCTTCCTCGACGCCGCCTCCCGGTTCGCCGGCGACTCGGAGGACCCGACGCTCGGCGCGTTCCTGGCGTACCTCAAGGCGGCGGAGAGCGAGGAGTTCGGGCTGGAGGCCGGGCGGGTCGGCGACAGCAACACGGTCAAGCTGATGACCGTCCACGCGTCCAAGGGACTGGAGTGGCCGGTCGTGGTGGTGCCGGGCCTGTCGCAGCTCACCTCGCAGAAGGGCGGGCTGATCAGGGGCAGCATGTTCCCCGCGACCCCGGTCACCAACTCGCGGTGGACGGAGAACCCGCGCAAGCTGCCGTACCCGCTGCGGGGGGACAGCGCGGACCTGCCCGAGCTGGCCGGGCTGGACCGGGAGGCGCTGGGTGCCTTCGACGAGCGCTGCCGCGACCGCGACCTGATGGAGGAGCGGCGGCTGGCGTACGTCGCCGTCACCCGGGCGCACTACCTGCTGATCGCCTCCGGCTACCGCTGGGGCTCCTCGTCGCGGCCGCTGGAGCCGTCGGACTTCCTGCGGGAGATCCGCGAGGCGGGCGCCCGGGTCGTCCGGTGGGCCGAGGACACGGAGAGCACGGACAATCCGCTGCTCGCCGAGCCGCCGGTGGCCGAGTGGCCGTCCGTCACGGTGCACGACGCGATCCTTGACGGCGCCCGCCTCGTGGAGGAGGCGATGATGGGCGACGCCCCGCCCCCGGCGGCGGATGGTCACGCCCTGCTCAGGGACCGGGATCGGGAGCGGCTGCGGGCCTGGGCGCGCGACACCGACCTGCTGCTGCGCGAGCGGGAGACGAACCGGCAGCGGGCCGGGGCGGTCGTGGAGCTGCCGTCGCGACTGTCGGTGTCGTCGCTGGTCACGCTGGCCCAGGACCCGGCGGCGTTCGCCCGGCAGGTGCGCCGGCCTGTGCCGCGTAAACCCGCTCCGCTGGCGCGCCGGGGCACCACGTTCCACCGGTGGCTGGAGTCGCGCTGGGGCCAGCAGCGCCTGATCGACGACCTGGAGCTGCCCGGCGCCGCCGACGAGCTGTCGGAGACCGAGATCCAGCTCGCCGAGCTGCAGGAGCGGTTCGAGGAGAGCGAGTGGGCCGCGCGTGAGCCGGTCGACCTGGAGGTCCCGTTCGAGACCATGATCGGCGACCGTCTGGTGCGCGGGCGGATGGACGCGGTCTTCCGCGAGGGCGACGGCTACGTGGTGGTCGACTGGAAGACCGGCGAACGGCCGCAGGGCAGGGCCGCCGAGACCGCGTCGGTGCAGCTCGCGGCCTACCGGGTGGCCTGGGCGGCGCTGGCGGGGGTGCCGCTGGAGAAGGTCGGGGCGGCCTTCCACTACGTGCGCTCGAACGAGACCGTCCGGCCCGTGGATCTCCTCGACGCGGACGGTCTCACCACGCTCATTCAGCGGGTTCCGGAGGACTGACCACCTCATCGAAGAGCGCGCTCGTCTCGATCTTCATCCCGAACGGTTCGGGCAGCTCCAGCACCTCGCCCTCCTCGGCGGTGACGATCCGTTGGTACGGCTGCCGGTCGTCGCGGGGGCCGAGGTCGGGGAGCGGGTCGCTCATCAGGGTCACCGTGCGTGGAGTCGCCAGGGGGTCCACGATCAGGTAGAGCGGCACGCCCGCCCGCGCGTAGTCGAGTGGCTTCTCCTGCCAGTCGACCTTGCGCGTGCTGAACGAGCACACCTCCACGGCCAGCAGGAGGCTGCGCCCGTGAGCGCGCATCTCGTCGAACGCTTCGGCCCTTTCCGGCACGACCATGAGGTCCGGCAGTCGCAGGTCGGGCTGCGGTGGGATGTGAACCCCCCAGCTCTGGTGGAAGCGCCAGCGGTTGGCCAGCTTCAACGGGTACAGAAGATCGGAGAGCCTGTCGATGATGTCGACGTGCTCCCTGTTCGCTGCAGGGCTCACGACGACCTGCCAGTTGTGGATCTCCGCCCGATAATCGGCTTCCTGGAACGCCAGGCACATCTGCAGCAGTTGGTCCTCGAGACGTTCGGGCAGCCTGTCCTCCGAGGGCTTGGGCTCGTCCGCGACGAGATCGTCGGGGACGGGGCTGACCTGCTTCTGCGGGACGCGGTGGTCGCGCCTGCCGCGCTTGGTCGGCTTGGTGAGGGCCATAGCGCCATCCTCTCCTGCTCCTCCATTGATGGTACGGAAGGTTTCCAGAGCGCCACGGAAAGTAACAGGAGAGTGATGGGCGGGAGATCGCTCGGAAGGGGCGACGCGGTGAAGGAATGCCCTACCGGGGGAAGGAAAACCGGCTCCACAAATCAGTCATAGGCGACGTACCCGCCACAAAGGTCCCGTGCCGGGATGGGGATTATCCGCGAGAGCGATTCTCTATTCCGGTGACGCCAACCGATCATGATCGGCTATCAATGACCTATGTCGGTTGTGCGGACAGCGATGGCGGTGGTCTGTGTCGCGGTGGTGACCGGGTGTTCGGCGTCGGCGGCGGCTCCGGATCTCACGCTTCCCCTGGACGCCTACAGTCTCGGCGCGAAGGATCGCGCCCAGGTGACTCGGGCCCGGTTCATGCTGATGGAGGAATGCCTGCGTCATGTGGGGATCGATTTCCGCTTTCCCGCCGTCCAGCCGGTGACCGACCTGCGCAATGTCGATCTCCTTGGGTGGCTCGATCCCCGCCGGGCCGCCGAATCGGGATATCTGGAGCCTGGGCGGAGTTCGGATGAGATGACCGGCGTGCCGTCGTACTCCATCACCGACGAGGCGTCCTATGTGCTTTACGGCAAAATCCGGCGATACCACGGAAAGGCGGTGCCGCCCGGAGGCTGCATGGCCAAGGCCGACGCCCTGCTGAACCGTGGAGCGCACGGCGTGAGCCCGGCCGACGCGGGAAAGAGGTTCGACGACGACGAGGTCCCGCGTTTCGTCGACGCCGCGGCCGACATCGCATTGAAAGACCAGCGGATCGCGGCAGCCGAACGCGAGTGGAGCGACTGCATGCGTTCGGAGGGCTTCGACTATCGGAGCACCGTCGAGGCCGGTGGCGACCGGCGCTGGGCGGCGACCGTCAACGACGACTCGGCCGGCCACACCCCCAAGTCACGCGGCACGAAGGCCGAGATCGACACAGCGGTCGCGGACGCGCGATGCCGGGCCGAGACCGGCTACACCGACGTTCGCCGCGAGGTCTTCGTCGAGGCCGAGCGCCGTGTCATCGGCCAGAACCGGGCCCGGCTCGACGTCATCGGATCGCTCGACCAGGCCCGCCTCGCCAACTCCGCCAAGGTCCTCGACGGCACGCTCACTCTGTCCTGGTGATCAGCGTCGGCCTGCGGCCGCCTCGATCAGCCGCAGGACGTCGTCCAGGTCGGCCTCGAACTCGGTGGCGAGGTCGTCGGGCAGGCGGAGCCAGGGCTTGAGCCTGGCGTGCGCGGGAAAGTCGCCCTCGGGGAGACTGCCGCGGTGCCCGCGCGGATCGGGGTCGCCGCTCGTGAAGCGGCCCGAGACCTCGGACGCGGCGAAGCCGATCACGAAGGTGCTGAGCAGGCGCTCCAGCCGGGGAACTTCCCGATCCGGCACCCCGGCCTCGATGAGCGCGTCGTAGATCACGTCCACCGTACGGACGGCGTCCGGCGTGACGGCGGGCCGGGAGAACAGCAGGGGCGCCGCCCAGGGATGCCGCCGGACCATCGTCCGGACGGCGCGTGCGAGGGCGGCGAGCCGCTCGTCCCACCGCTGAGTCTCCTGCCGATCCCGGTCCGGCGGCAGGAGCGCCGCGAGCAGGTGCCCGACCATGGCGTCGAGCAGTTCGGCCTTGCCGCCGACATGCCGATAGAGCGCCATCGGCGTCACCCCGACGCGCTCGGCCACCGCGCGCATCGAGACCCCGTCGAGCCCGCGCTCGTCGGCGATGGCCAGTGCCACTTCGAGGATCTCTTCCCGCCTACCGCCCACAGGTATACAGTGTAGACGTATACGCCGTATACCTCGTATGCTCCGGAGGGATGGATGCTCGCCGCGGAGAAGCTGGTGAAGCGCTACGGCGCGCGCAACGTGCTCGACGGCTTCGACCTCACGGTCGCGCCCGGCGAGATCACCGGCCTGATCGGCCACAACGGCGCGGGCAAGACCACCTTCGTCGAGGTCGTCACCGGCCTGGTGCGCCCCGACGCCGGCCGCCTGTGGGTGGCCGGACATGACGCGCTCCGCTCCGGCAGTGCCGTACGGCGTCTGCTCGGCGTGGCTCCGCAGGAGCTCGCCCTGTACAACCGGGTGAGCGTCCGGGAGCACCTGCGGTTGTTCGCGGGGCTCGCCGGGCTGCGCGGGCGGCGCAGGGACGCGGAGACCACCCGCGTCCTGGACGAGCTCCACCTCGCCCCGGTCGCGGACCGGCCCGCCGGGGTCCTGTCCGGTGGTCAGCGCCGCCGCGTCCAGGCGGCCACGGCCATGGTGGGGTCGCCGCCGCTGCTCCTGCTGGACGAGCCGACCGCGGGCGCCGACCCGGAGACGCGGGCGGCACTGCTGGCCGCGGTCCGGGCCCGCGCCGAGGCGGGGGCCGCCGTCCTCTACACGACCCACTATCTGCCGGAGCTCGTCGATCTGGACGCCACGGTGGCGCTCGCCCGTGCCGGACGCGTCATCGCGCGTGGCTCCCAGCAGGAGCTCACCCGAGACCTGCCGGGCGAGCTGCGGGTCGCCTTCGACGACCCGGCCGAGCCCGAGCTGCGCCTGCCGACCACGGACCCCGGCGCCGATCTCGCCGCGCTGCTCGCGTCGGGACGTACGCCCGTCTCCGTCGATGTGCGGCGGCCCGGCCTGGACGACCTCTACCGCTCGCTGGAAGCCGCGTTCTCGGAGCGGGACGGCGGGGAGGTGCGCGATGTGGTCCGGTGAGTCCGTACGCCGCGTCGGCGTGCTGATACGCCACAACCTGCTGCTGATGCGGGGCGAGCCCGGCCCCCTGGTGAGCCGGATGATCCTGCCGCTCGCCTTCCTCGCGCTGCTGCGCCCGCTTTACGCGGCGGCGCAGGGCGAGGCGGCGGGCACGGAGCAGGCGGTCGTGGGCACGCTGGTGACCTTCTCGCTGCTCGCGCTCGGCATCTCCGGCAGCGCGATCCTCACCGAACGGCTCGGCCGCACCTGGGACCGCCTGCGCGGCACGGCGCTGCGTCCCGCGGAGATCCTGGTGGGCAAGGCCGTGCCGGTCTTCGCCGCCATGCTCGCCCAGCAACTGCTCGTCATCGGCTTCGGCGTGTGGGTGCTGGGCCTGCGGGTGCCGCATCCGCCGCTCCTGCTGGGCGTCCTGCTCTGCTGGAGCTGCACCCTGCTCGCCCTCGGCGCGCTGCTCGGCGTGCTCGTACGCGGAATGGGCGAGCTGTCGGCCGCGTACGACATCGGCGGCATGCTGCTCAGCAGCCTCGGCGGCGCGCTCGTTCCGCTCGGAGCGCTGCCGCACTGGGTCGCGGCCGTGGCCCCGGTCTCTCCCGGCTACTGGGCCGTGCACGGGCTGCGTGCCGCGCTCGCCGGCGACGCGGCGACCGTGGCGGAGGTGTGCGGGGTGCTCCTCGTCGTCGCGCTGGCCTGCGGCGCCCTGGCCGTTGGCCGCCTGAAGGGGCGCAGCGGACGGCTGGTGGCGCTCTGACCGCCCGGCGGCAGGCCGCTTGTCTCCTCGTCACCGCAGGCGACAACCCTGAGCGGCACCGCAGGCGACAACTCTGATCGGCTGAACAGCGGGGCCGCCTTTGCCGCGCTGTGCGGCGTCAGCCCCATAGGACGTCTTTCGGCTCGGCGTGGCCCTTCTTCCATGCGGCCTCTGGCGTCTCATGAGTCGTGAAGGGTGCCGGTGTGCGTCTCGCCGTGCGTCCCGTCGGCCGCAATGGAGTAATCGGTTGACTCTGCCCGTTCGGCCACGTAACGCGGCTTGTTCGTCGCGTCCGCCGTCGGCCGTTTGTATTTGTCCATCAGCCGCCTGAGGGGCGCAAATCCGGCTTTGGTCAATTCGATCTGATCTTGATACTGAACCAACCTGATTCACAGGCGCCGCCGCGCCATGTTGAGGAGTTCGTAACCGTGTTGCGCGTGATCATCCGTTTACGGAGAGTTAACTGCGCCGATCTGCGCGTGAAACATCATCACGCTCGCCTTCCGGCTCGGCGTGGTCATTCTTTTACACGGCCTTTCGCGTCTCATGAGTCGTTAAGAATGCCGGTATGTGTCTCGCCGTGCCCCCCGTCGCCGGCGATGGGGTAATCGGTGGACTCTGGACGTTTGGCCATGTTATGCGGCTTGTTCCGGGGTGGTAGCGTCCGCCGTCGGCCGTTTGTATTTGTCCATCGGCCGCCTGGGGGCCGCAAATCCGCGCCGGTCGGCTCGACCTGATTTTGGTCCTGAAACCAGCCCGATTCACAGGCCCCGCCGCACCATGTTGAGGAGTTCGTAACCGTGTTGCGCGTGAGCGCCGGTTCACTGCGAGTTAACTGCGCCTAGTCGCGCGTGAAACATCCGGCTGGCGTCATCGATCTCACCCCACTTCAGGAGGAGTGCATGAATTCTCCCCCACGCGGCATTCTCGCCGCCCGACGCCGGGCCATCAGACGACGATTGGCTTGGCTGCTGACCCCCATCCTGGTTCTGGTAACAATCGGGGTCAGCCCTTCCCCATCCCAGGCGCTTCCGATCGGTGTAGGAACGCCGGTGCAATTCACGCTCACCGATAACTAGGGTGCGTGGTTCGACACCGGTGCGACGCTGTTCGGCACGCGGTCGCTCGGCCTCGCCGTGACGCCGCGGACCAAGCTCGCGTCGCTGCCGCTGAGCGTCGACACGCTGCTCAACGGCGATCTCGGCGGCGGCCTGCTCAACCTGCCGTTGCTCAACGGCGACGCACCGCTGATCGGCAGCCTCGGTGTGAACGTTAACAGCCTGCTCAACCTCGACCAGCTCAACTCGGCGGTCGACGCGGCGGGCGGCCTGCTCGGATTCCTGAACCCAACGATCCAGCGCGCCAAGACGCAGATCAACCAGCTCGGCCAGCAGCTGTTGACGGCGTCGGACAGCAGCGCCGTCCCGCTCAGCAGCCTGCCCGTGGGGCTCGACCTGATGCGCACGCTCAACGAGGTCGCCGCGCTGGCGCCCGCGGACCTGAGCCTCGCGCCGAAGGCGAAGTTCACGGTGGCGGCACCGGCGGCCGCCTCGGCCCACTCGGTGACCAGCCTGATCTGGCCGGTCGGCGCGCAGCCGATCGACCAGAACAGCGCGTTCATCGGCAACGCCGAGGCCGGCCTGACCGAACCGGGCCTGTACGCGTGGGTCTGCAAGATCCACCCGTACATGCTCGGCGCTGTGGTCGTGGACGACCCGCTCACGCCCGGCCTGGACTTCGGCAAGAAGCTCAACGTCAACGTCAAGGGCGGAATCGTCGTGCCCAGCTCGGCCGACGTGGTGCAGGAGCTCGTGCAGAAGTTCTTCCGGATCACCACACCCGACAACTGGCAGGTCTACAGCAACACGCAGACCAAGAACTGGAACCCCTACTACCCGCCCGCGCCGATCCTGCAGTATGACGCGAACGAGCAGCCGGTGCTCATTCCGAGCCTCGACGCGTACTACAACAGCAAGTTCAACGAGGGCGTAACGCTGCCCGCGCTGACCCAGCGGCCGAGCGTGCCCGGCGTCGGCGAGCTCTGGGTCGACACCCAGATGGAGAAATACGCCGGCAAGGCCAAGTCCGGCGCGGCGACCAGGGTCGACGTGCAGAACTGGACCGTGACCCGGAAGGTGGCGCTACCACAGATCAACCTCAACAATCCGCACAACATGTGGTCGGACCGCGACGGAAAGTACATCTATCAGACGGAATGGTTCTCCGACCGTCTGACCGTGTTCGACCGGACCACGGGTAAGCTCGTGCGAACTATCCAGGTCGGCCCGGACCCATCCCATGTGATGACCCGGCCCGACACCGACCAGCTCCACGTCGCCATCAACGCCGGCAACGCGGTGGTCGAACTGAGTCCGGGTGCCACGCAGATCGACAGGCGCATCCTGGTGCAGGGTCCCGGCCAGACACCGGCTCACCCGCACGCGCACTGGATGAGCGCCGACGGGCACACCATGGTCACGCCGAACGTCAACCACAACAACTCGACGATCGTCGACGTGCCGTCGGGCTCGATCCAGGAGGCGCAGACCGAGCAGCTGCCCATCGCGACCGGCATGATGCCGGACGCCTCGAAGTACTACGTGGCCAACTTCCTCGGCCAGAGCGTCTCCTGCGTCTCGTTGGACGGGCCGGCGTGCCACAGCGACAGCGGCACCAACGTCGGCTACAAGGCCATCGACCTGTGGGCGAACTACGACATGGTGACCGGGGCGACGAACGGGAGCTTCGGCGGCCTGCCGATCCAGATCCCGGTCAGCCCTGACGGCAACGTGGTGCTCGTGGCTAACACGCTCACGAGCAACATCGCCGTCATCGACACCAAGACCGACAAGGTGGTCAAGTACCTGCCGTGCGACTCCGGCTGTCACGGCATCAACTTCGGCGCCAAGCGCGGCGGCGGCTACTACGCCTACGCGTCGAGCAAGTTCGCCAACACTCTCGCCGTGATCGACACCGACCCCAACGGCGACGGCGACCCCGCCGACGCCACGATCGTCGGCAGGATGGTTCTCGACTCGGCCGCGGGCACCGCCACGGATGACGTCGTGACCGCCTACAACGGCATGGGCGGGCAGGGCGTCCTCCCCTACCCGATCGTCTACAACGGCTGGGTGCAGAACGCCACGCCGGAGATGGCGAACCAGCTCACGTGTAACCAGCTCAACCCCATCAACCCGGGGGTCTGTGAGTAACCGCGGGCCCGCACTGCGGGGGAGGGACCGTGAAGCGGACGGTCCCTCCCCCTGACCAGGGCCCCCATCGCGCACCACCCACGCCGGTCCATTCGGCCCTCGACGCGTGCGCGCGTGCATTCCACAGTAGACGAGGAAGTACACCCATGTCTGATACGACCGCACCGGAGCCCTTCGCGGCCCTCCGGCGCGCACTCTCCAACGCCTCGCCACCGTTACGCCGGCTGATGCTGATCGGCGTGATCGCGCTCTCGATCCTGGTCTCCGGCACGACACTGTTCGCGCCGAAGGCCGCGCAAGCGGCGAACCACACGATCGCGATCAAGAACTTCGCGTTCACGCCGGACGTGCTCACGCTGGCACCCGGCGACACGGTCACGTTCGTCAACCAGGAGACGGACGGTACCGTCCACGCCATCCGCGGCGACTTCACGTCCCCGGACCTGCCGCCCGGGGCGACCTTCACGGTCACCATCGTCGCCGCAGGCTCGTACAACTACTACTGCAGTTTCCACCCGTACATGACCGGCATCATCAACGCCGGAACGGCATCGCCGTCGCCGTCCCGCTCGCCGAGCGCGAGCCCGTCGCCGAGCCCGAGCCGTTCGCCCAGCGGCAGCCCGTCGCCGGGTGTCAGCCCGGGCGTGAGCCCGAGCCCGAGCGTCACCCCGACGACGCCGACGCCCGGCTCCGCGCCCTGCGACGACCCGGTCCTCGGCGCCGACCAGGGTGACGGCACCCGGCTGGCCGCCTACGAGGTGGTCGGCTCCGTCAAGGTGTTCAAGCTGTGCATGTCGCAGACCGACTGGGAGGTCTCGCCCGGGGTGGTGAAGCTGGCGTACACGTTCAACGGCATAGTGCCCGGCCCCACCATCAAGGTCAACGAGGGCGACAAGGTGCGGGTCATCGTGCAGAACGACCTGCCGGAGCACACGGCGGTGCACTGGCACGGCATGGTGCTGCCGAACGCGCAGGACGGCGTGCCGGACATCACCCAGCCGCACATCCTGCCCGGCGAGACCTACACGTACGAGTGGACCGCCAAGTCGACCGGCACGCACTGGTACCACTCGCACATGGGCGGCGGCCAGGTCGGCCGGGGCCTCTACGGCGCGCTCCTGGTGACCCCGACGCTGGGCGACATCGCCGCCGACAAGCACTACACCATCCAGATCGGCGACGGTTCCAACGGGTTCACCTTCAACGGCAAGTCGTACCCGGCGACCGCGCCGCTGGCGGCGGCGGTCAACCAGAAGGTCCACATCCGGCTGATCGGCGCGGGCCCCGAGATGATCCACCCGATCCACCTGCACGGCGCGGCGTTCCAGGTCGTGGCCCAAGACGGCAACAAGCTCGCGTCACCGTACACCGTGGACACGCTCAACGTCGGCGTCGGACAGACGTACGACATCGTGTTCCAGCCCAAAGAGCCCGGTAAGTGGTTGCTGCACTGCCACATCTTCTCCCACTCCGAGGGACCCAACGGCATGATCGGCCTCGTGACGATCGTCAATGTAACGGCGTAGTCACCGGCTGAACCTGCCTCCGAACCCGTGCCGGTCAGTCGTGACAGCACCTGGCCGGCACGGGCTCCACATACCGATACGCGCAAGGAGCCCGCGCATGAAGCCCATCCGCGCCGTCGCCGCGACGCTCGTCGCCGGCGTCGCCGTCCTGCTCGCCCCCACCTTGCCGGCGTTCGCCCACGTCACCGTTTCCCCCTCGGTCGCCACCACCGGCGGCCGCGGCACGTTCGCGTTCAAGGTGCCCGACGAGCGCGCGGACGCGAACACGACCCGCGTCGAGGTCGTCTTCCCGGAGAACGCCCAGCTCTCCAGCGTCTCCGTGCGCCCCGTCCCCGGCTGGAAGGCCACTGTCGCCACCCGGCAACTGCCGAACGCCGCGTCCGCCGGGTCCGAGGACGAGGCCGCCGACAAGGCCGTCACGGGCATCGTGTGGGAGGGCGGCGCCATCAAGCCCGGCGAGTACCAGGTCTTCGAGGTGTCCCTCGGCCCGCTGCCCACCACGCCCGGCGAGCTCGTGTTCAAGGCGCTGCAGACCTACAGCAACGGTGAGGTCGTCCGCTGGATCGACATCCCGGAGGCCGGCGCTCCACAGCCCGAACACCCGGCGCCGGTGATCTACGTCAAGCCGCCGGACGCGCCGCAGGCCACCGCGCCCGCCGCGGCCACCCCCACCGACGACGGCGTCGCTCGCCTGCTCGGCTGGGCCGGCCTCGCGCTCGGCGCGCTCGCGCTGCTGACGGCGGCCGCGACCGGGCTGCGCCGGCGCGCCCCGGCGCCGGCCTCCGCGCCGCTCGCGGAGGCGGACACCGCCGCGCGGCTCTCGCCATGACCCGCACCAGGACGCGCGGCGCGGTGCTCGCCGTCCTCCTCGCAGGGTTAGCCACCGCCGTGTCCCTCATGGTGGCGAGCCCTGCCTGGGCGCACGCGGAACTGATCGACGCCGCGCCGGCCAACGGCCAGATCTACCAGGACTCCCCTCGGACGCTGCTGCTGCAGTTCACCGACCCGGTGACCGTGCCGCCGGACGGCGTGCGGCTGTTCGGCCCGGACGGCGCCCGCATCGGCATCGGCGCACCGGCCCACCGCGCGGGCGACGCCACGTCGGTGGAGGCCCCGCTGAACGGGAAACTCGCCGACGGCGTCTACACCGTCTCGTGGCGGGTGGTGTCCTCCGACAGCCACCCGGTGCAGGGCGCCTACACGTTCACCGTCGGTACGCCGGGCAGCCGGCCGGCCGGCGTCACGCCCCCGGACGATCGTCACGGCGATGTCGCGACCGCGTACGGCGCCGCCCGGTGGGCCGCGTTCGCAGGGTTCGCCGTGCTGGTCGGCACCGCCTTCTACCTGGCGTGGTGCTGGCCGGCCGGTGCGCGGCGACGGCCGGCCCGGCGGGCGTTGTGGGCCGGCTGGGGCGCCGGCCTGGCCGCCGCGATCGCCTCCGGCCTGTTGTACGGGCCGTACGTGGCCGACGGCGACCTGGCGGGCGTCTTCGACCCGCGGCTGCTGTCCACGACGTGGGCCACCGGCCTGGGCCGTGCCCTCGGGATTCGCGTCGCTCTGCTGCTCGCCGCGGCGCCCGCGCTCGTCTGGCTGCTGAACCGCTACCCGGACGCGCCGGACCGCCGCACGCGGTGGACGGCCGCGGCGGCGGTGCTCGCGGCCGCCGCGGCGCTCGCCACGACCTGGAGCCTCGCGAACCACAGCGTGACGGGCCAGGCCCGCGGGTTCGCCGTGCCGGTCGACGTCGTGCACCTCGTCGCCGGCTCGGTCTGGCTCGGGGGTCTCGTCGCGCTCGCCATGACGCACGTGCCGGCCCGCGACGCCGTGACCCTGCGCGTGGCGGTGCCCCGGTTCTCGCACACGGCGCTGGTGTGCGTGGCGGTCATGGCCGCCACCGGTCTGTTCCAGGCATGGCGGCAGGTCGGGTCGCTGCCGACGCTGTTCGCCACCGCGTACGGCCGGGTTCTGCTGGCGAAGGTCGCCCTCGTGGTCGTGCTGGTCGCGTTCGGCGCCGCCGCCCGCGGATGGGTCGCCCGCCACTACGGCACGGGCGGCAACCGGCGTCGTGGCGGCCCCGACCCCTACCAGCTCTACGCGTTCTACCGGCGGTTGCTGGCCGAGACGGCGGTGGGCGCCGTCGTGCTCGGCCTGTCCGCCGCGCTGGTCGCCATGGAGCCGGCCCGCTCGGCGTACGCCGGGCGCCGCTCGACGGCGGCGCCCGCGAATACGGCGGCGCCGGTGCCGGTCGTGCCCGAACCCGTGCCGTTCTCGGCCGGCTCCGGCCCCGCCGCGCGTGGTGCGGTGCTGCTCGAGGTGTTTCCACCGAAGGTGGGGCCGGCGCAGCTACACCTGTCGGTGCTCGGCCCGAACGGCGCGCCGCTCAACGTGCCGGAGGTGCACGCGGCCATGACCCTCACAGGCCGGGACCTCGGGCCGATCCCGGTGGAGCTCCAGGGCGCCGGCGGGCACTACATCGGCCAGATGAACCTGCCGTTCCCGGGTCGCTGGCAGGCCGTTCTCACGGTCCGCACCACGGAGACGGACCAGGCCACGGTTCGCGTCGTGGTCGACGTGAGCGCGTGAAGTCAGCTCAGGTAGTGGAACGCCGGCTTCGGGTGCATGAGGAAGTCGTGGTGGGAGATGTTCCAGGCGTACGCGCCGGCCATGGCGAAGGCGACGACGTCGCCGGCGGCGAGCGAGGCGGTGACGCGGCGGGCGAAGACGTCCTTGGGGGTGCAGAGCCGCCCCACCAGGGTCACCGGGCCGTCCTCGCCGTCCTCACCCCTCGGCAGCACCACGAAAGGCTGGTCGTGGCCCTTCGTGACCGGCGTCCGCAGGTGGTGGGTGCCGCCGGACAGGACGGCGAAGCGCTCCCCGTGCACGCGCTTCACGTCGAGCACGGTCGTGAGATACCAACCGCAGTAGGCCGTCAGGGCGCGTCCCGGCTCCACGCGCAGCGTCTCGCCCGGCCGGGCCAGCGCCCGCAGGCCCGCGCCGTACGCCGCCCAGTCGAACAGCTCCTCCGGGCGGGTGTAGGAGACGGCCATGCCGCCGCCCAGGTTGAACTCGCGCAGCCCGAGGCTCCTGCCGTACGCCAGGACGGCCTCGGCGAGCGCGAGCAGGTCAGGGGCGGCCAGGCCGCTCGCGAGGTGGGCGTGGATGCCGCGCAGCCGCACCGGTGAGGACCCGAGCAGGGTCAGGCACTCGGCGATCCCGCCGGGGTCCATGCCGAACGGCGTGGCGCCGCCGCCCATGGCGAGCGCCGCGCCGGTGACGGGCACGTCGAGGTTGACCCGCAGCAGCACGTCGGCCGGTTCGCGTAGCCGCCGCAGCTCGGCCGGGCTCTCGACGTGCCAGCGGTGGGCCGAGGGGGCGAGGGCCAGCTCCGCGCCGGTCTTGCCCGGCCCGCCGAAGCTCAGCGGCACCTCCGGCAGCACCGCTCTGACGTGCGCGAACTCGCCCCCGGATGAGACCTCGAAGCCGTCCATGTGCGGCGCGAGCACCCGCAGCACCTCGGGGTCGGGATTGGCCTTGACGGCGTAGCAGATCTCCGTGTCCGCCAGTGCGGCCCGTACGGCGGCCGCGTGACGGTCGAGCCCGGCCAGGTCGTAGACGTAGGCGGGG